>JADGRF010000208.1 GCA_017881055.1 Sandaracinaceae bacterium
CGCACCCGATCATGGCACGCTGCGGCCTTGGCGGATTCGTGTGATCCGAGGCGCTGCGCGCGACCAGCTCGGCACACTGATGGCGCAAGCCGCGCGCCGAAAGCAACCGGACACCGCCGAAGAAGAGCTCGCCAAGCTGCGTGGCAAAGCATTGCGCGCGCCGATGATCCTGGTCGTCGCCGCACACCTCGAAGCCCATCCGAAGATCCCGGTTGTGGAACAGCTGCTCGCAACTGCCAGCGCCGCGCATGCGCTGCTGCTTGCGTTCCACGCGCAGGGCTACGGCGCGATCTGGCGCACGGGCTCGTTCACGTACGACGACGCGGTCAAAGCTGCGTTCGGCTTCCGCGAGCAAGACGCCATCGTCGGCTTCCTCTACGTGGGCACCCCGAAGCAACCCGCAGCCGCGATCGCGCGGCCCACCGCGGAGACCTTCGTGCGCGAGTGGCTCGGTCCCGAGGGCTGACAACCAGCGGTGTTCCGTCCGTGTCGGAGAGTTACCCACCACCAATTAAGGCCGTAAACCAAGCACGCACATAATTATTCTATTTATAAACTTTTACGTCCTACATGGACGAACTAGCCATTGGGGTGCATAGACTCTTAGCTAGATGAAATTGGTTGCTTCGGTATCGCTGGTGGTGTGTTTGGGAGCCTTCTTCGGCGCCATCAGCCCCGCCCACGCGTACACGATCAACACCACCGAGCTCGGCCATCGGATCCGCTGGGCGCGCGACAGCGTGCCAATGCAGATCGATCCGGCGCTCGAGAGCTTTCTGCCGGAAGACCAGGCGCGCGCCGCGGTCACGATGGCCTTCGAAGCGTGGCGCGGGCTGCCGCGCGTGCCGGATCTGATGCTCGCGCCAGGGGCACCATCCGCGAAGCCGGGCAACCACGGCGGCTCGCCGACCAACGGCGTCTACCTGCTGCGAAAGTGGCCGTACGAGCCCGCGAAGCTCGCGATCACCGTGATCACCTACGAGATGGAGACCGGCCGCCTGCTCGACGCCGACGTGCTCGTGAACGGCGAGACCAAGTTCGCGCTCCTCGACGAGGGCTCGCACACGAAGTCCAGCGACTACGATCTCGGCGCCGTGCTCACGCACGAGAGCGGCCACGTGCTCGGGCTCGGCGAGAGCGCCGCGGATCCGGGCGCGACGATGTGGCCCTACGCGATGCCCGGCGAGACGCAGAAGCGCACGCTCGCGAAGGACGACGAAGACGGCGTGACCGCGAGCTACCTGAGTCACCCGCCGGCTGCCGCCAACGGCTGCAGCTCGCTCTCGGTCGCGGGCAGGCGCGACGCGCGCCACGGCCTAGCGCTACTCGTGTTCGCGCTGTCGTTCTTCGGGCTGCGTGCGAAACGGCGCAGCCGCCTGCGGCTCTGGGCGCGCGCGCTGCCACTGCTCATGCTGACTTCGATCGTCGGCTTCGGAGCGCCCCTGCGCACCAACGATCCGACCACGACGCTGCGCGAGCGCGTGCGTGGGCTGACGGACATGAGCACGGACCAAGCGCGCACGATGGTTCGCGCCGCAGCTGACGGCAGCGATCCTGCCGCGCGCGTCGATGCGCTCGAGGCGCTGGCTCAGCTGGGCACGCGCGACGAGCAAGCGATCGCCGAGCGCCTGTGCTCGGATGAGGACGCGCGCGTCGCGGCGCGTGCGCACGTCGCGCTGCAAGAAGTCATGGCACGCGCACCGCGCGCCGCGCTGCCCGCACAGCTGCCGGAAGCAGCCGCTCGCCTCACGCGTCTGTACGGCGACGCGAACACGTTGATCCGCGGGCACGCGCGGCTCACCTCGACGGTTTCGAACGACGGGCTCTTGTTCAGCGAGTACAGCGTGCGTGCCGCCGACGGCGGCGAGCACGTACTGCGGCTCGCCGGTGGCACACTCGGCCCCATCGGACAGCGCGCGCTCGATGGCGAGCCGCCGCCCGCGGACGACCAGGACGTCGTGATCGCCCCGCAGTCCGAGGGTCGGGCACACTGGGCCTACGAACAGGGCGGCCGCGTGTTCGGCGGCGACCTCGGCGACGGTCCGTCAATTACCGGCGCGCTCTGACGAGCCGCCGTACCAGCGACGCGCTCTAAAACAGCGGCGCCTGGCTCAGCCGCGCTTGCGATGCGCTTGGCCTAGCTGAGGCATGAGCGTTCGCTCTAGTTTTGCGGCCGTGGCGTTCGAGGTGTCGATGCGGATCAGGGTCGCGTTCACGTCGCGGGCGAGCGCGGCGAACTCATCCGAGTCGAACGCGTAGACGTCCTCGCTCATGACGATCGCAAACGGGCGGTGCGTCGCGACCACGGTGGCGGCGTTGGAAAGCTCGGCGGTCTCGATCCGCGCGGCGGCGGCGAGCCCCGCGGCTTGCCGGACGGCGTGGATCAGCTCGGTTGGCCCCCCGACGACGACGACGACGGCCATCGGCTTGGGGATCGACGTCGGAATCGACATGGGACGCCGAGCATACCATCTCGAACGCCCAGGGGTCGACGAGGCGAACCACTCTGCCGTCACGGCGGACCTTTTTTTTCCGGCCCTGCGGCACGGGCCTCCCGGTACGTAGCACCACGCTCGGAATCCCAAGCGGCGCTTCAGCTTTATTTACGCGCGTATGGGCGGTATGACACGCACTCTGGGTTTTGGGGGCTCGAACGCGATGCGGAAGAAGTCAATGCGAACGTGGCGAACGTGGTCAACGTGGTCAACGGTGTGGACATGTTGTCTGGTAGTGAGCGCAGTGTGCGCATCGGCGGAGCGCGCACACGCGCAGATCAAGCCGTACTTCTTGGTGGTGGTCGACACGTCGGGGTCGATGAAGTGGTGCGCCCCCGGGGAAACCGACTGCTCGTGCCACGTAGGGAACAACTGCGGCAACGCGTTCAACACGAACATCTGCGGCTTTCCGGCCAACAAGATCGGCGACGCCAAGTGCGCGCTGCAGCGCATCATCGATGGCACCGGCGATGCCGAGTTCGGCTTGATGCAGTTTGCGCATACCTGCCAAGACGCCTGCCTCACGAACGACTCGGGAAATACCTGCGACGCGCAACTGCTAGTGCCAATACAGACCAGCAACACCAGCCTACTGCGCGAATGGGTCGACGGAACGTGCGTACAACCAGCAGGGGCAACCTGCGCATCAGCGGGCTTCCTCCATGAGCTCTCTGCCGGTGGCAGTACGCCGCTCGCGCAATCGCTGCACCGCGCGAACGAGTACCTCCGAGGTAACGAAGCGGTCGACAGCATGGGCCGCTGGATGGGCTACGACGTCAAAGCGATGGCTGCACTGGCGACGCCGGTCTACGTCACGAACACGAGCAGTGCGCGGCCACCGGTTTCGCCGCTCAAGAACGACGCGCAGCTCGCCTGCCGTCCGGTCTCGGTGATTCTGTTGACGGACGGCGTGGATACGTGTGCAGTAGACGGCACGAACGATCCGCCGGCAGCGGCGGCCGTGCTCAACACCGGCAACGTCAAATCCGCGAGTCTGGCGAACAAGGCCTTCCGCACGTACGTGATCGGTTTTGGCAAAGCGGGTGACTACGATCCCGCAGTGCTCAGCAGCATCGCAGCTTCCGGCGGCACCGATGCCAGGCCCGGCGCCACGAACGGTCACTTCTTTCCAGCGGCGAACGAGCCGGATCTCTCGCTCGCGCTCAACCAGATCATCGCCGACTCGCAAGCGCCGGTCGAGGTCTGCAACGGCGCAGACGACGACTGCGACGGCAAGATCGACGAAGGCATCACCAAGTACTGCAACAAGCCCGCGGGCCATCCGAAGGCAGACCTGTGCACCGATCCCGGTGAGACCAAGTGCGACGGCAAGGACGACAACTGCGACGGCAAGATCGACAACGGCTTCGCCAACGTGTGCAGCACATGCACCAGCTCGGACAAAGAGGTCTGTGACGGTGTCGACAACAACTGCAACGGCAAGATCGACGAAGGCACGAGCACGCTCGCGCCGTGCGGTTCGAGCAAGGGCGAGTGCCAACCGGGTCAGCTGATGTGCATCGCGGGCAGCGAGAGCTGCGAAGGCGGAGTCGGGCCTGCCAAAGAGATCTGCGACTGCAAGGACAACGACTGCGACGGAACCGTCGATGAAGAGGCGAGCGGCGACCTGTGCGGCAAGAACATGCGCTGCGCCGGCTGCAAGTGCGTCGCGTTCTGCGACCAGGCGGCCGAGTTCACGGCGTCGTGCAAGGACAAGAAGCTCACGCCCGAGTTCCAACCGAACGGCGAGTGCTTGTGCGTCAACAGTGGCTGCGACGCGCAGTTCTGCGGGCAGAACACCAGCGTGAAGCGCGACGGCAAGGTCGCGTGCGGACCGAACAGCAGCCGCTACGCATCCTGCCAGTGTCGTGCAGGCGGCTGCGCGCCGCGCTGCGACGGCGTGACCTGTGCGTCGGGTGAGGTCTGTGATCCGCGCAGCGGTCTGTGCGCGGAGGACAACTGCCGCGGCCTCGGCTGCGATGCCGGCAACCTGTGCGATCCCAGCACCGGCGCATGCACGCTCGACCCGTGCGCCAACTCGACCTGCACCAAAGACGAAGTCTGTCGCGGCGGCACGTGCGAGAAGAGTTGCGCGGGAGTCAACTGCGCGGTCGGGCAGACCTGCGCGGCCGGCAAGTGCCGCGTCGACAAGTGCGCGACCGTGGCGTGCTCGGCCGATCAAGCCTGCGACCCAGAGACCGGCACGTGCGTGACCAACTCGTGCCTGACGATGACCTGCAAGATCGGCCAGCTGTGCGACGTGAGCACGGCCGCATGCATCGCGGATCCTTGCTGGAACGTGACCTGCCCCGCCACGCAGCTGTGCGCGCGCGGCCAGTGTGAGTTCGGCGGCAGCAACCCGATCACGAGCGACCCCAAGAACGACGCCTCGCGCAATCGCTTGCTGGCGACCGGTGGCGGGGGTTGTGCGTGCAGCGTGCCCGGGGCCGAGAGCACCGGTCTGCCGCCATCAGCTGCAGGCGTGATCCTGGTCGTGCTCGGCATGCTGCTGCGCTCGCGCCGGCGGCGCGGACAGCTCGCCCGTAGCGCTCCCGGCCTCGCCGTGCTGTTGCCGTGTGGCTTGGTAACGCTGATGGCGACGCTCGTGGGCGGCTGTCAGGTCAAGCCGTTCTGCGTCGACTGCGTCAAAGAGACGAAGCCTGCAGCGACGGCGGGCGACGGCTCGGTGGTGTTGCCGGACGGACGCGTGATCGATCCGAACGGCGATGGCGGCATGAACACCGTGGGCGGCGACGGCGGCGCGGCCGATGTCGACGCCGCCGGCAGCCTGCCGCAATGCGTGCCGGGCGTCGAAATCTGCAACGGCAAGGACGACGACTGCGACTTCAAAGTCGACGAAGAGACGAGCGCGAAGATCAACGACTGCCCGCAAGCCGGCATCTGCGCGCATACCAAGCCGGTGTGCGTGAACGGCGCGTTCGTGTGTCGCTTCCCGATGGCCTACGAGCCCGATGAAGTCACCTGCGACGGCATCGACAACGACTGCGACGGCGAGGTCGACGAGACGTTTCCGAAGGTTGGCACCACCTGTCAGATCGGCGTGGGCGAGTGCCGCGTCAACGGCATGCAGGAGTGCAACGCAGCGGGCACGGGCCTCACCTGCCTGGCCGGGGCGCTGAAGAAGCCCAGCCCCGAGTTGTGCGATGGAAAAGACAACGACTGCGACGGCTTGGTGGATGAGCCGCAATCGAAGCCCGGCAGCAACCCGAGCTTCGTGGATCAGACCAGCGTCGGCCTGGAGATCTGCGACGGCATCGACAACGACTGCGACGGATTGATCGACGAGCCGAAGAGCGCGCCAGGCTTCAACCCTAGCTACGTGCACGACGACGTGGTGCAGGTGAACGGCAGCCTGTGGGTTTACAAGTTCGAGGCGTCGCGCGTGGATGCCACCGTCAGCGATCCGGGGGCAAGCACGCAGCGTTCGTGCTCGCGCGCGAACGTCATGCCGTGGACCAACGTGACGTACATGGAAGCGGTCGATGCGTGCACGGCCGCCGGCATGGACGTCTGCGATGTGGCCGATTGGATCACGGCGTGCAAAGGCGGTTCCGGCTGCGGCTGGTCGTACACACCGGCCAGCGGCACCTGCAACGACTACCAGAACGCGCCCGGCAACAGCACTGGCTGCAACGGCCACGACATCACGAAGCAGCCCGGCGCCGCAGACACGGACGCGCTGTTGCCGACCGGCAGTAAGCCCCTGTGCTACGCGCACTTTAGTGGCGGCAACATCTTCGACCTCAGCGGCAACGCCAAGGAATGGACAACGGATCCCGCGTCGGGGGGCTCACCGATGAAGAACCCGCTGCGCGGCGGCAGCTACGACAACGCCCCCACTGGCCTGCGCTGCGACTTCGACTTCGGCGTCGGCGGACCGACCGTGCGCTTGCCCAGCGTGGGCTTCCGCTGCTGCAGCCCCACAGCGCCGTAAGAAAAGTCTCCGCGCGACGTGTGCATGCGACGTACGCCATGGACTCGCGCGCGGACGCAGGTCTATAGTGGCGGCCCCAATGTACTCTGCAGCACGGAGGGGTAAGCGGAGGACAGCGTGAAACCTGAAGGCAAAGCCATCGATATCGTCGCCGTGGGCCTGGGCCAAGCCGGCGGAAACCTCGCAGCGGAGCTGTCGCGCCGCGGCTATCGCGCGCTCGCGCTGAACACCGCGACCACTGACTTGTCCTCGCTCTCGACGAGCGGTCTGTCGTTGCCCGAAGAGTACCGGATGTACATCGGCATCGACGGCTACGACGGCGCCGGTGGCGACATCAACTACGGCCGTGAGTGCATCACGGTCAACGCGGGCAAGATCCGCGAGCGCGTCTCGGAGCACGTCGCGGGCGCGGATGTCGTGTTGATCACGGCGGGCCTGGGCGGCGGTACGGGCTCGGCGGTGGCCGAGCTGGTCAAGACGCTGTCGGATCTCTCGCTGCCGATGATGGTGCTGGCCACGCTGCCGAACGAGCACGAGAGCGGCATCGCCAAGGTGAACGCGGTGCGCGCGGTCAACGAGCTGGTGAAAGAAAGCTTGCTCGGCTGGATCTTCGTCGACAACTCACGGCTCGCCAAGAACTACGGCGACGTCTCGCTCAGCAAGTACTACGCGGAGATCAACAAGATCATCCTCGAGCCGATCGACGCGCTCAACCAGCTCAACAGCCGCGAGGACATCAGCCCGATCCGCTCGCTCGACGGCGAAGACTTCCGTACGCTCTTGCTCTCGGGCGGCATCATCACGCTCGCAACTGCCAGCCTGCCGCGCTTGACCGTGGATGCGGTCATGCAAGCGGTGCGCGAAGGCGCGCTGCACAGCAGCATCAATCCGGAAGGCTTCCAGCTCGAGAACGTCTCGTACATGGGCGTGGTCATCGAAGCGCCGGAGGCGATGCTGATCGACACGCCGTACACGTTCTTCGAGCACATCAACGAACAGCTCAAAGAAGAAACCGGCGGCGCGGCGATCCACATGGGCGTCTACCGCTTGAACGACAAGCACGCGCCCGCCACGATTCGCTTGTTCTGCTCGTCGCAGCAACTGCCCGACGGCATCTCGGAGATGGTCGCGCAGGCCAAGCGCGAAGGCGGTCAGCTGCGCGCGAAGCTGCAGCGCGGCTTGACTGGTCTCGACCTGGGCGAGATCGAAGAGTACGAGCTGTTCCGTTCCAGCCCGGGCACGATCCGTCGCCCGCGCATGACCGAAGGCTCGCCCAGTGAGATCCCGCCGCGTCTGCCCGGCAAGGGTCCGGCGCGACCGACGGCACCGCGCAACGCGCCGGTGATCAGCTCGCGCCCGCAGACGTCGATTCCGCCGCCGTCCGCGGCAACGATGCCCGACCGCGATGCGTATGACCAGATGGTCAAAGAGTTCAAAGAGAGCGCGGACGACGACGTGAAGAAGCGGGTTAGCGAACGCCTCGAGAAAGACCAAAAGTCCGACAACTCGCTGGTCCGCTACTACGCCGTACGCGCGATGAGCAAGCTCGACCCCGAGCTGTTCGCCGCCGCGCTGCAAGCTGCCACGCTCGACGAAGACGCCACCGTGCGTGCCGTCGCGATGAAAGCGCTGAACCGGAGCTGACCTTCAGCTCTTCAGCACCGCGACCATCACTACGAGGCAGCCGAGCACGATCAGCAGAAAGCCGCCGCCGCCGATGGCGAACCAGGGAAAGATGGTTCGCCACTCGGCAGGCTCGAGCTGCTCGTGAAAGCGCGTGGGTCGCAGCCAGAAGCTGCGCGGCACGGGCCCCTGCGCCACGAGCACGCGATAGAGCTTCCAGTGGTAGTACACGCCCGCGGGCACGCCGAGACAAAAGCCGGCGGCAACGCAGCTCAGGCCCACGATGAAGAGCAGCTCGAGCGGCATGAGCAGCGCGCACAGGCCGAGGGCCACGAGCACCGCGATCAACCCGAGCACGAAGAGACTCTCCAGCATCTCAGCGCTTGAGCCAGCCCGACGAGAGATACCAGTCGAGCGTGCGCGCGACGCCGGTGCGTACGTCGAACGCGGGTGTGTAGCCGAAGTCGCGCTGCGCGGCGTCGTGCCGACACGTCCACGCGCTCTGCTTACCCATGATCACTTTCTGACGATTGAACAGCCGCGGCTTCTTGTCGAACGTGGTCAGCAGCTCGCCGAACGTGGCGGCGAGGTCGAGCGAGACGGTGGGCAAGCTCAGCGTGAGCGCGCGCTTGCCGGTGGCATCCATAATCTGCTGTTGGAAATCTGCCCAGGTCAGCGGCTTTCCGTCGCAGATGAAATAGCCTTTGCCGATCGTCGCGCTGCTGCTGGCGGCATCGCGGATCGCGCGCACCACGTCGTCGACGTACACAGCCGAGAAGAGGTAGTCGCGGTTGCCGTAGAACACGTTTAGGCGCTGCATCGCGAGCTTGAACAGCTCGAAATTGTCGACGTCGCCGGGACCGTACACACCCGCCGGGCGGATGATCGTCCATGGCAGGCTCGTGCCGATCTCGCGTTCGAGCACCAGCTCGGCCTCGAGCTTGCTCTTGCCGTAGTGCTCGATCGGCTTGCGCTCGTGTGTCTCGACGCGCGGCTCGGCACGCGTCGACGGGCCGTAGACCGTCAGCGACGAGACGTGCAGAAGGCGCCCGACATGATCGTGCGTGTTGCGCAGCGCGAGCCCGAGATTGCGTGTGGGCATGACGTTGCCGCGCTGAAAGTCTTCGTAGTGCACGCCCTTGGTCGCACCCGCTACGTGGAAGACCACGTCGGGGCGCTCGGCTTTGAACACGCGCTCGAGCGAGCTGGGATCCGCGTAGTCCACGGCGGCCACCCGGCCACGCTTCGGCTCGGGCGATGGTTGATTCCCAGCTCGCGTTCGCGAACCGGATTGACGCGTCAGTGCGATCACGTCCCAGCCGTCGTCGATCAGGGAATCACGCAGCCTGCCACCGATGAACCCGCTTGCTCCCGTGATGATCGCTTTCGACATGCGTGCATTTCTTGCCCCGCTTCAGGAGCCATTACAAGGGACATTTCAAGTCGTGACGCCGAGAGAGCCGAAACACGCGCGTAGCCGCGCGGCAAACGCAGGCGCCGCTTCCTCGTGCTTGAAGAATACGAATACCTCGCGCCACGGCTCGGTCGCGATGCGCTTGGCCCAGACTGCGAGCTCGTCATCCGCATACTTCTCGCGACGCAGCCGCACGTACCCGAAGTCGGTCGTGGGCGTAAGCGTGTAGTCGCCGTCGTCGACGTCGGCCGTGCAGAGCGTGACGCCGTGCTCGCGCAGCAGCGCGTTCACCTCGGGGTCGTTCCAGCTCTCGTGCCGGAACTCGAAGCTCGTGCGTACGCCTTGCGGAATGCGAGCGAGGAACACGCGCAGGCGCTCCATGTCCTTCTTCATGTTGGGTGGCAACTGAAAGAGCACCACGCCGAGCTTGGCGCCGAGCGCTTCCAAGTTGCCGAACAAGTACGCAACCGAATCGCTCGCACCTTCGGCCACCGGCTTCAAGCGCTCGATGTGCGTGATGCGTTGCGGCGCTTTGATCGAGAAACGAAACGTGTCCGGCACCTGCGTCGCCCACTTGGCGAGCACCTCACGCTTGGGCATACGATAGAACGTGTTGTTGATCTCGACGGTCGGCAGCTGCGCGCCGTACGCGCGAAGCATGTCGGCTTCTTTGAGCTTCTCGGGATAGAAGCTGCCGCGCCAGAACTTGTACTGATAGCCGCTCGTGCCGATCAGAACCTTCATGTCTCACCTTGCGGCGAGATCATGCCTGCCGGCGGCGTGCGCCGCCAGATACGTGCTACTGTCGGCGACCCTTTACTCTGGAGCCTTGTTTTCATGTCCATTGCCGTGGCCGTGCGCGTCGCAGACGAAATCGTGATCGCCACCGACAGCAAGCGCACCTTCGGTTCCGGCGCCGTGCCCGAGCACAACCTGCGCGACGCGAAGATGCGCAAGATCGGCGAGGCCTACCTCGCCACCACCGGCTGGGGCGTCTACACGAACATCATGGACGACTACCTGCGTGCAGGGCGCACGCCGAAGCTCACGAGCTCGGCGTCGATCTTCTCGTTCTTCCGCACGTTCTGGAAAGTGCTGCACGACCGCTACGCCTTCGTGAACGACCAATGCAGCGAGCCCGACTCGCCATTCGGAGATCTCGACGCATCGTTCTTGGTCGCGAGCGCGCACGGCATCTTCTACGTGGCCTGCGACATGAGCGTGACCGAGTTCGACAACTACTACGCCGTCGGCTCGGGGGCGCCGTACGCGCTCGGTGCGTTGCACGCGTTGCACACGCCCAAGGCGAACGCCGAGGCGATCGCGCGCAAAGCCGTCGCGGCCGCCAGCGATCTCGACATCTACTGCGGCGGGGACGTGAACCTCGCCACGTTGAAGGCGCGCAAGAAACGCTGACCGCCTCGGCCGCCAAACGGGAAAACGGGAGAGCAACATGCTCGCAAGCGTGTGGGAAATCGGCCGTATCGGGTTCGCGCTCGTGATCAGCAGCCTGCTGCTAGGCGCATGCGGAGACGACAGCGGAGCCGGCACGGGCGTGGACGCGAGCGCCGCGGACGTCCGCTTCACCGAGCTGTATCAGAACGTGCTGCACAAGCGCTGCGCGGACGCCGTGTGCCACGGCGGCGGTGCCGGCAACCTGGATTTCACGACGCAGGCCAAGGCCTACGCAGCGCTCGTCGACACGCAAGCCGACGGCCCTGACTGCAAGAGCTCGGGCCTCACGCGCGTAGTCGCCGGCAAGCCGAACGAGAGCTTGATGTACGAGAAGCTCTCGCCCACGCCGCCGTGCGGTCGTCGCATGCCGCTCGGCAACGTGCTGAGCACGAGCGAGACTGCCATGGTGCGTGAGTGGATCGCGGGCGGGGCGCCGAATGACTGACTCGCGCGGAGGCGCGGCCCGAAGGGAGAACGCTCACTCCGCGATCGGTGGCTCGCCCTCTTCTGCGTGGTAGCGCGCGTACTCCTCGCTGAACGCAAGCTTCGTCTTGTCGGTGATCTTGTCGACGTAGACGACGCCGTCCAGGTGATCGAGCTCGTGCTGAAACACGGTCGCGAGAAAGCCTTCGGCCACGATCGTCTTCGGTTTTCCGCGCTCGTCGAGGTAGCTCACTTCGATCTTGCTCGGGCGTTCCACGTAGCCGCGTAGACCCGGCACGGACAAGCAGCCCTCCCAGAAGCCCGAGGGCGTTGCGTCGAGCACCTTCACCCGGGCGTTCCAGATGACGAGCAACGGCTGGCCTTCGTCTTTGTCGGGGTGCTGGTAGCGCTCGTCGTCGCCGTCGAACTCGATGATCGCGAGGCGAATCGACTCGTGGACTTGGGGTGCCGCCAGGCCCACGCCGCCGTACTCGTGCATGGTCTCGACCATGTCGCGCACGAGGCGCCGCATCTCGGGCGACGAGATCTCTTCGCGGCTGACTTCGCGCGTCTTCTCGCGCAGCACCGGATGCCCCAAGCGCGCGACCTTACGGATGGCCATGACTCAGTCCCTTTCCCACGCAGTGTTTGCGATTTGGGGCGACCATTGTCCCCGGCGCTCCCGAGCTGCGCAAGCGCATGTTATGCAAGGCGCGGGGCCCCCGCAGGGCTTCCAAGAAAAGAGAGAGAGCCATGACCTACAGCTGCTTCGATCTCGAGCTCAAAGACAAGGTGGCGCACCTGCGCTTCAACCGACCGAACGAGCTCAACACGCTGACGCGTGGGTTCTACGCAGAGCTGGCCCAGGCCGTGCGCGACCTGGACGCCAAAGCCGAGGCGCGGGTGGTCGTGATCTCCTCGACCGGCAAGCACTTCACGGCCGGCATGGACCTCGGCGTCTTTGTCGGCGATGGCATCGTCGCTGCCGGCGCGGCCGAGGTCGGTCGCGTGCGCGAGACGCTGCGCCGGCACGTGCTCGAGCTGCAGGACAGCTTCAACGCGCTCGAACAAGCGCGCATGCCGGTGCTGGCGGCGATCCAGGGCGGCTGCATCGGCGGCGGCGTCGACCTCGTGAGTGCCTGCGACGCGCGCTACTGCTCGAAAGACGCGTTCTTCTGCATTCAGGAGATCAACGTGGGCATGGTGGCGGATCTCGGCACGTTGCAGCGCCTGCCCAAGCTCATGCCCGAGGGCCTGGTGCGCGAGCTCGCTTACACGGGGCGTCGTCTACCGGCGGGGCGCGCGCTCAGCTCGGGCTTGGTCAACGAGGTCTGGGACGACCAGGCCGCGCTGGTCGCGGGTGTCCTGCAGATCGCCGCCGAGATCGCCGAGCGCACCCCGCTCGCCGTCTACGGCAGCAAACAGATGCTCAACTACGGTCGCGACCACAGCGTGCGCGACGGGCTCGAGTACATCGCCACCTGGCAGACCGGTATGTTTCAGGGAGCCGACATGTTCGAGGCGTTCGCCGCAAAGAGCGCGAAGCGCAAGCCCGTGTTCGCCGATCTCGCCCCGATCAAGAAGTTCTGACAGCGGCGGCGATCACCCTTCGTGATCGCCGCTGTGAAAGCCACTCGGTAATCTCGGCGATGCGCGCGAGTCGCGCTATGCTTTGCACGCCCCAGGGTTAGGGCGTCACGCATGCTGCTCCGAGATAGCAACTTCCAGAAGCTCGACCGCCGCATCTACGACGTGCTCGTGGTCGGCGGCGGCATCAACGGCGCGGTCAGCGCAGCGGCTCTGTCGTCGCAGGGTGCGAGCGTTGCGCTCGTCGACAAGGGCGACTTCGCCGGCTTCACGAGCCAGGAGTCGTCCAACTTGGTCTGGGGGGGCATCAAGTACTTGGAGAGCGGCGAGCTGAGCCTGGTTCGCAAGCTGTGCCGCTCACGCAACCACTTGCTGCGCGCGTATCCGTCGTCGGTGCGCGAGATCCGGTTCTTCGCGAGCATCGAGCGCGGCTTTCGCCACAGCCGCGTGAAGCTGTTCCTCGGCACCCTACTCTACTGGGCGATCGGCGGCTTCTTCACGCGCGCACCCCGCTTGCTCGGGCCCGCGACCATAGCCCAGGAAGAGCCCGAGGTAGCTCCACTCGGCGCCGGAGGCTTCGAGTATTCGGATGCCTACCTGGTCGACAACGACGCACGCTTCGTGTTCGGCTTCATCCGCGCTGCGCTCGACCACGGCGCGATTGCCGTGAACTACGCACGCTCTCTGGGTGCAGTGAGAGCCGAAGACGGCCTGTGGCACACGCGCGTGCGCGACGAGCAAAGCGGCAAGGAAACCCTCGTGCGCTCGCGCGTGCTGATCAACGCCACCGGTCCCTACGTCGACGCCAACAACGCCCAGGCCGGCGAGACCACGCAGCACAAGCACGTGTTCTCGAAAGGCGTGCATCTGATCGTCGACCGCATCACGCCGAACGACCGCGTGCTCACGTTCTTCGCCGACGACGGCCGGCTGTTCTTCGTGATCCCGCTCGGCCCCAAGTCGTGCATCGGCACCACCGACACGCGCGTCGACTCGCTGCCGGCGCACGTCGATCCGGCCGATCGCGCGTTCATCCTCGAAAACGTGAATAAGCGCTTGCGCTTGGCAAAGCCGATCACCGAGCAGGACATCATCGCCGAGCGCTGCGGCGTACGCCCGCTCGTGATCAACGCCAAGCGCAGCGGCGAAGGTCGCGACTGGACGCAGCTGTCACGCAAGCACGCGGTCGAGGTCAACCCCGAGCACAAGCACGTGAGCATCTTCGGCGGCAAGATCACCGACTGCTTGAACGTAGGCAGCGAGGTGGCGCGCCTAGTCGAAGGGCTCGGCATCGAGCTGCCGTACGCCGGCCGGCGCTGGTACGGCGAGCCACCCGACGCCGTGCGCGACGAGTTCTTCCATCAAGCGCGCCTGATGCACTTGGACGAGCTCACGGCCAAAGACGCGTGGGAACCTCTCAGCACACGCCTGTGGCGCCGCTACGCCGCCGCGGCGCTGGGCCTGCTCGACGACATCCGGCAAGACCCACGCATGGCGCAGGTCCTGATCGCCGGCACCGAATACATCCGCTGCGAGCTGCACCACGCCGCCCAGCGCGAGATGGTCGCCAAGCTCGAAGACTTCCTACGCCGCCGCAGCAAGATCGCCCTGATCGCCACCCCGCAGCGCATCCGCGACGCCCCCGGCCTAATCGAAGCCTGCGAGATCCTGTTCGGCTCTCAAGCTCAAGCCAAGATCGAAGAGTATTTCGTGGGGACCTGATCCGTCACGGACCCGAAGCACCCGAAGGCGAGCGGCGCGAATTGGGGTTCAGCCGCGAGCGCGCCCGCAGCGAGTTGAGGGAGTGCACTCGTGTGCATGACCGAGACGAGCGAGGACGTAAGCCGCGGATGTGCCCTGTCCCGGGATTCGCGTTCGCGAATCCCCAACCCAGGCGCGCCGCTGCCAGTCAGTGGACGATCTTCAGCAGCTCGACGTCGAATACCAGCATGCCTTGCGGGGCGCCGGGATTGCCCTTGTACGCAAGACCTTCCGGGATCCACAGGCGCGCTTTGTCGCCTTCGACTAGCAGCTGCAAACCTTCGGTCCAGCCGGCGATCACTTGGGTCACGCCGAACGTGATCGGCTGGCCGCGCGTGACCGACGAGTCGAACATCTTGCCGTCCGTGGTCCAGCCCGAGTAGTGCACCTCGACGCGGTCGGACGTGGTCGGGTGCACCTTGCCGGTGCCCTTCTTCAGGATCTTGTACGCGAGCCCGGACGCGGTCTTCTTCGCGTCCTTGGGCGCTGCGGCCACGTCCTTCGGCACGGTGGGCGGCGGCGGGAGCTTCGTGATCTCGAGCAGCTCGACGTCGAACACGAGCGTGCCGGGCGGTGCGCCGGCTTGGCCCTTGTACGCGAGCGCTTCCGGGATCCAGAAGCGCAACTTGGCGCCGGTCGTCATCAGCTGCAAACCTTCGGTCCAGCCCGGAATGACTTGCCCGACGCCGAACTCGGCCGGATGGCCCTGCTTCGCAGACGAATCGAACATCTTGCCGTCGGTGAGCCAGCCCGTGTAGTTGACCTTCACGCGGTCGGCCGGCGCGGGGTGCTCCTTGCCAGTGCCCTTGGTCAGCACCTTGTACGCGAGGCCGGAGGCCGTCTTCTTCGCGTCGGCAGGCGCCGCGGCGACATCTGCGGGCGCGGGTTCCCGCGCGACGCCGGGGATGATGTCGATCAGCTCGACGTCGAACACGAGCATGCCCTGCGGCATGCCGGGGCGACCCTTGTACGCGAGCATCTCGGGGATCCAGAGCCGGCGCTTCTCGCCCGTCACCATCAGCTGCAAACCTTGGGTCCAGCCGGCGATCACTTGCTCGAGCCCGAACGTGATCGGCTCGCCGCGCTTGACCGACGAGTCGAACATCTTGCCGTCCGTGGTCCAGCCGGTGTAGTGCACTTTGACTTGATCGTACGAGTGCGGGTGCACGGTGCCCGTGCCGGCGGCGAGGACCTTCGAGGCCAGACCGCTGGTCTCCTTCACGGCATCGGCGGGCGCCGCGGCGACGTCCGACGGTGCTGGCAGGTCGTCGTTCGCGGCCTTCGCGGGCTCGGCGGGCTTCTGCGCAGCGTTGTTCGGCGCGCGGGGCGGCGCTTCACTCGGCTTGTCCTCGGTCGATGCCGCTGGCGGCGGTGGCGCGGACGAACAAGCTACGAGACTCGAGAGGCTACACAAAAGAGACAGGCGCGTGAACGTGTTCATGTTTCGATCCCTCGAAAAGGCTTAAACCGCTGCCTGGCGTAACGGATTCCACAGGCCTTGTCGAGTTCAGCGCAGTGTCTGGAACTACTCAGGTCTTCTTGCGCGCGAGGTCGACCGGGCGGATCAGCCCCTCCTGTGCGACCGACGCGACCAAGGTGCCCTGCTGCGTGAAGAAGTGACCGAACGCCAGGCCGCGCCCGCCGAAGCTCGCCGGGCTCTGCTGCGAGTATAGAATCCACTCGTCCATGCGGAACGGCCGGTGGAACCACATCGCATGATCGAGGCTCGCGGCCATCAGGTCGCGACTCAAGAACGTCTTGCCGTGCGGTCGCATGGCGGCGCTGAGCAGCGTGTGATCGGAGGCGTACGTCGCCAAACACTGATGGAGCAGCGCCGTGTCCGGCATGGGACTCGACGCGCGCATCCAGAACGATTGGTAATTGCCCATGGGCACGGGCGCAATCATGTCGATTGGATCGATCGGACGCAGATCGATCGGGCGCTCGCGCGCGAAGTGGTCACGAATCTCCGGCGGCAGCTTGTCGAAGATCGGCTTCATCCACTCGTCCCAGGTCGTGCACTGCTCCGGCGGCGGAACCTTCGGCATGTCGGCCTGATGCGACAAGCCGGGCTCGACCACGTGGAACTGCGCCGAGAGATTGAAGATGGCTTCGCCGCGCTGCGACGCAACCACCAAGCGCGTGACGAACGACTTGCCGTCGCGGATGCGATCGACGGTGTACACGATCGGGAGCTGCGGATCGCCGGGGCGCAAGAAGTACGCGTGCAGCGAGTGCACGGGCAGCTCGGGCGGCACCGTGCGTCCCGCCGCCACCAGGGCCTGGCCTGCGACATGCCCTCCAAACACGCGCGGCCGCGGCTCGCGCGCGGTCAGCCCGCGATACAAGTTGCGATCGATCTCCTCGAGATCGAGGAGCTTCAACAGGTTGTCGAGTGCGCTGGGCGTCGCGGTCATCGGGCTCTCACTTCCTGCTGCGAACCTGTCACGGAACCGCAAATAAACGGGTGGACGCGGGCTTTCTTCGAGCTCGGCATCACAGCGGAGCAACGACGGGCCCGACCGCCTGAGCCTCCCGCAAAGCGCTGAGCGCCGCGTCGAAGCTGGCGCGCTCGGCCAGCAGCTTGCGACCGCGGATCAGTTGCTTGGGCGCGTTGCTGGCGAGCACGCCGCGCAGCCTGCCCTGCCGCCCGTAGGCAACCACGTACGAACGCTGCTCGAGCGTGCCTTGGGCGACTTCAGCGTGATCGCCAGCTGCAACGCGACCCACGAACTGCAGCTTCACGTCGTGTTGATCGGACCAGAAGTACGGCGGTTGAGCGGCCGGCGCTGGTGCACCCACGAGAGTTGCCGCCACCAGCTGCGCGTGTTCCACCGCGTTCGACCAGTGCTCGACGCGCATCGGCTCATCGAACAACGTGTTGTGGAAGCGCGCGACGTCGCCAAGCGCGTACACACCCGGCACGTTCGTGGCGCACGTGTGATCACACACCACGCCGTCCGCGAGCGCGACCCCGGAGCTTTCCAACCATGCGGTCGCGGGCGTGACGCCGATGCCGACCACGGCCAGATCCGCTTCGAACGAGCTGCCATCCGAGAGCACCACGCGCTCCACGCGGCCTTGCCCTTCGATGCGCGAGACGGTCACGCCCGTGCGCAGCGTGACGCCGTGGTCCAGGTGCATGCGCGCAATCGCTGCGCCGACCGCGTCACCTAGAATCGCCACGAGCGGCGCTGGCAGCGCTTCGACCACCGTCACCTGCAAACCAAGCTTGCGACACGAGGCCGCGACCTCGAGCCCTATGAAGCCTGCGCCGATCACTGCGACGCGCGGATGCTGCGCGAGCGCAGCGCCGATCGCGAGCGCGTCATCGAGCGTACGCAACGTGAACACGCCGGAGAGGCCCGCTGTGCCGCGCAGCTTGCGCGGTCGTGCACCGGTCGCGATCAGCAGCGCGTCGTATTCGAGCACAGGCGCCTGCGGATCCTCCAGCGTCACGGTGCGTGCGCCGACATCGAGCGAGCGCGCGCGCTGGCC
This sequence comes from Sandaracinaceae bacterium, assembly GCA_017881055.1. Lineage (GTDB taxonomy): Bacteria > Myxococcota_A > Polyangia > Polyangiales > JAFGIB01 > JADGRF01. Next base: position 18,212 of record JADGRF010000208.1, read on the forward strand.
CAGCATCAGCGTGAGCCCGAGCGACTCATAGCCTTCCTGCCTGCGAAAGAAGACTTTCTCCGCGTCCCACTCGCGCGACAGCACCTGCTTCGAGAGCGGCGGCCGATCGTACGGCTTGTGCGGCTCGTCGCCGACCAGCGTGATCGTGCCGGCGTAGCCGCGCTTGCGCAGAGCTTCCGCCGCGCGCAAGCCCGCGAGCGAAGCTCCGACGATCAGCACGCGCTCGGGCGCGCGCGCATCAGTCATCGCTGAGCGTGATGGCGCCGGTCGGACACTCGATCGCGGCCTTCTCGGCTTTGCCGGCCAGCTCGTTGCCGGGCGTCTCGTTCAGCACGTAGAGAAAGCCGTCGTCCCGGATCTCGAAGAGCTCGGGCGCGGCTTCGGTGCACAGGCCGTGACTCTGGCACAGGTCGAAATCCACAGTGATTCTCATGAGCTCCTCCAAATTGCAGGCACGTAGAGGGTGCCCTCAGCCGGCACTATATCCAATGCTCGAATCGCGCATACAGCGTTTGACATACCACTCCGCATGTGACATACGGAGCGGTATGTGAATCACGTTGCCGTCATGGGGTCAAGGCGGGCAGCCGTCTTCACAACTGTGGCCGCGCAAACTGCACTGCCGAACGTGGCCGGTGGCATACTTGGGAGTCGCGCTATGGAGACAGCACAGATCCACGGGAACGCTTCCGAAGAGCCGATGTCCAACGCGCGAGCTTTCGCCCTTCACCTCTGGGCGTTCGTGCTGCCGCTGATCACGCTCAGCTATTGGCTCACGGCGCCGCACACTTCGTGGGCCTCGCTGCTCTGGACCATGCCGATCTGGATCCTGATCTATGTGGACAACCACGCGAAGATCGATACACGCCAGCCCCGTGAAGACATCCCGAGCTGGCCGTTCAACCTTCAGGTCTACGCGCTGTTCGCGATCCAAATCGCGAACTACGTGCTACTCGGCGTCGTCGCTTCGCACTACTCGATCCACTCCATTCATGACGCGATCGAGACCGCGGCCGCGATGGTTCCCGTGCTGACAGTGAGCGGCTTGACCGCCGGGTACTCCGGCATCGTGCTCGGCCATGAGCTCGTGCACCGCCGTCATCCGATCGAGTACTTGATGGGCCGTGTCCTGCTCATGGGCGTGCTCTACGAGCACTTCGCGACGGAGCACGTGCGAGGTCATCACCCGCGCGTCGGTACCGCCGACGATCCGGCGACCGCGCGTTTCGGCGAGACGCGCGATGACTTCATCCGTCGCGCGATCCCCGCGCAGTTCAAGAGCGCGTGGCACCTCGAGAACGTGCGCATCGGCGCCGCGAACATGAAGTGGTACGACCCGCGCTTGCTCAAGCATCGCGTGTTGCAGGGCGTGCTCGCCGAGCTCGGCATCCTGACGTCGTACTACGTGTTCTTCGGCTGGATCGCGCTCGTGTTCTTCCTCGCGCAGGCACGCACCGCCGTGTACTTGCTCGAGACAGTGAACTACATCGAGCACTGGGGCCTGTCGCGCGTCGGCAAGAAGGTGATGGCCGTCGACTCGTGGGACACCGACAACGGCTTCACCCTCTACACGCTCGTGGGCTTGTCGCGTCACGCCGATCACCACGCCCAGGCCGCGCGGCCGTATCAGAAGCTGCGCTACTTCCCCGAGACCCCCAAGATGCCGCACGGCTACTACGGCACGATCTTGCTCGCGATGGGGCGCAACGACAAATACATCAAGGTCGCGACCCGGGAGCTAAAGCGTCGCGGTCTTGGCCCGTTCCGCAACGAGGCAGAGAAGCCTCAGCCGCGCTCGCACCTGCACCCGAGCCTGCGCGGCGCCCGCGATGCACGGGAAGCTGCGGAGCGCCGCAACGCAGAAGAGCGCGAAGAGCAGCCGGCAGCCACCGCGCTCAGGGCGTGAAGCGCAGCACCAGGGTGTCCGCGACGCGCGCGAGCTCGAAGTCGCGCGCCGTCAGACCGGCCGCGTCGTGGGTCCACAGGTCGATCACCACGCGGTCGTACACGTTGAACCATTCGGGGTGGTGATCGAGCGCTTGCGCCTGCAGCGCGAGCGCGGTCATGAAACCGAACGCCTCAGAGAAACCGGCGAACTTCAGCTCGCGGTGCAGCTTGCCCTCGTGCAGACGCCATTCGGGCACGCTTGCCAGCTCGCGCGCGATCTCGGCGTCGTCGAGCGCGCGCCGGGTCATGGCAACCCGGCGAGCCGAAGGCTGGTACGCGGGTATGTCATTCAGAAATCGTCGACGCTGAGCGAGCCCGAGCGGGCGTTCGAGCGCGGACTGTGCGCGGGCGGTGTGCCCGGCGCGCCTGTGGTGGCGGCCGTAGCGGGTGCGGCAGCGCGGTGGTGACCATGCTTGTGCTTGTTGTCTGCAGCTGACGGCGGCACAGGCGCGGCTGCAACCGCGGCGGGGGCTGGTGCTTCAACCGGTGCTGGCGCGACGGAAGGTGTCGGTGCAGCAACGGGCGCTGCGGGAGCTGGTGCCGCTGGCGCAACGGGCGCGGCAGGGGCGGCAGCTGCAACGGGGGTCGGCGCATTGGGCCCGGCCCCGGGCACGACCACGTGAGCATCCTGGTCGGCGCGCTGCGCCTCGCCGCCGGAACGCATGAAGAGCCACGCAGCGGCACCGAGCACGACCACCGTGCCGAACGCGATCGCGACCACGCGTGGACCCTTGCTCTGAGGAACCACCGGTCGCTCGGACGCGACGAACGGCGTGACCGTGTCGGCGCCCATGGGCTTCTGGGCAGCGCTGACCCTGGACGGCGAGCGTTGACGGCCCGTGGGGTCACGTCGCTCGCGCGGCATCCCGCTCGACTGCGCGAACGGCTCGAGGGCCGCGGCCAGGCTCTCGAGATCTTGGAAGCGCTCGGCGACGTCGCGCGCGATCGCCTTCATCACGATCGCGCAGAGCTTCTCGGGGATCTCGACGATCTCGTCCGGAGACTTGGCCGTGCCGGTCGCAATTTCGAGGATCAACGCGCTGTACGTGTCCGCGTTGAAGGGGACTTGCCCGGTCAACGCTTCGTAGAGGATCACGCCGAACGCGTAGACATCGGAGCGCTTGTCGACGCTGTGTGAGCCGCGGATCTGCTCCGGGGACATGTAGTAAGGCGTCCCGACCACCGCGCCGGTCTTGGTCAGCCGCGGGTTCACGTCGTTCTCGCCGGTCGCGACCTTCGAGATGCCGAAGTCGAGCACCTTCGGCGTGGCCGGATGGCCGTCTTCACCGGCGGCGAGGAAGATGTTGTCGGGCTTGAGATCGCGATGCACCACGCCCGTGCGATGAGCAGCTGCCACACCACGGATCGCAGGCAGGATCAGATCTAGCGTTTCACCGATGCTGAGGTTGCGACGCTCGAGTGCAGCCGTCAGCGGCTCACCCTGCAGGAACTCCATCACCAGGAAGAACGAGCCTTCGTGCTGACCCACGTCGTAGACGTCGACCACGTTGGGGTGGTTGATGCGTCCGGCGGCCTGTGCCTCGCGCATGAAGCGGGAGACGGCGCCTTCATCGCGCGCCAGCTCGGGCAACATCCACTTCAACGCGACGCGCTTCTCGGTGAGCTTGTGGGTCGCGGAGAACACCGCTCCCATACCACCCTCACCGATGACCTTCTCGATCTCGTACTTGCCGGCGACGACGTCGCCGACCTTGGGCATCGTCTTGTTCGCCACCAAAGTCCCGCCAGAAAACTGCTTCTCAAGAGCTTACGCAATCAACTGCGAGGTGTCACTTTGACGAGCGTCTTCGTCACGAATGAGCGCGGACAATCGCGCAACGCGCAGCGCATGTAGGCGCAGCACATGCGTTTCCCCGCACGGCCAAGTCGCGTTCGAGTCGCCCTGTCGACCGCGATGTGTGCTAGAAATATGCTGTACTACTAGAAACAGCTAGAGTCCGCGCCCCAAGACTACGACCCAAGAGGCCACGTCAGACATGAGCCAAGACCAACGCCGCGATCCCCGTATCGCCACGCGCCAAAAGCTTTGGTGTGAAGGGCAGCAAAGCCCGCTCGTCGCCGCGGAGACCCGCGACGTCAGCAAGAGCGGCATGTTCATCGTGGCCGAGAGCGCGCCCGACGTCGGCACCCAGCTCAATGTGACGTTCAACGACGAAGAGGGCGAGGTCCAGCTCCAGATGGAAGTCATGTGGAAAGGTCCCAAGACCGCCGACAACAAGACCGGCGTGGGCGTGCGAATCGTGGGCTTCGACAAAGGCGCGGACGTCTACGAGCGCTTCCTGAAACGCCAAGCCAAGACCGAATCGGCGCGCCCGCCCGCGCAGGACGCAGATGCCAGCACGAAGGCCGCAGGCTGACGGCCGCCATCGACCTTCGTGATCGCCGCTGGGAACGCGGCTGGCGGGCGTGCGCCAGCTAGGTCAGGATGCGCCGCGTGTCCGAGCCGCCCGAAGCACCGCAGCCGATCGATCTGTCTGCTCTGTCCTGTGAAGAGCTCGAACGCCTTGCGCGCGAGCGCTTGATCGCAGGCGCAGGCGTCGCACGGGGCATCTACAAGCAGGTCATGCGCCGTGGCGTATTCGCGCCGGAGGAGCTGGGTCTAGGGCCAGTCGCCGCCGGGGCGTGGCGCGAGCACTTTCGGCTGGCGTTACCGCGCGTCGTGCGCGTAGTCAGCGAAAAGTGTCAGCTGGAACGATCCGAGCTGACCGAGGAACCCGACTGCGACACGGCAGCCGACGCGGCAGGCCAGGCGATGACCGCAAAGGCCGTGCTCGCGACCTCCGATGGGCTCGAGTACGAGTGCGTGCTCTTACCGATGGGGCGCGGACGGGCGACGCTCTGCGTGTCGAGCCAGGTCGGCTGCAAGATGGGCTGCAAGTTCTGCGAGACCGGGCGCATGGGCCTTTTGCGCAGCTTGTCGGTGGCCGAGATCATGGGCGAGATCCTGGTGGCGCGGCACGTGCTCGGCTGGGAGTTTCGCAACGTCGTGTTCATGGGCATGGGCGAAGCGCTCGACAACGCCGACGCGCTCATTCAAACGCTGCGCATCATGGCCGATCAGGTGGGCCTGGCGTTCGCGCAGGAGCGCATCACCGTGTGCACGGTCGGTCGCGTCGATGGCATCCAGCGCTTGGCGGCGTTGGGGATGAAGCGCCTCAACGTGTCGATCAGCTTGAATGCGGCCAACGACGCGCTGCGCAGCGCGCTCATGCCTGTGAACCGCACGGTGCCGCTGGCCGAGCTGCAGGCCGCGCTCTTGCAGTATCGACCGCGCGCGAACTTCGTGCTCGGCGTGAACTACTGCCTGTTGCCCGAGCTCAACGACACGCACGAGCACGCGCGGGAAGTTGCCGCGTTCTGCCGACCGATCGGCCGGGTGATGGTGAACGTGATCCCATACAACCCCGGGACCTTGCCCCTGACGCGCTTGCCCACGGAGGCCGAGATCGATCAGTTCATCGGCTGGCTACGCGACGAAGGCCTACCCGTACGCCGCCGGATCACCAAGGGCCGCTCCGTCATGGCCGCCTGCGGACAGCTCGGAAACGTCGAGTTACGCAGCGAGCTGCGTACGCTCCGCAGCAAACGCGCACTTCCTCTGACGTGAAAGAAGCGCCGTGCTCGCCCTCCCTACCCTTCTTCCGCGCGGCAGATCTCTACGCCGCGAGGGATCATCGCGCACCGCCGACGCTGGATGCGCGCAGCGCCTCGAACACTGCGACTAACGTCGCGCGCTCTACGCCCGCGCCCAGCTCCACGCGTGCGCCCGCAAGCTCGACCACGACAGATGCCGCCAACGGCGGCGGTGGCGTCGAGCTACGAATCACTCGTGCAAGCGCCACACGCTTGCCACCGGGCGAAACCGGCACGCTTCTGCGGCGCAGCCGACTCGACCACCATTGAAGAGACTTCCCCGTGTACTCGAGCTCGCGACAGAAATCATGCGCGCTCAAACCACTCGCCTGCCAAGCAGCCACACGCTGCGCCCACTCCGATGCCTTCGTCATGAAGACAAGCATGCGCACGCCAGTCTGCACCTGGAACGCGAGGGTGCTGAACGCAACACAGCGTACGCCAAGTGGCTACGCATGCTGGTCGCGCCAGGCCGCTCGCTGGGGGGCGCACGACCCAAGGCGAGCGTTCTCGACCAGCAGCAACGGCTTTGGATCGCCAAGTTCCCGAGCGCGGGCGACACCGAGGACATCGGCGCGTGGGAGAGTGTCGTGCATGCACTTGCAGCCAAGGCCGGCATCGTCGTCGCAGACGCTCGCTGCCAACGCTTCGGCAAGAGGCATCACACGTTTCTCACACGACGCTTCGATCGCGGAGCGTCAGGTGAGCGCTTTCATTTTGCCTCTGCCATGACGATGCTCGAACGCCGCGACGGCGAAGAAGGTGCATCGTACCTCGACCTTGCGAGCGTTCTCTTGCAGCGAGGCGCGCATCCGGCGCGTGATCTCGAGCAGCTGTGGCGGCGCATCGTGTTCTTCGTGTGTGTGTCGAATGTCGACGACCACCTGCGCAACCATGGCTTTCTTCGCGAGAACAAAGGTTGGTCGTTGTCACCGGCCTACGACATGAATCCGGTCGCGCACGGCGATGGTCTCGTGCTCAACATCTCGGAGACCGACAACACGCAGGATGTCGCGCTCGTGCTCGACGTGGCCGAGTACTTCCGCGTGAAGCCCAAGCGTGCCAAACAAATCCTCGGCGAGGTGCGCGGCGCGGTGAGCAAATGGCGCACCATCGCCAAGCGTTTGGCGCTCGCAAGCGCCGAGCAGGCCCGAATGGCGCCGGCGTTTCGATTTACGCAATAGAAGGTACGAGACATCGACTGGGGAACTGACCCGCGTTCTTGCTTCTTACGCGCTTCACCGAGCCATGACGTGAATCTTGTCCGCGCGAATAGTCAGGATCACGCGAACCTGGTTACGTCCTCCGTACCAGGCGTAGGGGTGGCCGGTGTAGCGCTGGGACAGCACCTCAAAATGCTCTGCACCGCCTTCGGCCGTGATCTTCTCGACGCGCCCGCGGATCGCGCAGTAACGCGAAGCTCATAGTCGGGTCGGGAGCCGGCGCGGTGGATGCTGGAGGTCTTGCGAGCCCTGACTGTTTCTCCCCTTTGGGGCGAGTGTCCCGCTCGAGCGGACCGTCATCTCCGTTTCCGGCTCCCGCCACA
>JADGRF010000209.1 GCA_017881055.1 Sandaracinaceae bacterium
CTGAAGCTCTTCTTCCCCGAGCCGGAAGCGGCGCGTGTCATCGAGCTTCTCGGCAACGAGTCCGACGTCGTCGTTTCGGAGCTTGCGCTGCTCGAGGCGGAGACTCAGCTACGGGCGCGTCTGCTCGGCGGGCTCTTGACGAAGTCCAAGCATCAGAAGCTCGCGCGCGAACTTCTGCATACCATGACGCTCGCGCCATTTCGGGTGGCAGAGCTTGCGCCCGACGCCCTTGCGCGCGCGCGCAGTCTTGCCGCCCGCACCCGCGTCCATTGCCGCACCCTCGATCTGCTGCACTTGGCTGCCATGGACGCCGAGCGCATCGAGCGCCTACTGACGAACGATGCGGGCCAAGCGGCGGCTGCCAAGGCACTCGGCTTCACGGTGATGATCCCGCGATGAACGTTTCTGGCCCCTTGCCCCTCGCTATCCGGCGTGCGCGTGCTTGAGATCGAATTTTAGCCAGGACGCGTGGCTGCTCGGGATCCGGCAGCGCGATGAGGCCGGCCACTGGGATCACACGCTGCCCGTTGTCGAGCGCAACCGCCGCCGCCTACGGCGGGTCGGCCTCGGTCACCAGCCAGTGCGACGGATCGTTCCCGAAGCGCACGCAATCCCTGATGTGCAACAGCGCACTCCGGCATGCCGCCGCGACACCGATTCGTGCTCCAAGCGCAGCGCCGAATCCGGGCGCCCGCCCCAGGACGGTGTCCGCCCAAAGCGCCCAGCAGCCCCCCGCGTGGTTCGCGAACCCCTGTCAACTGCCGGACGACCGCTGAGTCGGCAGACGGATGCACCGTAAGGGCGAAGCCCGGTTCGTGACGAGGTCCGTCAGTCGAGCATTCGCGTGCGGACGTCGCTAGCGCCGCGCCGCTCGGCGGTTGGCTGCTGACCTGCCTCGAGCGCGCTCGAAACAGACCTCGAAGACCCGCCGCCCTCCATTTTTGGGTACGTTGCCGGCGACATGCTGCGCGTCGGGCAATTCACGTGTGCTGCCTCGCATTGAGCGTCGCTTGCGATGGGATGCAATGGAGATACAGCGCGGGGTTCGGTACAACCGCCCGCATGTCGAACTCAGTCGAGATCTCCAGCAAGCTCCGTACCACCCCGCGCCGAGCACCGCTTCTGGGCGTGATCGGGCTCGGCGCCGTGCTGTGCGCCGCGCTCGGCTGCAACGAAGCCGCGACCGTGGCGACCCAGGATGGCGGCCTCGCGAGCAGCATCACGCACGACGCTGCCGTGGACCCATCCCGCAGTAGCGACGCCGCCGCAGCAACCAACGACGACGCCGCTCCGCCGGTGTCCTGCCGTAGCGACGCCGACTGCCTCGACGCTGTCAGCTGCAACGGACGAGAGCGCTGTGTCCACGGCCTGTGCGCGGCCGGCCCCGCGCTGGCCTGCCCGATCGAGCACCCGTGCAGCGAAAAGCTGGGCGGCTGCGACTGCAGCAACCCCAACATCGACGGCGATGCGTTCGACGCCGTCGTGTGCGGCGGCGAAGACTGCGACGACCACAACCGCGCCATCAATCCCGCAGCCATCGAGGTCTGCGACGTCGCCGGCGTGGACGAAGACTGCAACCCCAAGACCTTCCACGACGAGCGCAAAGGCGTTCGCGATGGCGACCAAGACGGCGACAGCTACGTGAGCAGCGAGTGCTCCAACGTCGATCCCGCCACCGGCAAACGCTACGCGGGCGACGACTGTCACGACAACAACCCGTCGATCCATCCGTTCAACACCGAGGTCTGCGACTACCAGGACAACGACTGCAACGGCGTGGTCGACGAGGCGCCCGCCGCCAACGGTGCGCCCTCTGGAATCGCCGGCTCCTTGCAGCTCACCTTCTACCCCGACTTCGACGACGACGGCTGCGGCGACCAGCACGCCAAGGCCGAGCGCTTCTGCGATTACACCGAGCCGCCAGGCTACGTGCAGGGCAAGCCGTGTGACTGTGACGACAAACGCGCCAACGTCCACAAGGGTGCGCCCGAGGTCTGTGACGGCATCGACAACGACTGCGACGGCCTGATCGACGGCGCCGACAAGAACCAATCGCCGCTCGTCGGGCTCTTTCACTTCACCGACACCGTCGTGACATGCGATGGCAACGGCCACCAGGTTATTGACAGCTGTCCCGTGAATCGGCTCTGGTGCTCGAGCGTGGTGGACCAGGGCTGCACCACCGACGCGACGCAGCTGACGAGCTGCCGAGCGTGCAACACGGCGTGCGGCTTCGCGTGCGGACAGAAGGGGTGCGACGAGGTGGCGAAGATCGCGTTGGGGACGGACTTCTCGTGCGCGATTACGCATGAGGGCAGCGCCGCGTGCTGGGGTCACGGCGCGAATGGACGACTCGGCAATGACGACACGCGCACCACGGCGGTCGCGTCGCCGGTGACGGGGCTTCTGGACGTGAAGCTGATCGCGGGCGGGTCGGACAGCGCGTGCGCGGTGGTGGGCGCGGGCGGTCACGTCTACTGCTGGGGTAGCAATGCGTCGTTCCAGCTCGGCAATCCGGACCCTGGGGCTGGTTTCAGCCCGGTCGGTCTGCCCGTCGCAAGCATCCGCAGCAATGAGCGCTTTCTTTCGGGAGCCGTGAGTGTCGACGTAGGCGACCAGTTCGCATGCGCCGCGCTCGCCACGGGCGAGCTCGTCTGTTGGGGCTCGGAGGCCAACGGCCGCGTCGCAGACGGGAATTCCGGTAGCACGACGGCGAGCCCGGCGACGGCGCTCACCGACGCCTTCAGCGAAGTCGATGACGCGAGCGTGGTGAGTCTCGGCAAGATGCACGGCTGCATGATCAGCAGCACCAAGACGCTGAAATGCTGGGGTGACAACTCGTCAGGCCAGCTCGGCGATCCCAGCCTCACGGCGCCCGAATCCACCACCGTGCACGACGTACCCAATCTGAGCGACGTCACGGCGGTCAGCGCGGGTGAGCACCACACCTGTGCAGTGACCGGTGGGGAAGTCCTGTGTTGGGGCGCGAACGGTCGAGCCCAGCTGGGGCGTGCGAGCGGCGCTCAGGACAACACGCCTTTGCCCGTCGCCGGTCTTAACAACGTGCAATCGATCGCCGCCGGAACCACCTTCACCTGCGCTCTCGACAGCTCGGGCGCGGTGTATTGTTGGGGCTCGAACGATTACGGCGAGCGCGGCGACAAGAACACGCAGGACAGCGCGGTTCCCAACCGAGTAGCGATCGCGAACGTGACAGCGTTGGCCGCAGGTGCCGGGCACGTTTGCGCGGTTACCAACGCGGGCGAAGTGCGCTGCTGGGGTTACAACTTCTTCGGTCAACTCGGTACGGGAACGAATTCGCTCGCGATGCATCCGACACCCGATCTTGTACTTCCGCTGGAACCAAAGTAGAGAACGGAAGCGTCCATGATGAACGACCGCGAATCCACTGGAGAAGCGTATGACTGCAGGCTTTGAACCCACCAAGATGTCACTGGTCCAATCGGTGACCACCGTCGCTCACAACTCGAACGTCATCTGTGTGACGCCCTGGAAGGTGTATCGGATTCCATCGCCACGCAGCAATATCATGTTGCGCACCGATCGCTGGACCTTCACCGGCATTCAACAAGTGGGTAGCGGAAGCACTGCCAAGCTAGTGCTCGCCGCGCTCTCCACCACCGACCCGCGCGACATCGAATTGGCCGCACTCTTCGCCGCCTCTATTCCGATCACTATCACCGTGCAGTTCGCGACGATGATGTTCAACGATCTCGTCGTCAGCCTTCAGCCGTAGCCGAGGTCATCATGCCATTCCCCAGCAAACCTCTACGATTCGTGGTGCACACGCACGTCAGTGGCGACACGATCGCCTTCCGCCCGTCGCAGCTCCTGGTCCGCTACTTTCCCATCGACGGCGAAGCCAGCGCAGTGCCCCGTGTGCTCAGCGGTGGCGGTCTCCGTGAGATCAACGAAGAGTGGTGGGAGATTGAAAACCTGCGCGCCGACGGTGACGCGCGCTTGTTTCGAGTTCGCTTCAAAGGCGACCTTTTCTCGGCTGCGCTCACGACCGACCCGTGCGGCTCGCCGAAGAACCGGAGCCTGTACGAGGCGATCCTCGACCAGGACACCATCGAGCTCGCGGTCGATATGGGTACGATCCCCGTCGAGTGCGCGCCGGGCCAGTTCGAGGACATCCGTTATGTCGCATCGCTGTTGCTGAGCCTGCACTCGGAGCACTGAGCGCGTTGCAGCTGTCGGTGGCGTGATCGCGCTACCCGACCCCGAGCAGCCCGAGCTGTCGATCCATCAGGCGGCGGATGGCAGCTGGCTCGCCGAGGGCGCCGACGGGGCGTGGCATCCAGAACCGCGCTGGCGAAGTATTCGAGGATCGAGGCTGTCGCTATAAACGCGCCATCGTCTTCGACCAGGCCCAACGTCTTCAAACTACACAGCCTTCACCACTAACCCAGGCAGCGTGACATTGCCCGATCTGCACCCAACTCAATTGCATCTCATTGCAAGATGCTCAAGGCAAGGCAGCATACGTGAATTGGCCGATGTTCAGCTTGTTGTCGGTGATATACCCATAGTGCAGCGTCGGTGACGCGCCGGGGACCTGTTTCAAGTAGGTAAATGCGTCAGTGATCGCGCCGCGCGCGAGCTCGACCGGCGCGCGCGGTGCGAGCGCTGTACCCACGTCGGTTTCTGCGACGCGCGCCGCCATCAAGCGCTGCGGCGTCTGCGGGTCGTCGGTGTCCTCGACCCACGCCAGCAGCCAACCGCCGGCGGGAGCCGTGCTGCGAAAGCCCATGGGCGAAAACGCAAGGAAGGGGCCGGCCACGAGCCCGTGCTCGGCTTGGAACGTGATGGGGGCTGCGCTCGCCGTCAGGTGCGGCGTGTGGTCGCGATCGAAGCGCAGGGCAGCCAGCGCGATCACAGGCCTAGCGGCGTCGCCCGAGCGGTACGCCACGGCAAGGCCCCGCGGTGCGGCGGTAGGCTCGCTGTCGATGGCCAACGCGACGTGGTCTGCGCGGTCTGCGTCGAGCGTGCCTGAGAGCACCTCCGCGTCGACCGTGCTCGACGGTGCGGCGAGCTGCGGCACGAAGCGCAGCGCGATCTGCTGCTCGCCGGGGTACGCCACGAAGTACCCACCGGCGCTGCCGGTGTTCGCGAACGCGGCGAGCGCAGGCGCGCTGCTGCCGACACTTGGACCCAGCACTTCCGCATGGCCGTCGCTGGTGCCCATGAGCAGCGCGCTCGCGGCGTGTTGGCCCGAGACGAACAGGCCGAGCGCGACCACGCTCGCGTTGCTGCTCTGCTTGCAGCTGGGCGAGAGCCAGAGCGCGAGGCCCTGCTGGTCCGCGGCCGCGCTCGCCGCCGGCAGCAGCGCAAGCTGGGGATCACTCGCACCCGGACACGGGCCGGAGCTCGTGCAGCTGTGCTTATCGACGTCGATGCCGAACGCGACGTTGCTCGTCGTCGCATCCGCAGGCGCGCCGAGCTGGAGCGTGAAGTCTGCCGCAGAGCCGAGGCCGACGCGTACCTGGCCCGCTCCGCACTGCACCTTATGGATGCCCACGCCGACCAGCAACTCGGGCGTGGCTGCGATCGCCAGCTGCGCGACGTTGCAGTACTCGCCGGTGGTGTCGGGTCGCTCGCAGGTGCCCGTGTCGAGCTTCCCTGAAGCGCTGAGCCGATCGTCGAGCGTGAACGTGCTCGTGCCGAAGGTTCCCTGCACCGTGCCCTCATGGGTCAGCGCGACGTAGAGCGTTCCGTCGCTCGACACGCTGTGGCTTACCTGCGAC
>JADGRF010000210.1 GCA_017881055.1 Sandaracinaceae bacterium
GATCAAGACGGTCGCGAGCCATCTCGGCAAAGAGGTCACGCGCGAGAGCCCGTGGCTCGAAGGCGAGCTGCCGCCGAGCGGCGCCCGCTTCGCAGGGCAGGTTCCGCCGATCGTCGCAGCTCCGGTGTTTGCGATTCGCAAACCTGCCGTCAGCGCGCTTCGCCTCGAAGACTACGTGCTCGACAATGCGCTCACCGAGCACCAGTGGGCCGTTCTTCGCAACGCGGTCGAAGCACACCGCAACATCCTCGTGGTCGGCGGCACCGGCAGCGGCAAGACCACGCTCGTCAACGCGCTCATTGCAGAGATGGTCACCGTGGGGCCCAACGAGCGCCTGGTCATCATCGAAGACACACGCGAGATCCAGTGCAGCGCTCGTAACAGCGTCCAGTACCACAGCACGCCGACCGTCAGCATGACGCAGCTCTTGCGAACCACGCTGCGCATGCGCCCCGATCGGATCCTCGTCGGCGAGGTGCGTGGCCCCGAGGCGCTCGATCTGTTGATGGCCTGGAACACAGGTCACGAAGGCGGGGCCGCGACGATTCATGCGAACAACGCGCGAGCGGGCCTCGTGCGTTTGCAGATGCTCGTCTCGATGCATCAGGACGCTCCGTCGCCCATCGAGCCGCTCGTGGCGGAAGCCGTGGACCTCGTCGTGCACATCACGCGCACGCCCGGGGGGCGTCGCGTGCAGGAAGTGATCGAAGTGCTGGGCTTCGGGCCCGGTGGCTACCAAACGAAGACACTCTGAGAGGGAGAACAACATGAGACGAGAAGCGTTTTGGTGTGTGGTCGTGGTCTTGCTCGTGGCGGGCATCGTCATGTCGGATGCCGCGATCGCACACGCGTCGGCGGGCGGCGGAGGCGGTCTGCCCTACGAGTCCGCGCTGGTGAAGCTGCAACAGTCAGCAACGGGTCCGGTCGCGTTCGTGCTGTCGATCCTCGGGATCGTCGTGGCGGGCGGCACGCTGATCTTCGGCGGCGATCTGAGCGGCTTCTTTCGCACGATGGTGATCCTCGTGCTCGTGATCGGCATCTTAGTGTCCGCGGTGAATGTGCTGCAGACGCTGTTCGGAGCCGGCGCCACGATCGCCCACGCTGCGCTCGCGCACGAAACCTTCGTCGCCATCCTCAGGACCTGAGAGCCGGCGATGTCCTTACGAACCATACCCATTCGCCGCGCGGGCAACCGCCACAACCTCTTTCTCGGTGGTGATCGCGAGCTGGTGATGATGGCCGGGCTTCTGGCCTTCACGTTGATCTTCGCCGCACAGAACGGCGTCGCGACGGCCACCGGCCTGACGCTGTGGTTTGCCGCGGTCTACGTGTGCCGACTGATGGCCAAGAAGGATCCGCGGATGCGCCACGTGTACCTCCGACATCGTCTGTACCGGCGTTACTACCCCGCTCGCAGCACGCCGTTTCGCGAAAACACTCGCGAACAAGCGGGGCGGTACCGATGATCGTCACAGCCCTCAGCTTCACGTTCGGCACGCTCGGCGTCGTGCTCGTGCTGCTCCTGGTGCGCCTGGTGCGGTCGGCGCGAGAGGCCGGCAGTCTCGCACCGCACCGCTTCCGCGGGGAGGGCACGGCCGATCTGCTCAACTACGCCGCGCTGATCGAAGACGGCGTCGTCGTCGGCAAGGACGGCGCGCTGATGGCGGCGTGGCGCTACCGATGCCCGGACACCGCGAGCAGCACCGAAGCGGAGCAGGAGCAGCTCGCCGCGCAACTGAACCGCGCGGTTCAGTCCCTCGGCAACGGCTGGATGCTGCACGTCGATGCGGTGCGACAGCCGGCGCCACGCTACGGCGCTCGATCGGCGTTTCCCGATCCGGTCACGCAGGCCATCGACGATGAGCGTCGGCGTGTGTTCGAGGAGCGCGGCGCCGTCTACGAGGGTTACTTCGTCCTGTCGGCCACGTATCTGGCGCCCGCGCTGGCGCAGTCGAAGTTCGTCGAGCTCATGTTCGACGACGACGCCCCAGCGACGAGCAGCAAGGCCCGCGGCAAGCACATTGTCGCGTCGTTCAAGCGCGACCTCCGAGCGCTCGAGGCGCGCTTACCGCTCAAGATGGAGAGACTGCGTGCGCATGCTGTCGACACCGAGCACGGCCGCGTCATGCACGACGACTTCTTGCGCTGGCTCCATCGCTGCGCGGTCGGAGTCTCGCATCCCATCGCGCTTCCGAAAAATGGTGCGTACCTCGATCTCTTGATCGGTGGCCAAGACCTCTGGGGTGGGGTGGTTCCGAAGATCGGGCGGCAGTTTCTCCAGGTGGTCGCGCTCGACGGGTTCCCCATGGAGTCCTACCCGAGCATGCTCAACGCGCTGGCGGAGCTGCCTTGCGAATACCGATGGTCGACGCGCTTCATCTTTCTCGATCCGCATGAGGCGATCACGCATCTGGAGCGCTACCGCAAGAAGTGGCGGCAGAAAGTGCGCGGCGTGCTCGACCAAGTCCTTCAGTCGAACACCGGCATCGTCGACCAAGACGCAGTCGACATGGTCCAGGACGCGGAAGCGGCGATCGCCGAGGTCAACAGTGGCTTGGTCGCGCAGGGCTACTACACCAGTGTCGTCGTACTGCTCGACGAAGATCGCGAAGCCGTGACGCGTGCGGCGGAGCAAACGTACCGCTTCGTCACGCGCCTGGGCTTCGGTGCCCGCATCGAAGATGTGAACACGCTCGAAGCCTGGCTCGGCAGTCTGCCGGGGCACGGCGTGCAGAACGTGCGCCGACCCTTGCTCAACACGTTCAATCTCGCGGACCTCTTGCCCACCAGCACCATCTGGGCCGGAGAGGAAATCGCTCCATGTCCCTACTATCCGCCGGACTCACCACCGCTCATGCATGGCGTCACGACCGGGTCGACCCCGTTTCGCCTCAACCTGCACGTTCGCGATGTCGGGCACACGTTGATGTTCGGGCCCACCGGTGCCGGCAAGTCGACGCACCTGGCGATGCTTGCTGCGCAGCTTCGCCGTTATCCGGGGATGCAGATCTTCGCGTTCGACAAGGGCCTGTCACTGTATCCGCTCGTGAGTGCGGTGCGTGCCACGACCGGCGGACGCTCCGGACTGCACTTCGCCGTCGCCGGCGAGGGCGCTCGCGCGTTTGCGCCGCTGCAGTTTCTCGAAACACGCGGCGACCGCGCGTGGGCCATGGAGTGGGTCGACATCCTGCTTGGGCTCAACGACCTGCGCACCACACCCGAACAGAAAAAC
The DNA here is from genome assembly GCA_017881055.1 of Sandaracinaceae bacterium. Lineage (GTDB taxonomy): Bacteria > Myxococcota_A > Polyangia > Polyangiales > JAFGIB01 > JADGRF01. The sequence goes on from JADGRF010000210.1 coordinate 3,233, forward strand.
GAGATCGCGCGCGCCATTCTGAACATGCATCAGACCGAGTCGCGTTCGCTCACCGACCTTGCGCTGACGCTTCAGGACACGAACATGCGGGCAGTCCTCGAGCAGTACACCGTGCGCGGCTCCATGGGACACCTGCTCGACGCCGCCGACGACGGCCTCGCGCTGTCGGACTTCACGGTGTTCGAGATCGAGGAGCTGATGAGCCTCGGCAACCGCTTTGCATTGCCCGTGCTCTGGTATCTGTTTCGGCGCATCGAGCGATCCCTTCACGGGCAGCCCGCGGCCATCTTGCTCGACGAAGCCTGGCTGATGCTCGGCCACCCGGTCTTCCGCGAGAAGATCCGCGAGTGGCTGAAGGTTCTGCGCAAAGCCAATTGCCTCGTGCTGCTCGCGACGCAATCGCTGTCGGATGCGTCGCGCTCCGGCATCCTCGACGTTCTGACGGAGTCGTGCGCCACCAAGATCTTCCTGCCGAATCCGAACGCACGCGAGGAAAGCGCCACGGCCCTCTATCAAGGCATGGGCCTCAACACCCGACAGATCGAAATCCTCGCCACCGCAACGCCGAAGCGGCACTACTACTACGTCTCGGAGCAGGGCCGACGCCTGTA
>JADGRF010000211.1 GCA_017881055.1 Sandaracinaceae bacterium
GCAGCGCCGCCGTCATGTCGACGTCCTGCACCAGCAACTCGCCGACGCGGCGGATCGCAGCGCGCCGCTGTCGGAGCGAACCGGCGCGCGCCACGGCCAGCAAGCTGCGCACGTCGTGGAGGCCATCGACGCTCAGCGCATCGGGGCGCGCGCTGGTTGGCAGTCGCATCAAGTACGAAGCGCGCACCGACACGACGAGGCTTGGGTCTTCGGCCTCATGACCGGGCGCGTGCGCGCGCTCCTGCACGCCGAGCGCGTGCACATCTTCCTCGACGACACGCCGCAGAAGCACGCGCGCGAGCAGCGCGTCGCTCGCATTCTCGGGCAGCTCGAACTGCTTGCGCAGCGCATCCGCAGGCGCGCTGCCCACGCCTGCGGCGAGCAACGCGCGAGCCGAAAGCGGTGCCGAGGCCGAGAGTTCAGACCGAGCAGGGTCGGATACGAATGGTGCGGCGCTCGGCTCGCCCTCGCGCTCGACGCTCATGCCAGCGTTTCGCCGTCGAGGCTGGCCTCTACGCGCACGATGGCGCGCTCGGTCGCGACCTGCAGCGTGACGAATCCTTCCGAGTACGTGGCAGCCAGCGCACGCGGAGTGCCGAAGGTCGCGCGTGCCAGCGCGGCGACCACGAGTGGCTCGCGCGCGGCTCCCGCCCGCAACGCGACCCGCACCAGCAGCGTGTCGTCGCCCAGCGGCACGCAGGCGTACGCAAAGCTCTCGTCGTCTTCGTCGAGCAAGATCGCGGGCCCTTCAGCACGAGCGCCCTCGACGAGTTGCGCAAGCGTCTTGCCGCGCGCGGCAAAGCACACGGTTTGCGCAGCCACGAGCAGCAGCGCCGAGCCACAGACGCCGAATGCAGTTGGCCGCATGTCCAGAAGCTCGGGCAAGACCGCGACGCGGAACTTCGCGCCTTGGTCATTGCTCTGAAGAAGCCGCGTGCGCTGGCCGCGACAGAGCACTGAAAGGCGGCCTGCGTCGCTGGTGATCCATGCGGGCGCCTCGTGCAGCGCGACCGTGTTGAAGCTCGCGCCCGTATCGGTGCTGGCAACCAACTGCCCGCGCGCGTTTTGCGCCCAGAGCACGAGCCCCGTTTCGGTGCGGGTAATGGCCACGCCCGCGGGCGCGATAGCGGCCGGGTGCCGAACGAACGTGGCGCCGTCGTCGTGCGAGATGAACAGCGCATCCGCGCTGCCGAGCGCGATCAAGTTGCGAGCCGGGTCGTCGTCCACGGCCAGACTGGTGACTTGCTCAGCGCCCGTGGGCAGCGCGGTTTCCGTGACACGCAGCGCGGCTTCGGGCAGGCGTTTCCAGCGTACGCCGTCGGTCAGCTCGAGCGTGGGTTCGTCCGTGAGCAGCACACCGTTCATGTCATCGAGGCCATCGATCGACAGCGCATCGCCCGCGAGCGCTTCGCTGCCTTCTTCGGCGTCCGCATCGATCTCGGGCAGGCTCGATAGATCGAGATCGTCGAGCTCACTGTCGTCGTCCAAGCCTTCGATGCCGCCGTCATCCAGCAGCGCGGGCGCGTCGTCGCTCAGCTCCGGATCGAACGCTTCGTCGTCGACCACAGGTTCGTCATCGTCGATCCAGCCCTCTTCTTCGCCGCTCATCAGCTCGGCATCAGAGCCATGGAGATCGTCGGGATCGCTGTCGTCGGTCTCACCGTCACTGGTCCATGAGACGTTCTCTTCGCTGTCGTCGAGACCGAAGTCTTCCTGTGAATCCTCGATGCGCGTGTCTTCGAGGCCAGTGCTCGTATCGAGACCGACTTCTTCCGTGCCGGTATCGCTGTCGTCGTCGCCGAGGCCAAGATCCGAGTCGTCTTCGGGATCCCAGGCGTCGTCGCTGGCTAGCGCGCTATCCGCATCATCGCTGGAACGTGGGCCGGAACCCTCGGGGTCGTCCGGGAAGTTCAAGTCGAGGTCGTCGATGTCCGTCTGTGTTGGAGCGCGACGTGCGCGCCCACCACCGCGAATCACGCCCTTCTCCGGCGCTCCGGGATTGCGCTCGCCGCCACTCGCCGCTTCGATTTTTGCCGGCGCGCTCATGCAAAGAGCACTCTAGTCTCCGCAACCGGCCCCGCCAAGCGTGAAAACGGGCCGTACGCGAGCCTGACGGTGACTCAGCCGCGCTTGGCAGGTGGTTCGATACCAAGGCGCTTCATGACCAGCTGCAGGTCCTCCCAGACGGTGCGCTTGAACTCGGGGCTGCGCAGCAGGAATGCCGGGTGATACGTGGGCATCACGGGAACTCCCTGCCAGCTCGACCACTGCCCGCGCCAGGATCCCGCCGCTTCGGCCACCCCCAGCGCCTGCGCCGCGCAGCGACCCAGCGCTACGATCACCTCCGGTCCTACCGCTTCTACCTGCGGCACCAAGAACTTGCTGCAGGCCAACGATTCCTCGGGCCGCGGGGTGCGATTCTCCGGCGGTCGGCACTTCACGACGTTGCAGATGTAGACGTCATCGCGGCCGAAGCCCATCGCGGCGACCATCTTGTCGAGGAGCTGGCCCGCTCGGCCCACGAACGGCGAACCTTGCTCGTCCTCGTCCCGACCTGGGCCCTCACCGACGAAAAGCAGCCGCGCCTCGGGGTTGCCACGCGCGAACACGGCCTGCTTGCGCTGGACGTGCAGCTCGCACGCGGTGCAAGTCCGCGCTGCGTCCGCCAAGGTCGTGAGTTGGACGCGCCGTTCCTCGGGGGATAGCCGACCCGCAGGCGCCACCGGCGCTTGGGCGGCAGGACCTGTCGCGACAGCCGCCACCGTCGTCTGCGTCGGAAGGCGGGTCGCCGCCCCGGCAGCCGACTTCGAGAGCGCCTCGCCCGCCGGCGCGGGCCGCAGCTCGGCGCTGCCAAGCTCCTCTTCCAGCTCCAAATACGCACGTGCGGCGCCGAGCAGGGTTCGCAGCTCCTCTGCGTGCTCCGGTGCGATTGGCATTGCGGACGTCTACCACAAACGCGAAGGTCACGGCGTCGGTGCAGTTCGGTTGACTTGCAAGCCCCGACACTGTTAGCTTTTTTCGATAATTCTGGAGGACTTGCTCCGTGCCAGGCCAAGCGCGCGTCCTCTCCGCCGGGACATCCGACGTCGGAAGAAAACGCACCCACAACGAAGATCACTTCGCTCTAGTCGAAGCAGAGCACCTGTATCTCGTCGCGGACGGGATGGGGGGGCACTCTTCTGGCGAGGTTGCCAGCCAAATGGCTGTCGCCACCATGAGTGAATTCTTCCAAGCGACCTCGGCTGACCCCGAGGCCACGTGGCCATACAAGATGGACAAGACTCGCGGCTACGAGGAGAACCGCCTCGTAACCGGGATCAAGCTCGCCAACCGCCGCATCTTCGAAGCGGCACAGCGCGAGTCGCGCTTGCACGGCATGGGCACGACCATGGTCGCCCTGCTGTGCGCGCGCGACCAATGTCTGATCGGGCACGTCGGCGACTCGCGCGTGTACCGCTTGCGCGGCAACACGCTGGAGCAGCTGACCGAGGATCACTCCCTGCTCAACGACTACAGGAAGATGAAGTCGATGACGCAGGACGAGATCGATAATTTTCCTCACAAGAACGTGATCGTGCGCGCGCTCGGCATGAAGGAAACCGTCAAAGTCGACGCGATCATGGATACGCCCCAAGCCGGTGATATCTACATGCTCTGCTCGGACGGCTTGTCGGGTCAGATGACAGGCGACGAGATCCGCGATCTCGTCACGAAACACAAAGACTTGAAGGCCGCGTCTCAGGCGCTGATCGACAAAGCGAACGAGAACGGCGGCCCGGACAACATCACCGTCGTGTTGGCAAGGTGGATGGGAGCCAGCTGAAGGCGGGCAGCGCGGAGTCGCATCAGGCGCGTTGGCCGCGCGTGGTGATCACGCCGTTGATTAGGTCGCTCGTGACTCTGGCGTGGGGCCAGACTACGGAGCGCTCGACTCGGACGTTTGGGGCTATGTAGGCGTGCGGGCCGATGATCGAGCGGGAGACTACGGCGCGTGCGGAGATCTCGGCGCTGGGGTCGACTAGGCCGTGTTGGTCGCCGCGGTTCATGCCGGGCCAGGGGCTGTCCAGGAGCGAGAGATTGCCGTCGAGGTAGTGACGGATCGTGACACCGAGATCGCGCCAGGGGGCGTCGTCGAGCACGCCGGTTACGATCTCTCCCCGGTCGATCCAGTGGCGATAGGCGTCGCGGATCACGCAGCCGTTCGTGGGTAGATCGCGGTGCGCGCGCGCGGAGAGAATGTGCACGCCCGTGAACATCATGCGGCGCAGCGGCACACCGGGATCGTGCGGCTCGCCCAGCAAGCGACGCACGCGGCCGGCGTGATCGATCTCCACGGCGCCGAACGATTCGTTGCTCGGCAACGGCCGCAGGACCATCGTCGCGATAGCCTCCGTTTCGCGATGTACGATCAGAGCGCGTGCGATGTCGGGCGCGAACAGCAGCTTGCCGTTCATCACGAGAAAGTCTTCGCCGTCGTCGGGGCTCCAGGCGTTGCGCAGGCCGCCACCGGTCCCGAGGATCTCCGGCTCGTGGATAAACCGAAGCGACACGTCTGCAGGTTGCTCGCGCTCGAGCTCGCGCTGCAGCTCCGGGGCGAGATGATGCGTGTTCACGACGAACTCGTGCACGCCGGAGCGCCTGAGATGATCCAGCGCGAACCACGCGAGCGGGCGGTTGCCGACCGGCAAGCCCGGTTTGGGCAGCTCCCGAGTAAGCGGCAATAGCCGCGTTCCGAGACCCGCAGCCACGATCATCGCTCGCACGCGGGGTAAGCTAGCGCGCGCTTGGCGTGCTCACCACTTTCGGCCGAAAATACAGTCGGTCGGGAGGCCGCCCTACTTCAAGCCTTCACGACGTTCGGCCGCGGCTCGCGGTAGACGCCACGCGAATCGATGATCAGCTTCGCGTTCTTCTCGACCAGCGCGTAGTCGACCTTCGTGTGATCCGTGACGATCACGATTGCGTCCTGCTGCGCGATGTTCGCCGCTGTCAGCGGCAACGAGTGCATCTCGGGGCGACCGGGCCAAGAGCGCGTCTCGGGCACTTCCGTCAGGAACGGGTCGTGGTAGCTGAGCTTCGCGCCGAGCGCGAGCAGCCTCTGTGCGATCGGAAACGCGGGACTCTCGCGCGTGTCGCCGACGTCTTTCTTGTACGCCATGCCGAGGATCATCACGGAGCTGCCGTTCACGGCCTTGCCGCGCGTGTTGAGCGCGTCCTGCAAGCGGTCGACCACGTAGAACGGCATGTTGCGGTTGATCTCGCCTGCCAGCTCGATGAACTTCGTGTCGACGCCGTGTTCGCGTGCCTTCCACGACAAGTAGAACGGATCGAGCGGGATGCAGTGACCGCCCCAACCCGGACCCGGGTTGAAGCGCATGAAGCCGAAGGGCTTGGTGGCCGCGGCGTCGAGCACTTCCCAGACATCGATGCCCATCTTCTCGTAGACGACCTTGAGCTCGTTCACGAGCGCGATGTTCACCGCGCGGAACACGTTCTCCGTGATCTTCGTCGCCTCGGCCGCCGCAGCGCTCGACACGCGCACGACCTTGCCGATGACCTGCGCGTAGAGCACCTCGGCCACATCGCCGGCGTCGCGGTCGCAGCCGCCGACCACCTTGGGGATCGTGGTGGTCGTGTACTGCGCGTTGCCCGGGTCTTCGCGCTCGGGTGAGAACGCGAGATAGAAATCTTGGCCGGACTTGAGGCCCGTGCGCTCCAGGGTGTGGCGTACCAGCTCGTCGGTCGTGCCGGGGTACGTGGTGGACTCGAGGATGATCAGCTGGCCGGGGCGCAGCGTCTTGGCGATCTCCACGCAGGTCCGCTCGACGTACGAGAGGTCGGGGTCGCGCGTTTCGGTGAGCGGGGTCGGGACGCAGATCATGATTGCGTCGCACTCTTTGAGCCGTGCGAAATCCGCCGTGGCGATGAAGCGCTGGCTGGCCACGGCTGCCTTCACGCGGGTGTCCGGGATGTGCTGGATGTAGCAGCTGCCCTGGTTCAGCGCGGTGATCTTGGTCGGGTCGACGTCGACGCCGATGGCCGTGAAGCCCTTTTCCGCGAACGCGAGTGCCAGCGGCAGGCCGACATACCCCAAGCCGATGATGCCGACGGTGGCATCGTGCTTCTTGAACTTCTCGAGCAGTTGATCCCTGTGCCCCATCCGGAAAGCCCTCTGTTTAAGATGCGGCCGAGCTTGGCACAAAACCTTCGAAGATCCAGCACATGCCCACGCACGGAGCTTCTGCTATACCTCGCGAGCCCGGGGGCGCCTTTCCCCGGCTGGAGCTAAGAACCATGAAAGTGTGCGTGATCGGTGCCGGCTACGTGGGTTTGGTGACGGGGACAGGCTTCGCTGAGACGGGCAACAACGTCGTCTGCGCCGACCTCGATGCAGGCAAGGTTGCCGCGTTGCAGCGCGGTGAAGTGCCGATCTTCGAGCCCGGCCTCGGGCCCATGATTCAGCGCAACATCGAAGGCGGCCGCCTCACGTTCACGACCAACGTCGACGAAGCCGTGGGCGCGGCGGAAGTGATCTTCGTCGCCGTCGGTACGCCGCCGCGCGCAGACGGCGCCGCGAACTTGATGGCCGTCGACGTCGTCGCCGAGAGCGTCGCGCGCACCGCCAAGCGCGAGTGCGTGCTGGTCATGAAGAGCACGGTGCCGGTCGGCACCAACGAGCGCGTGCGCAAGATCGTGAAGAGCGTGCGCGGCGCGGATGCCAAGCCGATCCACGTCGTGTCGAACCCGGAGTTCCTGAAGGAAGGCGACGCCGTCAACGACTTCATGCGTCCCGATCGCATCGTGGTTGGCATCGAGGAAGACGACGACTTCGCGCGCGACTTGATGCGCCGTCTGTACCACCCGCTGTCGCTCGGCCAGGATCGCTTGGTGTTCATGACGCCCTCGAGCGCCGAGCTCACCAAGTACGTCGCCAACACGATGCTCGCGATGCGTATCTCGTTCATGAACGAGATCGCGATGCTGTGCGAGAAGGTCGGCGCCGACGTGAACGACGTGCGCCTCGGCGTCGGCAGCGACTCGCGCATTGGCACCAAGTTCTTGTTTGCCGGTCCGGGCTACGGCGGCTCATGCTTCCCGAAGGACGTGACCGCGCTCGTGCACGTGGCGCGCGAGCACAGCGTCGCGATGGAGCTGGCCATGGCCACCGAGCAGGTGAACCAGCGTCAGAAGGGCGTGCTGCTGCGCAAGCTCAAGCATCACTTCGACGGCGACCTGCGCAACAAGAACATCGCCGTCTGGGGCATCGCGTTCAAGCCGCGCACCGACGACATCCGCGACGCACCGTCGCTCACCTTGGTCGACGGCCTGCTCGCCGAAGGCGCGAAGGTGTTCATGCATGACCCGGAAGCGCGTGAAGCCGGTCGCGCACGCCTGGGCAGCTCGGTCACGATCGTCGATCAGCAGTACGACGCCTTGAAGGATGCCGATGCGCTCGTGCTCGTGACCGAGTGGCGCGAGTACCAGAACCCCGACTTCGATCGCATCAAGCAGCTGATGCGCACCCCGTTCCTGCTCGACGGTCGCAACATCTGGAGCACGTACGGCCTGCGCAAGCAGGGCTTCACGTACTCCGGCATCGGCGTTCGGGGCAGCTGACACGGTCCCATGGCAAAACGCATCCTCGTCACCGGAGCCGCAGGCTTCATCGGTAGTCATGCCGCAGAGGCCTTCCTCGCGCGCGGTGACGAGGTCGTCGGTCTCGACAGCTTCGACGCGTACTACGACCCGGCGCGCAAACGCAGCAACGTCGCCGAGATCCTACGGAGCCCGAACGCCAAAGCGTTCACGCTCGTAGAGGGCGACATCCGCGATCAAGCGCTGATCGAGCGCCTGTGCAAAGAGCGCCGCTTCGACGCCATCGTGCACTTGGCTGCGCTCGCCGGCGTACGTGCGTCGATCGGCCAGACCAAGCTGTACTACGACGTGAACGTGAACGGCACGATCAACCTGCTCGATGCCGCGCGGGATACCGGCGTGTCGTGCTTCGTGTTCGCGTCCACGTCGTCGGTGTACGGCGAAACAGAGAAAGTCCCGTTCCTCGAGACCGAAGCGTGCGACCGCCCGCTCGCGCCCTACCCGGCGAGCAAGCGCGCTGTCGAGCTGCTCGGCTACGCCTACAACAACGTGCACCAGCTCAACTTCACGGGCCTGCGCTGATGCCGGGCGCGGACGTGACGTATACGTACGCGGAGATCGAGAAGGCGCGTCGGCTTGCTCGGGTATGCGCCGAAGACTGGCGTGCGGTGCGGGAGCTGCGGGCGTGGTTTCGGGGGCAGGCCCCTGGCTAAAGCTGACCGGGTTGCGCTAGGGTCGCCGCGCTCTCGGCGGCCAGGGTGTGCCCGTTTCTTCACAGCGGGACACGGCGCGACGCGAGCTTGGACTAAACGGGGAGCCTCGTCGGTTTGCTTGAACTGGGCTACGGCGGTTGACACAACATGTGCGGTATAGCGGGGATTTTTGCATATCGTGAATCGGCGCAGCCGCCGGATCGCGCCGAGTTGCGCCGCATCCGCGATCACATGCAGCGTCGCGGCCCCGACGGCAGCGGCGAGTGGTTCTCGGACGACAACCGCGTTGCGTTTGGCCATCGACGACTTTCGATCATCGATTTGAGCGATCGTGCAGCGCAGCCGATGCGCAGCGCCGATGGGCGCTATGTGATCACGTTCAATGGCGAGATCTACAACCACGTCGCGATCCGCGAACGCCTAGAACAACGCGGCTACGTCTTCCGCACGAGCTCGGATACCGAGGTGCTGCTCCATCTCTACGCCGAACGCGACGTCGCGATGTTCGATGAGCTGCGCGGCATGTACGCGTTCGCGATCTGGGATGAGACGCGCAAGTCGCTGTTGCTTGGGCGCGATCCTTACGGGATCAAGCCGCTCTACTACTCGGATGAGCAAGGCACGTTCCGTTTTGCGTCGCAGGTGAAAGCGTTGCTCGCGGGCGGCGGTGTTTCGCGCACCATCGATCCTGCCGGAGTAGTCGGCTTCTACATTTGGGGCTCGATGCCATGGCCGTTTACTAGCTACTCTGCCATCCAATCATTGGCGGCCGTCACCTGGTTGCGTGTCGAGGGCGGCTGCCGCGGCGAGC
>JADGRF010000025.1 GCA_017881055.1 Sandaracinaceae bacterium
AGGTTCGCGTACTTCACGGCGCTGCGGCCGTTGTTGTCGAAGTCGGTGGCGTTGAAGAGGCTCGGGTTGTAGTCGAACGCGAGATCCCAATCGAACCAGCTCTGCTCCCACAAGCTGCGAGTCGCATACGCCGCCGGTGTCCAGGCTGCGCCGTCGGCACCGAGCGCCAGCGCCGTGTATGCGCCGCCTAGGCTCACCAGGCGCCCCGAGCCGACCACGGGCCCCGTCACCACGTCGAGATTGAAGTCGTGCCCCTTGAGCGCTGGGCCTTGCACCTGAGCGAAAGCCTCACTTCCGTCAGCTGCAAACGCGAGCAGCAGAACGAAGAACACGACCGAGTGGCGGAGCAAGGACCGGGGCATGATTCGATGAAGCTCAGCGAAGAGGCTTTCCCGCGTCGGCGATACGCTGCTCGAGGCGCTCGGGTTCTTCGGCTCGCAGCGCGGCTTCGATCGCGTCCGAAGCCAGAGGACGGGGCGGACGCGCGCGCCGCAGCGCAACGCCGCGTTCAGCTGCCGCGTGCACGCGCCCGGCAAACCCGTCGTCAGCTGCAGCGCGCTCACAGAGCGCCGCGTGAGCCGCGCGAACGCGCGTCACGTCGGAGCACACCAACAGCGCGTCGCAGCCCGCTTCGATCGCGCGCACGGCGGCCTCGCCGATACCGTAGCGCTCCGAGATCGCCTTCATTTCGAGATCATCGCTGAACAAGAGGCCCGAGTAACCGAGCTCCGCACGCAAGAGCTGCGTGATCGCGCGCGTGGAGAGCGTGGCAGGGACACCCCGGTCGATCGCGTCGAACACGACGTGCGCCGTCATTAGCATGGGCAGCTCGGCTGCCAGCGCGGCGAACGGTGCGAGCTCGACGGCCGACAGGCGCGCGCGCCCGAGCGCTAGGCGCGGCAGTGCCAGGTGGCTGTCTTCGAGCGTGTCGCCGTGACCGGGAAAATGCTTGCCGCACGCGTATACTCCGCTCCGCGCAAGCCCCCGCGCAAACGCGCGCGCGTGCGTGATCACGCGCGCCGGCTCGCGACCAAAGCTGCGATCGCCGATCACGGGGTTCAGCGGGTTGGTGTCCACGTCGAGCACGGGCGCGAAGTCCAAGGTGAAGCCGAGCGCCGCGAGCTGCCGGCCAAGCAGCGCCGCCGCCTCCTCGGTGAGCCGCGCGTCGTCCAGGTCACCCAGCACCCTCATCGGCGGCAGGCGCAGCACCGGCGCTCCGAGCCGCGCCACCCGCCCCCCCTCCTGGTCGAGCGCGATGAAGGGCGGAAGATCGGCTGGCGTACTCTGGGCGAGCTGCGCCGTGAGCCGTACCACCTCGGCGGGGGTACCTAGGTTGCGACGAAACAGAATGAAGCCGCCCAGCTGACCGAGCCGCGCCAGCTCCAGCAGATCGGCGGGCGGCTCGGCCGCTGGAAAGCCGGCGACGATTAGCTGCCCCGCGGCTTGGTTCATGCTTAGATTGGACATCGTAATGAAGGCCTGCGATTGCGGTCGGACCGCCATGTTGGTAGTCAGTCGCGCGCGCGTGTCCAGTTGTCTCCTGTAAGACAATGTGGGTGACCCCCGGGCCTACGGGCTACGCGAGTCGGTACCCGGTCTAGAACGCTCTGCCTGCATGCAATCTCCCTCTCGAGACCTCGAAACGACCCACGCGGCCGACCAGGAAACGGGCGACGAGCGCGCGCAGCGTGCGGTGGATCGCCCGGAGCTGACCGGTCCCGCGCCCGAACTGTATCCCGGACTGATCGCCCCGGAACGGGTCGACCCCGACGCCGTCAAGGTGCTGACCCGCCTGACGCGCCACGGCCACAACGCCTACCTGGTCGGCGGCGGCGTGCGCGACCTCTTGCTGAACCGATCGCCCAAAGACTTCGACATCGCGACCAGCGCGCGCCCGAACGAGGTCCGCAACCTGTTCCGCAACTGCCGCGTGATCGGCCGACGCTTCCGACTCGCGCACGTGCTGTTCGCGGGCGGCAAGATCATCGAAGTCGCCACGTTTCGGCGCGACCCGCGCGAGCTGCGCGAGCTCTCCAACGAAGACGGCGACACCGACAGTGTAAACGAATCGGCGCTTGCCGAGCGCGGCGACGACGCGGACCTGTTGATTCGCCACGACAACACCTTCGGCGATCCGCACGAAGACGCGATTCGCCGCGACTTCACCATCAACGGCCTGTTCTACGACTTGGATCGCGAAGAGGTCATCGACTACGTGGGTGGCGTCGCCGATCTACGTGCTGGCGTCGTGCGCACGATCGGCGAGCCCGACGTGCGCTTCCGCGAAGATCCGATCCGCATTCTGCGTGCGATCAAGTTCGCCGCGCGCTTGGATCTCGGCATCGCGCCCGAGGTCTACGACGCGATGGTCGATCTGCGCGAAGAGCTGTCGCGCTCGGCGCCACCGCGCGTGTTCGAGGAAATTTTGCGGCTTTTACGCGGCGGCGGAGCACATCGCTCGGTCTACTTGGCGTGGGACGTGGGTGTTCTGGCCGTGGTGCTGCCCGAGCTGTGCGCGTACCTGGAAGACCAAGGCAAGGACTCGGAGCTGCTCTGGGCGCGCCTGGCCGAGATCGATCGTTTGAAGGACGAAGACCGTCTGCCGAGCGACACGGTGCTGATGGGCGCGCTGCTCTACGGCGCGCTCGACGAAGCCATCGCGGGCGTGCAGGACCCGCACGGCGCGTTCGAAGAGTTCTTCCAGGAGATGACCACGCGCTTGTCGTTGCCGCGCCGGATGCGCGACCGGTTGCGCTTGGTGTTCGCCGCGCAGCGCAGGCTCGCGCGCGGCCATCACTCCGGCTTGATCAACCGTGACTTCTACGACGATGCCTGCGACCTGTTCGAGATTCGCATGCGCGCCGCGGGCTTGGCGCTGCCCAAAGACTTCCGGCACGCGCATGAGCCGGATCCGTCAGCTGCAAGGCGGCCCGACGCCGGTGGCTATGCAGCGGCGAAAAGCGCTGGACGACGGGAGCCGCAAGCGCGACCAGAACCGCGACCAGAGCCGCGAGCGCGAACGACCGACGCGGGCCCCGATGCGGGCGATCGGCCCCGAAGACGCAGTAGCCGCAGGCGCCGGCCAGCGGGCTGAGCGGCAAGCCAATTCCTGATACCCTGCGGTCGTGCCAGTTCCGGTTTGGAAAGTCGATCGACGACGCTGGCCGCTCGCGCTCCTCTACATCGAGGGCGGCGACGGAAGCGTCGCACCCAGCACCGAGAGCGTCTTGGCCTGCTTGGAAGAAGTCTCGCGCCCCCGCACGCGCAGGGTCGTGGTGGTCGATACCCACTTGGCGAAGCCGGACGCCGCGCGGCGCAAGCTGCTGATCCACTGGTTCAACACGCACTGGGCGAGCACGCGCACGGACTTGGTCGCGCTCGCCGTCGTCGCGCCGAGCACGTTCGAGCGCAGCACGATCACCGCGGTGCTGTGGTTCGTGGATCTGCGCTGCCCACTCGAGGTGTTCGACACGCGCGAGGCTGCCATAGCCTGGGCGGAGAAGCAGCTGGAACAGGCGGGACTTTCGGCGCCGCCGTGAGTCAGCTCTGATCGCCGAGGATCTCGGCACGGTTCACGGTGCGGGACTGCGATCGACGACCAGCTCGAACGCATGCGGCAGCGCTGGCGGCGCATCCGCGTCGGGCGTCTTCACCGTGATGTACGTGACGGCGAGCACGACCTCCGCCGTGTCGCTCGTGAGCAGAAGTGGCACGTAGCTATCGGGCATGGTGCGCAGCGGTGATTTCACACGACCGACTTCAGTACCACTTGCCCCAAGTCGGATCGCGATCAGCGACCAGCGCGGACCGAGCTCGCCACGCAGCCACACCCGCAGCTCCTGGCCTTCGGTGACGTTCGGCGTGCGCACGCGCAGGTACACGCTGCCGAGCGGCGGGATCCCATCGTCGGCGCTGCGAAAACGCTTCGGCAGCTGCGCATAGGTCCAATCAGCTTGCATGGGAAGCTGGGCTCCGTTCGGCAGTGCTGCGAACACGCGATACGACGCGGCCGCGCGCGCTCGTGCGTCGCCCGCAAACAGCCGTGCAGCCACGAGCTCTTCGACGTCGTCGCTCCAGTCTTCGCCAGCGGCGTGCAGGGACGCTGCGAGCGCTTCCCAGAGATCGGGCGACGAGCGCAGGATTCCTGGTTTCACCAAGCCGCGGCTGCGCTGGCGCGTTAGCTGCCACGCCGCCTCGATAAAGCGACCCGTTCCGCCGTCGTGTCGCTCCGAGAGCATGGCGAGGAACGCGGCGCCTCTAGCACCCGAATCGGGATCGCGCTGCAGAAAGCCGAGCTCGGGTGCGTGCTGCGCCGCGAGCATGGAGCCCGCGCAGCCGTACTCGCCGAGGAACAGCCACGCGGCGAAGTCGCCCGTGGCTCGCAGCATGCTCTCCGCCTCGGCGGGATCGCGGCCGTGCAGAGCCGCTTGCACCAGCGCGCTCATCACGCACGCCGGCAGATCACGGCGCGGTAACCCAGCGTCCACGACGGCGTAGGTACCAGCCGAGTCGAAGTCCAGCCACGCGATCGGCTGTTCGCTCGCGGCATAGGCCGGCGCCCTCGCGGCCGGATCCAAATACAAGTCGAACGCGAGCGAGCCCCCGCGCCCGCCATCGGCGAACGGCAAAGGCCAGCCGCTCGCGGCCAGCGTGCGGTACGCCTGCTCGAGCGCACCCCGCGCCGCTGTCAGCTGCAACCGCGAGGTGCCCACGGGTGCGTGCACGCGCAGCGGCAGCTCGTCTGAGTCGAGCCACGTGCCACCCGATGCGCGCTCTCCGGCGTCGGGCTCGGGCACCACCTGCCCCTTCCAGACCTTGGGCGCGAGGATGAAGTTCGCCCAGGCGTCCATCAGCCCCGGCTGCGCCGGCTGAGTCGCTTGGCCCGCGCCCGGCGCCGCGAACGCAAGACCGACCGCCGCGAGGAGCAGTCCAGCCACCGACATGTGTGCGATCGAACGCCAACTCACGGGAACTCCGCAACGACTGTCTACCCCGCTCGGCCACTCCGGCAGCCAAATTCTCGCTCTGCTGACGCGAAAAGGATTATGCTCGTAAACGATTTCGCGGAGCGTCATGGCCGATTCCCACTTCGACCCGGGTGGTTTCTTTCAGTTCGACTTAGCCCACGGCCGCGTTCGCACGCGAGGGGGGGCTCGAGTCATCGTGCTCGCCGAGAACGTGCTCGCGCCGCTGATCAACACGGCCGTGCAGAACGGGGATCTCACCTCGATCCGCACACTCGGCAGCCAGCTCGGCTCGATCGTGGCGCAGGCGCTGCCGGGCCCTGCCAGCACGCTCTCCGCGCAAGCGGTGATCTCGCACGCCGGCGGCGTGATGTCGCTGTACGGCTGGGGCCGTTTGAAGCTCGAGCAGTGGGGCGGAGCCGTGGTGCTCGTCGTCGAAGGCCTGCCGCCGCTCGACGAGGACAACCTCGCCGTGGCCGCGCTGCTCGGCGGCATGTTCTCGACGCTGAGCGCGTCGGAAGTCGCGTGCGTGCCGATCGCGCGCACGACCAAGTACATCATGGTCGACCCGCGCATCGCGGAGCAGGTCTGGGCGTGGTCGAAGAGCGGTGACAACCTGGCCACGATCGCGTCGCGCCTGGGCTCGCCGGAGGCGCCATGACGCAGCAGGTCGAGCGTCTCGAAGCCTTGCTGACTCGCGTGCAGGAAAATCGCGCTGTGCCCCGTGCGCGCGCTGCCGTGCAGCCGACAGCGGCAGCCGCACCCGCACCCAAGCAGCCAATAGCGGCAGCACCGGCGGCGGCAGCGAAGCCTGTTCCCGCGCCCGTCGCCCCCACACGCCCCGTGATGCAAGAACGCGATCGCGGCAGCGTCACCGAAGAGCGCGTGAGCTTGCCGGGCCAGCGCGCGCCGACGCGCCCGGTGGATGCGAAGGAACCAGCACGCAGGCCGGAGCGCGAGCGCATGTCCACGCCTCTCGAGATGGCCGTCGAAGAAGAGCTGCTCGCGAATTCGCCAAGCGAGCCGCCGACCGGGCAATGGAGCACCCAGGCGCGCGTGCCGGCCGGCATGGCGGGCAAGCCTGTGCCCACGGGGCCGATCGCGACCGAGCCGTCGTTCACGGTCGAGCCGGAGCCGCTGCGTGAGCCGGCCCGTCCGATCGCGCAGGTCGTGAGCAAGCATGCCACCGAGATCGAGGCTACATTCGGGGCGATGCTGAAGCGCTCGTTAGGCCTACGGCCTCGCTGATTGAGCCTACGGCCGCTGATTGGGCTTACGGCCTCGCATTACGGTCTCGTTGCTACCAAGGTTTTCACAATGCTGCTGGTCGTCGACGTCGGCAACACGCACACGGTGCTGGGGCTGTATGAAGGTAAGAAGCTCATCCACCATTTCCGCATCCAATCGGAGCGCGGACGCACGGAGGACGAGTATCACGTGATCTTCGCCACGCTGGTGCAGCTGGCCGGCGTACAAACGAGCGAGATCACCTCGAGCATCTTGGCGTCGGTCGTTCCGCCGCTCACCGACTCGATCGTGCGTGCCGTGCGCCGCGCGTTTCACCACGACATCATCGTGGTCGGTCCCGGCATCAAGACCGGCATGCCGATCCTCTACGAGAATCCGCGCGAGGTCGGCGCCGATCGCATCGTGAACGCGATCGCCGCGTACGACCGCGTGCATGCCGGCGTGATCGTGGTCGACTTCGGCACCGCGACCACGTTCGACTGCGTGTCGAACCGCGGCGAATACTTGGGCGGCGCAATCGCGCCCGGCATCGGCCTGAGCGCCGAAGCGTTGTTCTCGCGCGCGGCGCGCTTGCCGAGGAC
Organism: Sandaracinaceae bacterium; assembly: GCA_017881055.1. Taxonomy (GTDB): domain Bacteria; phylum Myxococcota_A; class Polyangia; order Polyangiales; family JAFGIB01; genus JADGRF01. The sequence continues at coordinate 6,794 of JADGRF010000025.1, forward strand.
CGAGATCATCCGCCCGCCGCACGTCTTGGGCCGCAACACGGTGCACTCGATGCAGTCGGGCCTGGTGTTCGGTTACGCGGGCCTGGTCGACGGAATGGTCGAGCGGCTGCGCGCCGAGATGGGCTATCCGTGCGCGGTGCTCGCGACCGGTGGCGAGGCGATGCTGATCCGCTCCGAGTCGAAGACGATCGACGACGTCGATCCGCACCTGACGCTGGACGGCCTGCGCATTCTCTACGAACGACAGAAGTAGTCGAACGCTTCGCCCATGCCCATCCCATGACAGGGGGCTCGCAAAAGGATCGCGCAAAAGCCGCAGAAGATGCGACGCGCGCCGAGTCCGAGCTGCTGCGAACACTCGTCGCGGCTAACGCGCGTGGAACAAGAGCAGAAGGCCCAACACGCTGGCGATCAGAACCACTGCTGCCAGCGCATAGATGAACAGGTCCGCATCCGCGCGCTTCGGTGCCAGCGGTGCGTGCTTGCCTGCAGCTGACGGCGGCGCTGCCGCAGGAGCGGCTTCGGGCAAGACCTCGGTGCGCTCCGGCACGGCTGCCGGTGGCGGTACCGGCTCGTCCGGTTCGGACTTCAGCGCGTCGAGCAGGGCTTGCACCGGCTCCTCGAACAAGAGGCGCGTCTCGCCAAGCACGATCTCGTCGCCATCACGCAGGCGGCGCGCCAAGAGCGTGTGACCCGCGACCACGATCGGGCTAGCGCCCAGCGCCCGACACAACACGCCTTCGAGATCGCTGACCAGCTCCGCATGCTCGGACGCAACGGTGGGATCGGGCAGAACCAGCTGACAACTCTCGGCGCGCCCGATCACGAGGCGCGGCGCCGATGCGGGCAGCTCGATCGTGGTGCCGGTGAGCGGTCCCGAGACCACACACACACGCGGTGCAGGAACCTGTTTGCCGCGCGCGGCCTCGGCATCGCGCAGCAGGCGCCGCGCGAGCTCCGCGGTTCGTTCGGCGCTCACGGCCTCGCGCACGAGCGCAGCGCTGTGAAACGTCAACACGTAGACGCCTAGCTCGATGCGGTCGCCGTCGCGCAGGCGGCGCGGCGCCTCGGCTTGCAAGCGCTGACCTTCGAGCCGCGTACCGTTGGTCGAGCCAAGGTCCGTGATCACGAAGTGATCACCAAGCGCTTGCACGCTCACGTGGTGCTCGCTGACCGTGCGGTCCGGAATGCGCACGTCGGCCGCAGAGCCGCGACCGATCGAGACGCGACTCTGATCGAACACGAACTCGGGCTCGCCGGGGACTTTGACCCCAGCGCGCGAGCGAACCACGAAGCGCACACCCATCGGACCGCCCACGCTGAGGCCGACGCGCGTACGGGTCAAGGATTTGGGACCGCGCCGCGCGCGCCAGCCGGGTTCTGTCGAAAACTGGACCTTTGGCGTTCGTTTTGCGAGGTGTCGAGGCAGCCCCAAAAGGCAGAACCCGCCGACGAGGACAGAGCAATGATCACGACGCTCGAATCAGACAACGCTCGCCATCACGACCGCGGACGCATTCCGTTCCAGCTTTCGGTCGAGCTCGCCCACCAAGATTTCGACGATGCGTTCGAAGCCGACGCCGTCGACTTGAGCAGCGGAGGCCTGTCGTTGCGGACGCCGTGCCTGCCGGAAGTCGGCGAGCGGCTGACCTGTCGCTTCGAAGCCATGCCGGGTGGCACGCGCGTCGAGAGCCGCGGCGAAGTCGTGTGGACGCACGCCGACGGCGAACGCAGCGGCGAGTTCGGCCTGCGCTTCCTCGACATCGACTCGCAGACACGCGCGTTGCTCGACGAACTCGTGGCCGAACGCCGCGCAGAGGCCGAGGCGCACGGTGTCCACGAGGCGCACGAGCAGGACGTACGAACGCAGCGCGCAGCGGCCAGCTTCGACGAGCTGCGGATCGCGCAGCTCGAGCTGGACGGCGTAGACGCTCCGCTCTCGGCGCGCCTTCTGCGCAGCGGCGGCGGCGCAGCGGTGTTCGAGCAGCGCCTGGATCTGCTGGAGCTCGGTCGCGGCGTGACGGCGCGGGCCGGCAGCGCGCTCGGCAAGGGCAGCGTGGCCGAGGTCTCGCTGCGTATGGAAGGCGGCGTCCCAACCTTGGCGGTCACGGTTCGATTCGAGCAGGGCAAGTCCTTGTTCGGCGAGTTCGACTGGGAGGCGTCTGGTGCGAGCGCGCTCGAGAGCGACACCGCGCGTGATCTCGAAGCGCCGAGCGAAGCCGAGAACGCGCGCTCGCACGTGACGATGATGGAGTTCGAAGCGCTGCACGAAGTGCGCACGCAGACCGTCGAGTCGCTGCCCGCGGCGCTCGCCGATGTTGCCTCCGCGCTCGGCAAAGGGGCACCGGTCGACGAAGAAGCGCCTTTAGCGAGCGACGCCGACTCTGTGACCTACGATGGGACCTTTGCCGTGACCGACGACCCGGCCGAGAACGGCGACCGTCATGCCAGCGCACCGGAAACCGTTGCGAGCGAGACGACGAGCCGCGAGCGTGAAACAGCACGCGTGCTGCATCTACGCGAAGACGAAGGCGCCTGGGCGCACCCGGTCCCAGACTCGGCACACTCGTCCGCGCTCGTGCGCTTCCTCCGCATCTTCGTAGCCATCAACGCAGCGCTGACAGCCACCGTTCGCACGGTGACGAGCGCGTTCGGCCCGTCGGCAGGCAAGGCCGCGAAGTCGGTCGGCACAGCAGGCGCGAGCACGGCGACGCTCTGGAGCGGCACGGTCGTTCCGTTCGGCCGCGACCTGGTTCGCGGCTTGCGAAACAAGACCAACGCGCGGCCGCGTCGCACCACGACGGCTCCCGCAGCGCAGCACAAAGAAGAGCGTGAGTCGCAGAACGTCGTGCGGCTCGGCGTGATCGCCGCGCTCGGCATGTGCGCGATCGCGCTCGGAGTCTACGCGCTCGCCCCGACGAACGATGACGACGCCATCTCCCTGCACCGCAAGGTCACGCGCCCGGCGCGCACCGAGTCGGCTCCGACACCCACTCCGTCAGCTGCAGCCGTGGCGGTGCCCAACACTGCGAACGCGCTGCCCGGCACGGCCACGCAACCTGCGGCCGCTGCTCCCACGCTGCCCGACTCCAAGATCAACGCCGCGTACGCGAGCGCGATGAACGGCCAAGCCCCGGCCGAAGCGCCCGCAGCGAGCAAGCCTGCGCCGACGCCTGACCCTCACACGGTTCCTGCGTCGTCTCCGTACGCCGTGGATGTGCGCGAGCCCGCTCACGCCGCCGCTGCACCCACCACCGCCGCTGCACCCGCGGCCAAGGCCGTTGCCGCGCCTATCGCTTCGGCGAAAGGCGGTGCCACGCACGGCCCGAGCTTCGGCGCCAAGAACGTGGCTCACGCGCAGCGCTTCGTCTTGCGCATGAACGCCCCGATCAAGACGCTGCAAGGCTCATCGGACAAGACCGGCTTCAACGTGATGATCCCCGGCGTGCGTTCGATCGACCGCGCCGGTCCGATCTCCGCTCGGAGCAAAGTCGTTGCCCGCGCGATGGTGCTCAACAAGAACGGAAACGCAGAGCTCAACGTCCGCTTCGTGGACGGCAAGAGCCCTGCGTTTCGAGTCAGCGGTCACGGCGTAGAGCTCGAGCTGCTGATTGCGCAGTGAGCGTGTGACAAACCCGCGGACAGCCGAACGCTGCTCCGCGGGCTGCTTCACATCACTCTTTGCTCAGCACCGCAAAGAACGAGCGCGTATCGCCGTGGTCGGTGCGGTCGACTCGCAGCAGCGCTTTGCCGTCGTGCAGAGCCTGTGCGAGGTCGGTCGGAGCCTTCACCGCATGACGATCCACTTCGACGATCACGTCCCCTCGCGAGAGCCCCGCGACCTCGGCCGGTGAGCCCGAGCGCACGCCCGACACCACCACCTTGCCTGCGCCGCGATAGCCGAGTTGCTCGGCGATCTGCGGCGTGAGCAGCTGCAGCTCGAGACCGAGCTGGTCTTCGCCGCCACCCAACGCACCCTCGCCAGGCTCGGCGTGCTCGAGATCCTTCGGGCGTTCGCCCGTCTTCACCGCTAGCGTCTGCACTTTGCCGTCGCGAAGCAGGTTCAGCTTCACTTCGGCGCCGACCGGCTTCGCGAGCACGTCGCGCAGCAGGTCCTTGCTCTCGGCAATCGACTGGCCGTCGACGCTCTCGATGATGTCGCCAGCGCGTAGACCCGCGCGGTCGGCAGGACCCTTGGCGACGACGTTGGAGACCAGCGCACCGTGTGTGTCGGCCTTGCCGAGGCTCGCCGCCAGCTCGGGCGTCAGCTCTTGGAAGCCGACACCGAGCCAAGCGCGCTTCACGATGCCATTCGCAAGCAGCTGCTCGCCGACCGTGCGCGCGAGCGTCGAGGGAATCGCGAAGCCGATGCCGGCGCCGCGACCGATGATCATCGTGTTGATACCGAGCACGCGGCCATGCAGGTCGACGAGAGGCCCACCCGAGTTGCCAGGATTGATGCTGGCGTCGGTCTGCAGATAGTCCTCGATCTCGTTCGCGCCGAGCCCGCGCCCCTTCGCGCTGAGCACACCCGCCGTCAACGTGTAGTCGAGCCCGAACGGTGCACCGATCGCGAGCACCCATTCACCGACGCGCGCACGCGCCGAGTCGGCGAACGTTGCAGCTGGCAATCCCTTGGCATCGATCTTCACCACGGCGAGGTCGACCGCGGAGTCGGTACCGACGACCTTGCCACGAAACGTGCGACCGTCTTTGAGCGTGACGTCGATACGCGCCGCGTGATCGACGACGTGGTTGTTCGTGAGAATCGCGCCGTCCGCGCGGAAGATGACGCCGGAGCCGGAGCCCTTGACCAAGCTCTGATCGCCGTCCTGACGATCACCACGCCCCTGTCCGTTCGGTCCACCGTTCGGACCGAAGAAGAACGGCATGCCGAAGAGCTGTTGCTGAGGCGCCTGCTGCTTGCTTTCGACCTTGATCGTGACGACCGAGGGCGAGACGCGCTCGGCGATGTCCGCGAAGGTGTCGGAAAAACTGGCTGCGCGTTCCAGCCCCGTGCCGGCATTTGCGCTCGGACTGGTGCTCGAAGCCGTGCCCTCTGCGACTGCCGCGCTCACCGCATTCACGGGTTCGGCGACAGAAGGAGAGGCGCCGGCGTACGAATAGGTCATGAAGCTCGTAAGTGCCGTCCAAGCGACGAACACTGTGCCGAAGAGCCATGACCACCGCGCGGGTGGTCGCTTCTGCGTGATCGGGGACATGCCGAAGAATCCTCCCTGGGCGCGGAGTACGCCGACGCCACGTTCTGACAACGCCACGAGTGCGGCGCTCATTCCACGGCCGTGCGCCTTTTTTTTGCACGTGACGCCAACGCGGCTAACGCGGCTAGAGCGCAGACGGGTCGGGTCGGCAAGCCAACACGATCTCGAACGTAGTGCCGCGGCCGACTTCGCTGCTGACGCGAATCTCGCCGCGATGCTGCTCGATGATGTTGCGCACGATCGAGAGGCCGAGGCCCGTGCCTTGCCCTTCACCCTTCGTGGTGAAAAACGGCTCGAAAATGCGCTTCAAGTTCTCTTCTTGAATGCCCTTGCCCGTGTCGGACACGCGCAGCAAGAGGCGCCCCTCACCCACGCTCTGCGTCTCGATGCGCAGCTTGCCCGCGCCCATCGGCATGGCGTGGCAGGCGTTGGTGATCAAGTTGACGAGCACCTGCACCAGCTGCCCTTTGACCCCGTACACAGGCGGCGCTCCGACCTCGTAGTGCGTCTCGATGCCGGCGCCAACTTCGTCGATCACGTGCGAGCAAAACACGAGCGACTGGTCGATCACCTCGGTGATGTCGAGCGCCACGGGTCGCTCGGACGACGGGCGCGCGTAGGTCACGAGATCGCGCGTGAAATTCAGAATGCGATCCGCGCTGGCCACGATCCGTCGTAGCTTCTCGGTGTCCGCCTCGTCGCCGTCGCCGAGCATCGCCTTCTTCAGCAGGTAGTCACCGTAGACCGAGATACTCGTCAACGGATTGTTGAGCTCGTGCACGACGCCCGCCGCGAGCTGGCCGAGCGTCGCCAGCTTCTCCGCGTGAATGATCTGTTCCTCGAGCTCACGCAGCTCCGTGATGTCGCGGTAGATGTAGATCACGCCCTCGACTTCGCCGTCGGGCCCGAGAATCGACGCCGCATTCACGGCAACCTGCGCGAAGCTACCGTCGCGACGCGGCAAGCGTACCTCGACGTTCGTGCTCGGCTCGCCGCGCAGCGCGTTGATGTAGATCGGCCAGAGCCGGCGCTGCTCCGTGTCGGGCAGGTAACTCATCCACTCTCTGCCCAGCAGCTCTTCACGTTGAAACGCGGTCAGGCCCAGAAACGCGCGGTTCGCGAGGCGCACTTCGCCGAGCTTGCCCATCACCATGATCGGCGCGTTCGCATGGTCGAGCAGCTTGCCCAGATAGTCGCGCAGATAAACCGAGTGTCGGTGCGAGCGTGCGTTCTTGAGCGCGCTGGCGAACAGCAGTGTCAGCTGCACCAAGAGCGTGCGATCTTCCTCCGGCGCCTCGACCTTGCTCGAATACTCGACGGAGACGATGCCTGTCAGCTCGTCGCCTTCCATCATCGGAACGTCGAAGCCTGTCGCGCCGCGCGCGAAGATCGGCTGGTAGCTCTCGCTCACGGTGATCCCCGTGCGGCGCGTCGCCTGCAAGTCGACGCCGTGTCGTTCGAGCGCTTCGGCCGAGAGCTCCACGGCGTCGCGCTTGTCGGCCCGCAGGCGGCCAGTCGCATACACCATGCTGAGCGCGCCCTCCTCGGGTGAGAACAGCCGCACGCAGAACAAGCGCCGCGGAAACGTCTTCTGAAAGGCCGCGACGTAGCTATGCACGATCTCGTCCTCGTGCAGGTCCACCGCCACTTTGCGGCTGAGCTCGAGCACGGTGCCGAGCACGGCGTGTGAATCCGGAAGCACGAGAGCGCTTCCGGAACGGGCCGCTGCAGCCTTGCTCGCGCTGATCTTGGCGACGTTCTTCGTGACGTTCTTCGTGACGTTCTTCGTGACGTTCTTCGTGACGTTCTTCGTGACGTTCTTCGTGACGTTCTTCGTGACGTTCTTCGTGGCGTTCTTGGTAGCCGTCTTCCTCACACCGCGCGCAACCGCAGCACGCGCCGCGCGCGAGGGGGCCACGCGCTTTTTGCCCGTGGGCCAACTCTTCTTGCGCGCGCTCACTTCGGGTCCTCCGTGCCGCTGGGCGGCGTGTCGTCGGAGGCGCGATCGAGGTCGAGGATGCGCTGCTCGCCCACGTACGACTTGGTCTCGTAGCGCGTGAGCCGTCCGATCTTGCGCACGATCTCGGCGATGCGCTGCGCTTCGCTCTGGATCACCTCGGCCGCGCGATAGCCCGCCGCATCGGGTCCGAGCTTCTTCATGAGCAACTCCGCATAGCCCATCACGCTGGTGAGCGGCTGGTTGAGCTCATGCGCGGTCGCGCCTGCAAGCTCGGCCAACAGGGTCTGCTTCTCGCTGAGCGCGAGCTTCTCCTGCGCCTGGGCCAGCTGCTCCTCGACGCGCACCCGATCACGCAAATCGGTAAAGATGCCGAACGTGGCCACCGCCTTGCCGTTCTGGTAGATCGTGGCCGCCGTGATCGAGATCGGAAACACGTTGCCCTGCTTGTCGATCGCCTCGAGCCGCACGGGCTCGAGGCGCCCGGGACCGCCGTGGCCTTTCGAGCGCAGCATGCGGCCGACCTCGCGCGCGCCCGCGCCCGGATACAACGCCTTGACGCTCATCTTGTTGAGCGCGTCCTCGGCCCTATGGCCGTACAGGCGCTGCGCACCCTCGTTGAAGAGGATGATGGTACCGCGCATGTCAGCTGCCACGATCGCATCTACGCTGGCGTCAATCAACGACTGCAAGAAATTGCGCGTGTGCACGAGCTCGGCTTGCGTCTTGCGGGCCTCCGTCACGTCGCGGAACGAGAACAGCACCGCGCCGTCGCTGCCGTGCAGCGGCGAGAACGAACAGTTGATCGTGACCTTCGCGCCATCCGCGCGTTTGATGCGTAGGTCCACGTTGCGCGGGTAGTCACCGCGCGCAAAACGTTGCCGGAGCGCGACCAACCGCCGCTGATCCTCCGGCAGGACGATCTCGTACACCGGAAAGCCCAGGGGCAGCTGCTCCCGCGTGTAGCCGAGGAGCACGTAGGCGCCCGGGTTCGCATACAAGAGACAGGCGTTGTCGTCGAGCGCCGCGATGCCGTCGGCGGCGGACTCGAACACGTCGGCGTAGCGCTTGAGCGACTGCAGGCGTTGCTCGGTCTCCACACGCGCGCTGGCGTCGCGTTGTGTCTCACTGCGCAGGTTCTGCAGGATGCGCGCGTTGCGCAGAGCGATCGCCGTGGCGTTTGCGAGCACCTGGCAGAAGCTGATCTGCTGCTCGTCGAGCGCGCCTTTTTGCGTCTGCGCGCGGATGAACAGCACACCCATCACTTCGTCGTCGAGCTTCATCGGCACGAGCGTGAGCGAAGACAGGCTCGACACGGGGAGACTGGCGCGCACGCCGTCGAGCACGGGATGCGTGCCGACGTCTCCGACCGTGAGCGGCTGCTTGGACGAGAGCACGTGCCGGATCTCCGGATACTTCTCGAGCTCGATGCGCAGGTTCGTCAACCCGGCGTCGTCGCTGGCCGCCACCACGTAACCGATCGTGCTCTTGCTCGGAGCCGGCTCCTGCGGCACGAGCACGATCGACACGCGATCGACGCGCACGACGTCCGCGATGCGCTTGACCACGGTAAACAAGATCTCTTGGATGTCGAGCGACGACACGAGCGCCTGGGTGATGTCCACCATCGCGCCGAGCGCACGGGCACGCCGCGCCGAACGCGCCGCCGAGTGCCGCGCGAGCAGGTGCACACGCAGACGAGCCGACAGGTCCGCCGCCGTCAGCGGCAGGATCACGAAGTCCTCCACGCCCATGTCGAGCGCGAGCGCGATCTCGCTCTCGCGTGCTCCATCAGCGATCGCGATCAACGGGCGTCCCGAGGTGCCCAGGTTGTGCTGCACCGCGTGCCAGACCGCCGACAGGCGCGCGCGATCGCTGCCGAGCTCGATCAACACGAGCTCGAACGACTCGTCGGGCGCGAGCACGGGCGCTGCCGCGCCCGCAGGGCCATCGCCGCTGCGACGGAACGTCAGGCTGCAAGCCAGCGGCTCGAACGCCTGCGTGAGCAAGCGCCCCGTCTCGGCGGCCGCATCGACGACCAGCACGCGCGCAGGATCGCTCATGCGCCGACCCCTCCCGACGGCGTTAATTTCGCACGGATGCGCACCGACCCCATGTTACGCCAACCCGCCGGGAAAGAGAAAACGCGCTTGGCCGCGGCACACGCGAGGTGGGCGGAAGTGCGCGAACCTTGCGGGTCGCTATGGAGTGCGCGCAGTGGCGAGCACGGCCGGCAAGCGCGACAGAATGTTCGAGACCGCGCCCTCGCCGTTGATCGAGCCTTCGATCCGGCGATCGCTCGCTCGCCCGTCGGGCTCCGGCACAGCGTACACGATCGTCTGCGCGCCGGGTGCAAGCGCCAGCTGCTCGGCTACGAACGGTGCGACCGGCAGCGCACCGTGGATGAAGCGGGGTCGTGGCGGCGGCGGCACAAGAATTGTCTTCGCCTGCGACTTGTCGGGTGTCGAGCACGCTGCAGTGGAGCAGCCCCAGAGCATCGTGCAGCAGCAGCAGATCACGGCCAGCAGACAGCGCGCCATGCCGCCCGCATACCACGCAGCTCAGGCTCGCCGCCATCGCGCGCGAGCGCCCGTGCTGGAAGCCGGCGCCTGCTTGCGCTATGCACGTGCCCGACATGCCGAATGCAAAATCCCACGCGCCAATCGGCGTGTTCGATTCCGGGCTCGGCGGGCTCACGGTCGCACACGCGATTAGGGCCCGCCTGCCCCACGAAGATCTGGTGTACCTCGGCGACGTCGCGCGCGTTCCCTACGGCACGCGCAGTCCGCAGACGGTGATGAACTACGCCCGCGCCTGCGCACGCAAGCTGTGCGAGCACGAGATCAAGCTGCTCGTGGTCGCTTGCAACACCGTGAGCGCGGTCGCGCTCGACATGCTCAGCGTCGAGCTCGATCTGCCGGTGCTCGGCGTGATTGGTCCCGGCGCACGCGCGGGCGCGCAGGCAAGCACGCACGGTCGGTTGGGCGTGATCGCCACCGCCGGCACAGTGCTCTCGGGCGCCTACCCGCGCGCCGTCGCCAGCGTGAGCACGCGCGTGGAGGTCTTCATGGAGCCGGCGCCGCTGCTCGTGCCGCTCGTGGAAGAAGGCTGGATCACGGGCGAGGTCCCGAGGCTCGCGGTTCGGCGCTACCTAGAGCCGCTCGTCGCACAGCGCATCGATGCGCTGGTGCTGGGCTGCACGCACTACCCGCTGCTCCACGAGCTGATCACGAGCGAGCTGACCACCCTGCGGGGCCAGGTACTACCCGTCGTCGACAGCGCCGAAGCCACGGCGCACGACCTCGAGCGCCTGCTGCGCGAACGCAAGCTCGCGCGCGATGCCGGTATGGATCGCGATCGCGGCGGCCGCAAAGGCTCGCTGCGCATCCTGGTGACCGACATGCCAGGAAAGTTCTCCGAAGTTGCCGCGCGTTTTCTCGGCGAGAGCGTCGACGGCTTGGACGTGACGCAGATCGATCTCTGAGCGCGTGTGTGTCAGATCAAAACCGAAAGCGCTGCGCGATCGGATAGCGCCGGCCCGGGCCGAAGGCTTTGCTCGTGATGATCAGGCCGGGCGGCATCTGCCGCCGCTTGTACTCGTTGCGCTGCACGAGCGTGGCGACGTCGTTCACGGTCTGCGCAGGAAAGCCGCGCGCGATCACCTCGGCCACCGATTCGCCGTCTTCGATCAAGCGCGCTGCGATCGCATCCAGCACGTCGTACGGCGGCAGCGAGTCTTGATCCGTTTGGTTCGGGCGCAGCTCCGCGCTCGGCGCTTTGGTGAAGATGCTCTCGGGGATCAGCTCACGACCCGCGTCGCGGTTCACTTCGCGCGCCACGTCGTAGACGAACGTCTTCGGTAGATCGCTGATCACGGCCAGGCCGCCGGCCATGTCGCCGTACAGCGTGCAGTAACCCACGGCGAGCTCGCTCTTGTTGCCCGTGGTGAGCAGCAGGTGACCGGCCCGGTTGGAGATCGCCATCAACGTGTTGCCACGCACGCGCGCTTGGATGTTCTCGAACGTCGTGTCATTCGGCCCCGCTGGACCGAACGATGAAAGCTCGGGCCCGAGCGCCTCGAGGTACGACGCAAAGATGCCGTCGATGTCGATCGTGCGCAGCTCGATGCCAAGCGCCGCCGCCAGCTGCGCCGCGTCGCGCTTGCTGCCTTCCGACGAGTAGCGCGTGGGCATGGCCACGCCGAGCACCTGCGCAGGCCCGAGCGCGCGCGCCGCGATCGCAGCCACGAGCGCGCTGTCGATGCCGCCGGACAGGCCAAGCACAGCCGAACGAAAGCCACATTTGCGCGCGTAGTCGCGTGTGCCGAGCACCAGCGCGGAGAGCGCCGCCGCCGCGTCGCTCTGCGGCACGCTGCGCCGTGCACCGCCGCTCTTCAAGTCGACCACGAGCAGGTCTTCGTCGAAGCTCTTGGCCTGCGCGATGACTCCTCCGTCAGCTGCATACAGCGCCGAGCTGCCGTCGAAGATCAAGTCATCGTTGCCGCCGAGCGCGTTCACGAACAGTAAAGGCAGGCCGCGGGTCTTCGCGATCTGCGCCAGCATCTCGGCGCGACGCGTGCGCTTCACGAGCGTGAACGGCGAGGCCGCCATGTTGATCAGCACACGCGCGCCGTCGTCGACGGCCAGCGCGACGGGGTTCTCCGTGTACGTGCGCGGCAAAGGCGTACCGGCGTCGTTCCATGCGTCCTCGCAGATCGTCAGGCCGAAGCGCACGCCGTGCAGCGTGAAGCCGAGCGGTCGCACGCCGGGCGCGAAGTAGCGCGCTTCGTCGAACACGTCGTACGTGGGCAAAAGGCGCTTGTGGAAGATCTGGCGGACTTCGCCTTCGTGCACGAGCGCGGCCGCGTTCCAGAGCGTGCGCACGCCCGACGCCGACTCGACGAAGTCGACGAAGCCGACCAAGACGGCCAGGTCCTTCGGGAGCCCTTCGGCAAGTAGATCGAGCGCACGTCGGTTGTCCTGCGCGAACGCGCGACGGTCGAGCAGATCGCGCGGCGGATATCCGGTCAACGTGAGCTCGCAGAACACAGCGAGCTGGGCGCCTTCGGCCACGGCTTTTTGCGCCGCTTGCACGATCAACGCGCGGTTGCCGTCGAGATCGCCGACGGTGGTATCGATCTGAGCTAACGCGACACGCACGATGCGCGAAGCCTACAACTATTGGGCCACGACTGGCAGGTACTGCGCGCTGCCGGGCGTGAGCACGACCAGTCGATAGTCGCCGACCGCGAGATCCGGTGGCACACCCACGGACGCGCGGAAATAGCCGGTGTCGTCGGTCACCGTGACACCGAGCAGCATGCGCTCCTTGCGCGCCGTGGAAGACAGCGAGACCTCGATGCGCAGCGCCGCCACGCCCTGCCCCGCGTCGTCGGTCACGCGACCGCCCACCGACAGCTTCTGACCGCGCAGCACGCTGTCGCGCCGATCCTTGAGCGCGAGCTTCAACGGCTTGCGCGCGTCACGCGGGCCTGCAGCGTTGCCCGCGCCTGGCGGCCGCGAGCCCGCCATGAACACGGGCGTCGTCTGATCCTGGCCGTCGTCGTCGTTCGGAGTGACCCAGCGTCCGGTCACCGAAGCCTGCGTCGGACGCAGCCCGGTCACGCCGTGCTCGAGCGTGGAGTAACTCTTGCGGTAGGTGTCGGGACGCGGCAACGAGTCGGGCTGCGCGGGCAGGTATTGCGGCCGATCCGCCGCGCCGTGCGCGGTCAGTCCGTGCGCGGCGCCGCCGAGGTCGATGCGCAGAAACCCGACCTGCGGCAGCTTCACCTCGACGAACGAGTGCGCCTCGTTTTGAATGAAGCGCGCCGGAATCCCGAGCGCCTGCGCGGTCACCACGAAGCCGTACGCGCGATGGCGGCACACACCCTTCTTCCCGCGCACGAGATCGAGATACGTGTCGCCTGTATCCACGGGCGGCACCGAGGACTCTTCGAACTCGCGAAAGTAACGGGTCAGTGTGGCGACGGCGCTGCGCAGCTCGCTCTCCGGACCGAGCCCGAGCGTGCGTGCGAACGCCAGCGCGCGGCGCGCAATGCTGGGCTCCAGGTTCTGCGCCGCCCTCGCAGCGTTCAAGCTCGCGAGTGGCACAGCTGGAACCTCGCTCGCAAAGTAGTTGCGCGGCGCATCGGTCAGGAACACGACGCGCACCGGCGACTCGGGCAGCGGGCCGACCAGATGCGCGACGTAGTTGTCCGCGGCGTCGCGCTCGAAGCGCAGCGTCACGGCCGGCGTGGTCGAGGCCGACAGAATGCGTGACTCCGGCGACACCGACGGAAGCGGCACGCTGCGACCCGCGCTGAAGTCGAGCGTGACGTCGCCCCAAAACCGGTCACGCGGACGGGCATCAGGCGCGGCCGCACTGTCCGTCTCGATTTGCAGCTGACGGCGGCGCGCATCGCTCACGCCCAGCACCGGCGTCTTGCCATCGGCATCGAGCAGCACGGCGTCGAGGCTCGTGACGCGCTTGAACGGCGCGATCGACGGATTGAACGCCTCGTAGTAGTCGAGCCCGCCTTCCAGCTCGGTCAATCGATCGGGACGAAAGCTGGGCGAGCGTTGTCCAGGCACTTCGTTGCCGCGTCCATCGCCGGGCGTAGCCGAGAACGACGGAGCGTCCTCGGCCGGCGTGTTCTCCGGCGAGCTCAACACCTCGCCCTGGTACGTGACGCTGCTGGCGGCGGAGGTTCCAGTGGCCGTCCCGTCGCCCACGCCAAGCGCGAGCGCGACTTCGTTCGGGCGCAGGTCGGGCACGTACTCGTGCAGCAGCGGCTCGTCGGCGCGCGCCAGGCGGGGGCCAAGCGAGCCAAACGCCACGAACGCGCACACGAACGCGCGCGCAAACCCAAAGAAACGCTGCGGCAAGAGGGGGGCGAGCCGTTTTCGCGCCATCACGAGCGGAGCATAGCCGCTTTTGCCGAGCGCTTGCGGGTGGCCGAGGCGGCGGACTCGGGATATGCTGATCCGTCGCGCTCGCAACCTATGCAGATCCTGCTCGCCATCTTCGGCATCTCATTGCTCGTGATCGTCCACGAAGCTGGGCATTACCTCATGGCGCGCGCCTTCGGCATCCGCGTCACACGCTTCAGCATCGGCTTCGGCCCGGTGCTCGCGAAGTACCAACCGAAAGACAGCCCGACCGTCTTTCAGATCTGCGCGATCCCGTTTCTCGCGTACGTGATGATCGCGGGTATGAACCCCGCGGACGAAGTCGATCCGAAGGACCCGGAGCTTTACCCCAACAAGGGCATCATCGCGCGCACGCTCACGATCTTCGGCGGGCCGTTCGCCAACTACCTGGCCGCGTCGATCATGATCTTCGCGCTCGCGATCACCGCGGGCCTGCCCGTGAACGATGTCTCGGAACCGATGGTGGTCGGCGACATCATGCCCGGCTCACCCGCAGCCCAGTCCGGCCTGCAGCCGGACGACGTGATCCTGCAGGCGGCCGGCAAGAAGATCCGCAACGTGCGCGAGCTGATCGACGCGACCAGCCCGCGCCCCAACCTGCCCACGCAGTATCTCGTCTCGCGCGCAGGTAAGGTGCTGCCGCCGATCACGATCACGCCGCGCGCCGAAGGCAAGACCGGCAAGATCGGCGTGGCCCCGAAGCTGATCTACCGCACCCTTGCGGTCCGCGAAGCCGCGGTGCTCGCCGTGATCCGTCCGTTCGAGCTAACCGTCGCGAACCTGCAAGGCATGGCCGACCTGGTCGCGCGGCGCACCACCGAAGGCATCACCGGCCCAGTCGGCATGGGCAAGCTGGTCGCACAGCAGGCGGAGAAAGGCGTGTTCGCCTTCGTGGGCATCCTGATCATGATCTCGGTCGCGCTCGGCCTGTTCAACCTGCTGCCGTTCCCGGCGCTCGATGGCGGACGGCTGATGTTCCTCGCCTACGAAGTCATCACGCGGCGCCGGCCGAACGAGCGCATCGAAGCGGCCGTGCATGCGGTCGGGCTCTTGTTCCTGCTCGGCGTGATCGCGCTCGTGACCTTGCGCGACGTGGTGGGTTGAGTCGCTGAGCCGACCCGGCAAGCTGGAGCCACCCACGTTCACCCGGCTTCCGTCTGCACCTTTCGGACGCCTCACCTTTACAGCTCGCGGGAAGCCGACTATCGATCGGCGCATCGCGCGTGTCTCCGGGCCGCGCCGGAGGAAGCTTCGATGTCGATGCGCCCGTCTTGGACGTTGTTCGCCGTGCTGGCAGTAGCCTTGTGTTTCGACGCCTCGGCGGCGCAAGCGCGCAGTAAGAAGCCCGCGCCCGCACCGGTCGAAGAGCCCGCTCCCGAACCTGCGCCCGAGCCTGCGCCGGAGCCCGCGCCTGAAGCCAACAGCGGCATCGACTTGGAGTCGGCCAGCTCCGCGGACGGCGCTGCCAACAACGCGGCGATCGATCAAGCGGACGACTCGAAAGAGCCGCAGGCCCCCGAGAAGCCACCGACCTGGTGGGTGGGCGCGTATCTGCACGGCAACTGGGTCCCGGGCTTCATGCTCGGCCTGTTCCTGACGAACCCCCCGACCATCAGCGCACCGACGTTCGGCGCCACGATCACGCACCGCGGCGAAGACGGCTTCAGCTGGGTGCTGGGCCTCGGCTACGCCGGCTACGGCTTCCACGGTCCGCTGCAGAAGACAGGCGACCCCGAACAAGACACGGAGTGGGTCGACAGCAGCCTGGGCCTCGTGCACGTGACCGGCCAGCTGCTCTGGTCCACCCAGCTGCACCCGATGCTCGCCTTCGAGTACGGCATCGGCGCCGACCTGGGCATGGTGACCGGCAGCTTGATCCGCAGCGAGGCCTATCGCGCCATGCCGGGCGGAGCGTTCCAGCGCTGCGCCGGCCCGAACCCGCTCGGGCCCAGCGTGAACGGCGTTCCATACTGCGAGCTGCCGAGCCCGAACGCGAACGGCCAGATCCCGGCGACCAACTCGTACAACGAATTCGGTGCCCAGTACGGCGTGAAAGAAAAGCGCGTGCCGCCGGTCGCGATCCTGCCGGCACTGCCCATTCTCGCGCTGCGCTTCACGCCCGTTCGCAACCTGGCTGTGAAGCTCGAGGGCTCCTACGGCATCTTCCAGTTCTGGTTCGGCATCTCGGCCGCCTACGGCATGGATCTGTAGGGTTGACCGCACGCGCTGCGCGTGAAAGATCGCCCGCATGTCGAAGCAAGCGTCCACGATCGTGCTGATCACGGGTCTCTGCGTCGCGCTGGCAGGCGGCGCCTGGGCCGAGCCGAAGCAGGCCACGAAGCAGGCCACGAAGAAGCCCGAGGTCGTTGCTCCGGCAGCGGCGGTCGACCCGGCCGCAGAGGCCGCGCGTCGCGCCGAGGTGGTCGCCAAGTTCGACGGCGGCGCAGTCACGGTCGGCGAGTTGGAAGACGCGATCGGCGGCGAGAGCCCGTACATGCGCGACCGCTACAAGGCGCCCGAAGAACGCAGAGCCTTGCTCGACAAGAGCGTGCGCTTCGAGCTGCTCGCGCTCGAAGCCGAGAAGCGCGGCTACGGCAAGAACGACGCCGTCGAGTATTCGGTGAAGCAGAACGCCGTGCAGGCGATGATTCAGAAAGAGTTCGACGCGACGAACAGCGCCGAGTCGATCCCCGCCGCCGACGTGAAGGCTTACTACGACGCGCATATCGACGAGTTCGTGCGCCCCGAGCTGCGCCGCGCGAGTCTGCTCCTGGTCGCGACCGAAGCCGAAGCCAAAGCGCTGCTCGAGGAAACCAAGAGCGCCGACATGCGCGCGTTCCGCGAGCTGGTGCGCAACAAGAGCCTCGACGAAGACAACAAACTGCGCGGCGGCGACCTGCGCTACTTCGACAGCAAAGGCAAAGTCGCCGACGAAGCGGCGGCGGTGATCGATCCCGCGCTCGCGAAGGCGGTGTTCGCGTTGAAAAACGTAGGCGACACGACGGGCCCGGTGAAAATCGAGCGCGGCTTTGCGATCGTGAAGCTGACGGGCTCGCGGCCTGCGCACGAAGAGAAGCTCGCCGAGGCCGACGCGCGCATTCGCATGCGCCTGTGGCGCGAGCGCCGGGAAGCGGGCATCGAAGGTTTGCTGACCGACCTGCGCAAGCAATACAAACCCGAGGTGCATCCCGAGCTGATCGACGCGATCAAGTTCGACACGACCGCGCCGGTTCCGCCCGCAGCCAACTTGCCGCCTGGCTTTCCGCGTCAGAAGCCTGAGAACGCGCAGTAGCCGGCACGCGTGTCCGGCACGACTCACTTATAGCCTGCGATCAGCGCCTCGATCAGCGCGCGAAACCCGTCCGCGCTCACGAACAAGAGCAGCTTGAACGGCAGCGCCACGATCGCGGGCGACAGGGTCTGCATGCCGAGCGCGGTGAGAATGCTGGCGATCACGAGGTCCACGACCAGAAACGGCAAGAGCACCAGAAACGCGATCTGGAACGCCTCGGCCAGCTCGGTCACGAAGAACGCAGGCACCACCACGCCGAGCTCGGCGCCAGTCACGCTGGCCCGCTCACGCTCGGGCAGCGCGCGCCGTAAGAGGTCCGCGAACAGCACGCGCTCGGAGCTGCCCGCGTTGCGATCGAGAAAGCGTCGCCACGGCTCGGCGCCGCGCTCGAGCGCGGCGCTCAAGGCGTTGCGGCTGTCGCCGGTGAGCGGCGCCGCCAGGTCGATGCGTGCGGCGAATGGCGCGACCGCGCTCACCACGTCGCGTGCGACCGGCAGCATCACGAAGCCACTCAAAATCACGGCCAGCACGGCGACCACGGCGCCGGAGGGTACGTCGCCCGCGCCGAGCGCGTTGCGCAGCGCGGAGAACACGATCGAAAGCTTCACGAAGCTCGTGGTCGCGAGCAGAACGAACGGCAAGAGCGCGAAGAGGAGCCAAGCCGCCGACGACATATCACGCCTCGATCCGCGCGGCCGGTGACGTGCCTTCGTGCGCACCGGTGGTATCAGCGACGGGTCCAGCGCCAACAGCGGACTCGGCGGCCGTGGGGCGCGCAGCCGCCGCGTCAGCGAGCTCGGTGATCAGCATCAGGCCACCGGTCTCGCCAGCGCCGATCAGCAGCTCACGCTCATCGACTCGAACCAAGTACAGCTGCCGACGCGGCGCGAGCGTGATGCGCTCGAGCACACGCATGCGCGCTGCACGACCACCCACGCCAACTCCACGGCGTGCCAGCTGACCAAGCACGAACCACGCGAGCGCGCACACCCCCAACAGCGCTAGGAGCGTACGCACGACCGCGACCACTTGATCCCCCACGATACCCCCCCGGGTGCATCCTGCTCTCGGTCGACTTCTCGCCTACTCGGCCGCCGTGGGCGTGGTTTCCGCGCCCACCGACTGCAGCAGCAGCTCGGCGATGTCCAGCTGCCGCACGCTGTCTTCTTTTTCCTGCGCCTTGAGGCCGTCCGTGAGCATCGTCATGCAGAACGGGCAGCCGCTGGCGATGGTCTTCGCGCCGGTATCGAGCAGCTGCAACGTGCGCTTCACGTTCACGCGCTTTTCGCCCTGTTCTTCCATGAACATCTGCGCGCCGCCGGCGCCGCAGCACAGGCCCTTGTTGCGGTTCCAGTACTGCGGCTCGGTCAGGTCGACGCCCGGGATCGACTTGAGCACGTCGCGCGGTGCGTCGTACACGTCGTTGTAGCGACCGAGGTAGCAGCTGTCGTGGAACACGACCTTCTCGTCGAGCCGGTTCTTGGGCACCAGCTTGCCGCTGGCGACCAGGTCGTTCAGGAACGTGCTGTGGTGAACCACGTCGAACGTACCGCCGAAGTCGGGGTACTCGTTCAAGAGTGTGTTCAAGCAGTGCGGGCAGGTCGTGACGATCTTCTTCTTCTCGACCTCGTAGCCCTTGAGCGTCTCGACGTTCTGCTGCGCCATCATCTGGAACAGGAACTCGTTGCCCGCGCGACGCGCCGGATCACCCGTGCAGGTCTCCTCGGTGCCGAGCACGGCGTACTTGACGCCAGCTTGCTTGAAGAGCTGCACCGTGGCGCGCGCGATCTTCTTGGCGCGGTCGTCGTAGCTCGCAGCGCAGCCCACCCAGTACAGGACCTCGGCGTCTTTGTTGTCGGCCATGAACGGGACGTCCAGGCCCTCGGTCCAGTTGGCGCGATCCATCGCGGACATGTTCCACGGGTTGCCGTTGGTCTCGATGCCGTTGAACGGCTTCTGCAGCTCGGCCGGGAACTCGTTCTTCATCATGACCATGTGACGGCGCATGTTCACGAACTTGTCGACGTACGAGATCATGACCGGGCACTGCTCTTCGCAGGCACGACAGGTGGTGCAAGCCCAGATCACGTCCGGGTCCATCACGTTCGGGATCAGCTCCACGATCTGATCGATCGTGAAGTACGCGTCCTTGGGCGGGTCCGCGTGATGCATCTCGTGACGGTGCGCCTCGCCGCCTTCGGCGATCGCCGCGGACGTGCCCTTGTACAAAAGCGTCGGCTCGCACGCGAACAGATGATCGCGCAGCGCGAGCGTCACGTGCTTGGGCGAGAGCTTCTTGTCGGTGGTGTACGCCGGGCAGTTGTCGCTGCAGCGGCCGCACTCGGTGCACGTGTAGAGATCGAGCACGTCTTTCCACGACAGGTCGGTGATCTTCGCGAAGCCGATCGGCTCCTCGCGCTCGACTTTGCCTTCGAGATCGGTCGTGGTCGGCAGCTTGTTCGGGTGCAGGTCGCGCGCGAACACGTTCGGCAGCGACGTGAGAATGTGGAAGTGCTTCGAGTACGGCAGGATGTTCAGGAAGATCAGGACGAGCGACGAATGCGTCCAGAAGCCCACGTGCTCGAACGCGGTGAGCGCCGTGTTGCCGAGGCCCTGAAACAGCAGCGCGAACAGCGAGCCGGCCGGCTCCCAGATCGAGAAGTGCGCGAGGCCTTCGGTCGTACGCGCCGTGAGCACGTCGCGCGCACCGTTGTAGACCATGTCGGCGATCATCATCGTGATGATGATGCCGAGGATCACGAGGCCTTCACCGCTGAGCGTCATGCGACGCTGCACGTTGATCACGCGGTAGTAGATGAAGGTGCTGGCGCCGAGCACCGCGAGCACCGCAAACGTATCCTTCAGCAGCGAGTAGAATTTCCCGAACGGATTCTCGAGCGACAGCACGCCCCACGCGTCGAAGCTTGCGTCATAGCCACGAACCCAAAGCACGATGCTGTTGAGCAGCAGCACCTGGAACGCACCGAAGATCATGATGTGCGCGATGCCGGCTACCTTGTAGTAGGGCATCTTCTTCTGGCCGAGCGCGTAGATCACCGTGTCCTTCAGGCGCTTCACCAGGTTGTCGCCCTCGATCGAGAAGCGCGGCTCCGGTTGCGCCGACACAGCCAGCGCAGCACGCCGCGACGCCGACCACGCGAACATCGCCGGCAGCACGACCAAAATGAACGACATCAAAATGGGATTCATCGTCTCGAAAACCCTTTCAGAACCACGGCTATGCCCGTTTACAAGCCGGCTACCCCTCAAGTCAACAACACGCCGTATCAACCCGCGTGAAGCCGCGAGGTTCTGCGCGCTCGTGCATGAGGCGTCATCAACTCGGACCCACAGGTCGCCCCATGAAGCGAGAACCGCGAAGTCGCGCAGGTCCACATTAAATCGTCCTATGAAGCGAGAACCGCGAAGCCGGCTTCAGGCGCGAGCGCGCCCGCAGCGCGGCGAGGAAGCGTACTTCCCGTACGTGACCGACCCGCGCGAGGACGTAAGCCGCGCCTGAAGCCGGATCCGCGGTTCGCTATCACTTGGGCAATTTAGCGTCGAAGAAGGCTTTCAGCTTCACGAGGTTCTTCTCTTCGCGCGAAAAGCTCGGCGGCTGATAGCTCTTGCCAAAGCCCCGCACATCCGACAGGAACGTGCTCTGAGTCGCCGGGTCCCCGACGATATCGGCGACGGAGCGACCACGCGCAGCGCCCTTACGCAGGCCCTTCACGTAGTCGACCAAGCGCGTGAAGTCCTGCCGCAGGAACTCGCGCACGACGTCGGCGTCGGTGGCCAGACGATTCAGCGTCTTGAGCTTGTCGGCACCGAGCTCGCCGCAGTCCTCTTGGATGGCCAGCTCGGCCGCGATGCGCAGCACGAACGCGTCGTCGAGGTAGCCGATGTCGTCGATGCCGTCGGGGATCAAGTCGAGCGACTTGAACAGATAGTTGAGACCGCCCGCAACGATCTGACGCGCCGCTTCCGGCGCGCCCTTGTCGGCGATGATTTCACCGAGGGCCTCGGCGTCGTCGCCCAAGCTGCGCAACCAAGCGGGGAAGATGTCGAGGTATTTCGCGTCGCTCATCGGGCCTCCAACAGCGGCTCTCGGGGAGCCTGACTGCTGCACGAGCATAGCCGAGACTCGCACGCCTGGGTACGGGGTTTTCCGAGCGTCGAGCGGCAGGCTGGACTGCTAGACTCCCCGCTCGTGAGCTCGCCGCGGACATGGACTGCCATCCTAGTGGCCAGCGCGCTCAGCGGCAGCGTCGCCTCCTGCGCCCACGTCGGCGCGGAAGGCGAGGCAGCCGCCGAAGCCGCCAGCGCCCACGACGCGAGCGCGACCGCCTCACCGAGGTTCGTATCCCCGTACGCGTACGCCTGGTTCATTCGCGCCGAGCTGCTGCGCGCGCGCGGCCTCTTACCAGACGCCGTGGTCGCCTACCGCAACGCGCTCGCCGACGCCGACGAAGACCCCTACGTGCTTTCGCGCTTCGCGACCGCGCTCGATGAAGTTGGTGATCGCAAAGGCGCGGATGCCGCGTGCGCCGACGCGCTCGCGCTCGATGCGTACTCCGAAGCAGCCTGGCTCGCCCGCGGGCAGATCGCCGAGCATCACGGTGAGCTCGAGAACGCGCTCTCGGCGTACGAGCACGCGGAGGCGGCCGCGCCGGCTGCGAAGGCCGCACCGCTCGCGTTGGCCTCGCTGTTGCGCGCCCACGGCGCGGACGAACGCGCAGTCGCAGTGCTGACGCGCTTCGAGGCACGCACGTTGCCCGGCAGCGCAGGCGCAGCACATGCGCGCCTCGAGCTCGCCCTCGCCCGCCACGACGCAACCTCCGCCTACGCAGCCGCGCAACAGCTGCTGCGGACCGACGACGCTGCGCGTGCCACGCTCACACGCACCGCGCAGACGCTGCTGAATCAGGGCGAACCGCAGCTCGCGCGGCGCATCCTGCTCGCGCTGCCCCCGAACGACGACGATGCCGCGCTACGCCTCTCGGTACTGCTCGCATGCGGGAGGCGTAACGAAGCCGAGGCGCAGCTGGAAACCACGGCGCCGGTGACGATCGGCGGCCTCTCCGCAGCCGCCGCTGCGTACCTCGCCATTGGCCGCGCCGAGCAAGCCCTAGGACTCGCGCAGGTGGCGCTGTCGCGTGAGCCCGAACGCTACGACGCCCGCGTGGTCGCAGCGCGCGCGCAACTCGCGCTGAACGACGCGGCGGACGCAGCCGACGGCTTCGCGAGCGTTCCCGAGCAGTCGGCCTCGTTCACGGAAGCACGAGCAGGCCTCGCGGCAGCACTGCGAGCGTCGAACCTCGGCGCGCTCGCACGCGAGCTCACGGCCCACGCCGCGAGCCCAGTGACGCCAGTGACAGCGACCCCGTCGAGAACGCAGGCTCAGTAGTCGCCGAACAGATCTTGAATCTTCACGTCGAGCGCGACGGCGATCTTGTACAGCGACGAGATCGACGCGCTCGACTCCGCGCGCTCGATCTGCGAGAGCAGCGACACGGACAGGCCCGTGCGACGCGCCATCTGCTTGAGCGTGAGGTTCGCGTCTTTACGCAGGTTGCGGACGGTCTCGCCGATCACGCGGTGCAGGTTCTCCTCCGGCGAGCGGAGCAGACCCTTCTTGCGCATCACGCGGCCGACGACTTCGCGAAACTCTTCCGGATCGAACGGCTTCTTCAAGTAGTCGACGGCATCGAGCTTCATCGACTGCACCGCCGAGTCGAGCGACGGGTAGCCGGTGAAGATCACCACGGCCACGTCCGAGTCGACCTTGCGGATGCGCGAGAGCACCTCCACGCCGTCGAGCTTCGGCATCATCAGGTCGAGCACGACCAGGTGATAGCCGCCGTTCTTTACTTCCTCCGCGGCTGCTTCCGGATCCGACACCGTTTTGACTTCGATGCCGTCCTTCGTGAGGAACGTCTCCATGTAGTCGCAGATCTCGCGATCGTCGTCGACTACCAAGACACGCATGGGCGAAACAGCTTTGCTCATGGATGGATTCCTCTTTGTCGGGGCGACAGGATTCGAACCTGCGACCTCACGGTCCCGAACCGTGCGCGCTACCAGACTGCGCTACGCCCCGTCTGCAAATTTCGCGCGGAATCTATGTGGCGCAGCGACGGGTGTCAAGCCGAAGAACGCTCGCGCCGGGCGGTCTGCCCATGCAGCGAGGGCCTGAGCCAGTCGCTGGCGTTCACTGTTTCAGAGTCGAAACGCAACGAGTTGGTACGCGTCCGGCGCGCAGAGGGCGGCAGCCGGCGCAAGCCACGGTCCGATACGCAGAATCCCGTCCGCGTCGGGACTGGCCCAGCCGCCGTGAGCGGCGTCTATTGCGCCCATAATTCGTCGCGCGTGCGGCACTTCACGCTGGAAACGGTCGGCCACCTCGGCGCATTCGGCGCGCGTCGGCGAGCACACTGCATACGCGAGCAGTCCCTCAGGCCGCACCAGCTTGGCGGCGCGCAGCAGGATCCGCAGCTGCAGCTCGGCCATGCGGGCGGGGTCCGTCTTTTGCAGGCGCAGCAGCAGCTCGGGACGGCGATGGATCGTGCCGAGCCCCGAGCACGGGGCATCGACCAGCACGCGGTCGAACGAGGCCGGAAGGCCACCCGTCCCCACGCTGACGTCGATCGCCTGCGTGTCGACCCGTGCCGCCGATAGCTGCAGGCGTCGTAGCTCCTCGGGGATACGCTCCAGCTTGCGCTCATCGACGTCGATCGCGGTGACGTGACCGGCATCGCCGACTTGCTCGGCGAACAGCGTCGTCTTGCCCCCGTGACCGGCGCACACGTCGGCCACGCGCTCGCCGGGCTGCACGCCGAGCGCGAGCGCCACGAGCTGCGCGCCTTCTTCCTGGACCGAGAAGTGACCGGCTTTGTAGCCGGGCAGCGCACGCGGCGCCCCGCCACGGCGCACGCACAGACCCTGCGGCGAAAGCGTCGAGGTCTCGATCTGCGCGTTCGGAAACACCGCGGCGATCGCCTGCACGAACGCGTCGCGCGTCGTGTGCTGCGGCGCAACACGCAGACCGAGCGGCGGCGGCAACACGCGTTCGTCGAGCAGCGCACGCATGCGTTCGTCGCCGAGTGATGCCAAGAGCTCCGCGCGCACCCACTCGGGCACCGACAAACGTGTGGGCGGCATGGGGTCCGCGGGTCGCTGACCGGCGAGCTTACGCAGCACCGCGTTCGTGAAGCCGGCGAGCTTCGCGCCGCGTTTGTCGCGCACCACCGTCACGGTTTCGTCGACCACGGCGTGCGCGGGCACGCGACTGAGATGGTTCAGCTGATACGCAGCGCTCCGCAGCGCCGCGCGCGTGACGCCGTCCATGCGAGCGGGGTCGCGCGAGACTTGCTTCGCGATCAGCGCGTCGAGATCGGGCAGCACGCGCAGCGTTCCGTACACGATCTCGGTAGCAAGCCCGACGTCGAGCGCCGATAGGCCACTGCGTCCGAGCTCGGCGTCGAGCGCGCGCGAGGCATACGCACCTTCCTCCGCAACGCGAAACAACACGGCGATGGCGACGGCGCGCGCGCCGACCGAGACCCGAGGTTCGGTCATGCTCATCGACTCATGAGCTGGCTCACCAGCTCCGGCCACTGCCGCTCGATGTCGTTTTTGAAGGCTAGAACCATGATGCCGAGCAGAAACGCGAGGCCCGCCAGGTGCGCGTACTCACGCACACGCACGCTCACCGGCCGGCGCGCGACGCCTTCGATCAAGAAGAACATCAGATGTCCGCCGTCGAGCAGCGGCACGGGCAGGAGGTTGATCAAGCCGAGGTTGATGCTGATGAACGCCATCAGCGTGAGGTAGTTCAACGCCCCCTGTTGCGCCGCTGTGCCCGCGACCTCGAAGACCGTCAGCGGGCCACCGATCGACTTCATCGTCAAGCGGCCCTGCAACAGGCGCACGACCGAGAACAGCGTCAGCTGCACCACATCGGTCGTAGCGCGCAGCGCCTCGCGAAACGCGTACGAGATCGGCTCGGGGTTCGTCACCGAGGGATCGAGCCGCGACGGAACCCAGTTGCGAATCCCGACCACGTAGCGATCGTAGACCTGACCTTGGTCCGTGACGCCGCGCTGATGCGCGAGCGCCAGCTGGCCCGAGAGCTCGCGCTCGCCGCGTCGAAACGTCAGCTCGTGCTTCTTGCCGCGCTCCGCCTTGAGATCCTCGAGAAACGTGGCCCACAGCCGAATCGGCCGGCCATCGAGCGACACGAGCCGATCGCCAGGCAAAAGCCCCAGGTGATGCTCCGGTGAGCCCGCCGTCACCTCGCTCACGTACAAGTCCGCCGACTCGATACCCGAGCGCAGCACACCGGAGCCTTGCCCGGGCTCCGGCGTGAGCGTGGTGACGCGCGGCTCGTACAGATCGAGATCGATCAAACCGCCGAGCGCATTCGTGAGTGGAGTGGGACGCAGGTACGTGATTGGAACGAGCGAGCCTTGATTCGCGCCGAGCACGTGCTCGAGATCGATGAAGCGCGTGATCGGTCGACCGGCCGCCGTCACGATCACGTCGAACGTGCGCAAGCGCGCGGCACCCGCGGGGCTGCTCGGCGACGTGACGCCGAGCACCGCCAGCGGATGATGCGGCATGACGCCGATGCGCCCGACCTCTTCGTTCAGCTCGAGCGGGCGCTCTTTCTCGGAACGCACCGGCGTGATCGTCTGCTCGATCGTGTGTCCGTCGCGTGTGACCGTGAAGTGCAGCGCCTTACCCGGATTCTTCTCCACGATCCGGCTCAGGCCATAGAACGTGCTGACCGCGTCACCATCCACCGCGGTCACGAGATCTCCCGGCAGGAGCTTGCCATCCGCAGGCCGATCGGGAAACACCACGCCGACCGATGCGGGCGTGAGCTTGTCGTCGCCCAGAAACACGACGAAGTAGAGCAGAATCGGAAACACCAGGTTCATCGCGGGACCGGCCAGCACGATCACGAAGCGCCGAAACAGGTTCAGGTTCGCGAACGAGCGATCCGCGTCCTTCGGGCGCACTTCGTCCCATGGGTTCTCGCCCAGCATGCGCACGTAGCCGCCGAGCGGCAGCGCCGAGATCACGTACTCGGTCTCGCCGCGACGAAAACCCGCTAGGCGCGGACCGAAGCCGAGGCTGACCTTGAGCACGCGCACGCCGAAGTACTTTGCCCAGACCAAATGCCCGAGCTCGTGCACGAACACGAGCACGCCTACGAGCACGATGAAGTAGAGCAAGGGCACGGGGCAGCGGAAATAGCACGAATGCCCGAGCCCGACCAACGAGCGCTCGTGCTCGCAGCGAGCCGCTGCTATCTCAACGCGCGCTGCGCCATGCGCCAGAGCCCGACGCCATCCACGGCCGCCTGCTTCGGGTACGAAACCGTGCCGACGGCGATCACGGGTTTGTCCGACTTGTCGGCCAGCGCGAACAGATCCGGATCACCGAGCAGCCCGCGCAGACGCTTCGTCACGATGCTCGCGCCCTCGGGACCCGTTTCAGGAAGTAGGATCGTGAGCTCGGGCGTGTCCGAGCGAAACAAATGGTCGACGTTGCGAATGCCGCCGCGCAGCGCGCTGGCGAGCGGAACGATCACGAGCTCGGGCGCGCTGCCACCGAGCGCCGCCGCAAGCACTTCGTAGTTGAGGCAGCGCGCGACCACGCAGCTGAGCGGATGCTTGTAGCGGACCGCGCGCGTGAACTCGTAGTCGAGGCTGATCTGAAGTTGGTTGCCGGTGCCCGCGTTCGTGAGTGGATCGACGATCGGAGTGTGATCGCTCGACTCGGGCGCCGCATCGCGCGCCTGCTTGAGCTTGAGCACGTTGCGCAGACGCTGCTGAATCTCGAACGTGCGGTAGGGCTTGCTGACGTAGTCGTCTGCGCCTAGCGCAACGCCACGCTCGCGACCCTCGACGTCGTCCTCGCGCGTAGCGAGCAAGATCGACACGAGGCAAAGGCCGGCGTCTCCTTTCAGGATCCGCAACACCTGAAAGCCGTCCATCACGGGCAGCGAGGCGTCCATCAGCACGAGCTCCGGCCGCTGACGTGCGACGGCGTCGAGCACCGCGCCGCCATCGGCTGCAGTCATGACGTCGTAGCCCAACGTGGCGCACAACTCCGACAAAAGCCGGAGATTGAAGGGGTCTGCGTCAGCTACCAGAACGAGCGCGCTCATCGTCTGCGTCAACGCGCGCCCCCCGCGCGTTTCCTTATCATCGAGCCCAGGAGGTCATCGTCGATTGATGCGGCCGAAGCCTAGCAGGCGCGCACTCGTTACGTAAGCCGCAACGCGCATCAACGCAGCGCGATCAAGCTGACGCGCACTAGCCATTGGCCAAGACCGAAAGCAGCAAGCGCAAGCGCCACGCGATCGCCACGCAAGCGCGCCAGCGTCGCGTACAACTCCAGACGCAGCGCAGCCGCGAGCAGAGACGCCGGCAGCGCGATCAGCGTCAGCATACATAGGACTACGCCCAGCGGGTTTGCGGCAAGCGCGAGAGCGAGCTCTCCGCGCACCATGTGTGCGAACGCGGTCGTGAGCCCGCAGCCGGGACACGGCAGCGAAGTAAACTGGCGAAACGCGCAGGCCGGCAACCCGAGCTGCGTGTGCGTACCGAAGCCGCGCGGATCCGGAGTGAGCATGCGCGCGACGCCCAACACGGCCGCAGATAGCGCTGCGATCGCTAGAAAACCCGCGGAGTCGAGCAGCGGCGCAGCGTGATGGGACCGGGATGCAGCCAGCATCTCTCGCACGACGCCACGCGCGGGTGGCTCCCGTCAAGTCATGAGCCGAAGCGCGCGCACAGCGCACGCTGCCGCACCTACACGGGCCGACCTGAACGCACGCGTGAGCGTGACCCGGCAGGCGAATTCTGATACCTGTTGAGCGGGGATTTTAGTCATGCGTCCGGGCCCCTCACCTCTCGTCGGCTACAACACGAACGTCCGGCACAAGGGCAAGCTCTTCCACATTCAAACGGAAGACTCGGGCGTCAATCACCCGCACGTGATCACGCACTTGTTCGCGGACGGCGGCCGCATCATCGCGTCGCGCAAGACCGCGTACGCCGAGCAGCTTGGCGCGAAGGACCTGCAGAGCATCGTCAAGAAGCTGATGCAGGATCAGCACAAGTCGATGTTCATCGAGCTGCGCGACTGCGTCTACGACGAGGACGGCCCAAGCTCGGAAGGCGCGCAGCTCGGCACGACCGAAGCCATTCCCGATGCGCCTGCGCATGGGGCGCATGGTGCACAGGCGACGCGTACTGCGACCAGCATCGCCCCGACTGCGCCCGCCGCAACGACCACCAGCGCCGCGAGCAAGCCCGTGCCGTCTACGGATCGGCCGCCGTCTTCGATGAAGCCGCCGACCTCACCCTCGCTCGAAGACCTCGACGTCGATGCGCTCGAGCGTGCAGCCGCGGCGCGCATGGCGGAGTCGGCTGCGGCCCGTGCGGCCAAGGCGCGGGGCGAGGCTCCGCGGCGCGGCGCGGGTCGCTATCAACAGACCGTTCCCGCGCAACACGATGGCCCGCACGACGCAAAGCCCTCCGCACGCCCCTCCATTTTCGGCGGCGAAGCCCTGCGAGGAAAGTCGCTCGACGAAGTGATCCTGTCCTATTTGTCCGACGACGTCGGCGAGCGCGACCGGTAGCTTTGCCGCCCGACGAACGCTTTGACACCCCAAGCAGCCGCGGATACAAGCAGAAGGGCCTTCGTCACGGCTGGCCTTCACTCGGGAGAAGTGCATGGATCTGAAGCAGCAAATGATGAACAAGGCCATGCAGCTGATGCAGGACCCGCGCGTCGCGAAGGCCATGCAGAACCCGAAGTTCATCCAAGGCGTGATGGGCGCGCTGAAGCTGCGTAGCGAGGTTCAAAAGAACCTCGATGCCGGCGTGAAGGTGTTGGCGAAGCGGCTCCACTTGGCGACCGAGAGCGAAGTACGCGAGCTCAAGCGCGCCGTGAAGCGACTCGAACGTGAGCTCGAGAGCGAGCGCGGCAGCAAGCACAAGGGCGAGCGTCACAAAGAGCGCGCCGCCGAAGGCTGACGTGAAATTGCTGACCGAGCGCGCGGTTGGGAGCGGGCACGCGCCGGCAACGACGACATCGCTCGCGCTGATCGTGCAGCTTGCCCTGGCCTGCTCGCCCGTGTGGGCCTACGCGCAGGACGGCGCGCAGGCAGCACAGCCTAAGCCGACGCACGATGAAGAGCTGCGGCACGCCAAGCAGTGCTTCGCTGCGGCTCGGACAGCCTACGCCGCGGGCAAGCTCGCAGAGGCGCGTGACGGTTTCACGTGCGCCTTCGAGCTCGCACCCTCGCCCGAGCTGGAATGGAACCTCGCGCGCGTCTACGAGCGCATGGGCGATGCGAATCAAGGCATTCGCTTCTACTTGCTCTATCTGGATAGCAGTGCGCTGAAAGCAGAAGAGCGCGTGTCGATCGAACGGCGCGTGGCCGCGCTCGAGGAGCTCCGCGATCGCCAGCGCCAGCAAGTGAAAGGTCAGCTGCCCAGCGAGCGCGAGCTCGGCAGCGAAGCGCGCGCGTTCTTCGATCGCGGCGTCAAGCTCTACCACCGCGGCAACTACGTTGCAGCGCTCGTCGCGTTCGCGGCAGCGCTCCGCGCCAGCGGCGCGCCCGAGCTGCACTACAACTTGGCGGTGGCCTCCGAGCGCCTGCACAAGCCGAGCGACGCGCTCGATCACTTCCGCGCGTACCTAGCCGCGAAGCCCGACGCCGACGACAAAGCCGACGTCGAAACGCGCATCGCAGCGCTGCGTGCACAGCTTCCTTGAGCCGCGCCGGCAGCGGACTACTTCTTCTCGCGACGTGCTTTGTCGGCCAGCAAGCGGGCGCGCAGGCGCGGCGCCAAATCGAGCTTGTTGACCTGCCTGGCGCGGCCGATGGCCAACGCATCGGCCGGCACGTCCTGCGTCACCGTGGTCCCCGTTCCAACATACGCTCCGCGCCCGATCGTCACGGGTGCCACCAGTTGCGAGTCGCTACCGATGAAGCTGCCGTCCTCGAGCGTGGTCACGTGCTTGTTCACGCCGTCGTAGTTGCAGAAGATCGTGCCGGCACCCACGTTCACGTCGCGACCGATCTGACCGTCGCCGAGGTACGCGAGGTGATTCGCCTTCGAGCCCTTGCCTACCCGCGTCTTCTTGGTCTCGACGAAATTGCCGATGTGCACGTCCTCGGCGAGCTCCGTGCCCGGCCGCAGATGCGCGAACGGGCCGATCTTCGCGCCCGCACCGATCACGCTCTCGGTCGCGACGCTGTACGGCAAGAGCTTCGCGCCCTCGCCGACCGTGGTATCCGTGAGCACGCAGCCGACGTCGATGTGCACGTCGCGCGCAATCGCGGTCTTGCCGCGTAGCGTGACATCGCGCTCGATCACCGAGTCCGGCTCGATCGTGACGCCCGGCTCGATGCAGATCGATGCGGGCGAGCGCAGCGTGACTCCGTTCTTCATGTGCGCGAGCGCAATGCGCTGGGACAGCTCGCGCTCGCGCAGCCCGAGCTCCGCGCGATCGTTCACGCCGTGCAGCTCGGCCGCGTCCCAAGCGAGATCGGCGACGCCGCCGTCAGCTGCAGCCAACGCGACCAGATCGGTCAAGTACAGCTCACCCTGCGCGTTGTTGGTGGTGAGCTTGCCGATCGACGCGCGAAAGAAGTCCGCCCGGATCGCGTACACGCCCGGGTTCCATTCCTGAATCGCGCGCTGCTCCGGGGTGCAGTCCTTCTGCTCCTGAATCCGCACGATCCGGCCCTGCGCATCGCGCAGGATGCGGCCGTAGCCCGTGGCATCCGGCAAGGTCGAGGTGAGCAGCGCGAGCGGGCCCGTGCTTGCGCTCGCGTGAGCGACCAGAGCGGCGATCGCGGCGCAGGTCAGCAGAGCCGAGTCGCCGTATTGAATCACGAACCAGCCATTCCAGTCGGGCAGCGCAGCAGCGCCGCAGCGCGCAGCATCGCCCGTTCCGCGTTGTTCGGGCTGGAGCGCCATCAGCACGCGCTCGGCGAAGCGAGCGCGCAGCTCGCTCGTGACCATGTCGGCGCCATGGCCGACCACGCACACCACACGGGTCGCACCCGCGTCGAACGCGGCCTGCACGGGGTAGCAGATCATCGGCCGGCCGAGCAGCGGGTGCATCACCTTCGGCAAGCGGCTTTTCATGCGCGTGCCCATGCCGGCGGCGAGCACTATCGAGACGAAGTCGGCTGGATTCATGAGAGATCCTCAGTTGCGGCTCAGAAGA
>JADGRF010000212.1 GCA_017881055.1 Sandaracinaceae bacterium
GCACGTCGTCATGAACGCGTACTGGGGCGCAGCGAGTTCGACGGCATCGGAAGCGACGGTCGCGTCGTTGGAAATCAAAGCTGAGTCATGTTGCCACGCGGGCTCACCGAAGGCGTCAGAGAACACGTGCCTCTCAGCTCACCGCTCTTCGCCCGCGGCGCCGACGCAAGCACCGCATCGAGCACAGGGTCAGACTCGGCGCGCGTGCGCCAGCTTGCCACCACGGGAAAGCGCGTACCCGCACCGCGCAACGGCACGACGCGAACGCCGCGCTGCGTCGGACCGGACGCGGTAGGCCACGGGATGAGCGAGAAACCGAGCCCAGCCGCAACGAACGCGAGGATGCTGACGATCGACGGCGCCGTGGTAATGCGCGCCGGCAGCGCACCGAAGCTGTTGAGCGCAGCACGCTGGAGCGCGTGCTGCGGGAACGCGGCATCGAGCGCGACGAACGGCTCACGTGCGAAGTCTTCGACCCGCGGACGCGCGCGCCGAAGCAGAGGATGGCCGGCCGGTGCGACGAGAAAACTGTGATGCATCGCCACCACCTGCGTCGAGATGCCGTGGGGCACGCTCGGTTGGTAGTCCACGATCACATCGACCTGATCGCGCATCAAGCGGCCTAGGTCGGCGCTGTCGATCTCACGTAGTTCCACGTCGATCGCGGGATGCCGGCCGCGCAGCTTGCGCACCCACGCCGGCAACACCTCCTGCAGCTCGAGCCCGCCGGCTTCGATTCGAATGCGCCCGCCGGCAGCACCGCGCGCGAGCTCATCGACCACGTGAGGCAGCTGCTCGAAAAACGGTGCGCAGAACTCCAGCAGCCGACGACCCGCGCGCGTGGGCACGAGGCGGTCCTTCGACACTTGTTCGAACAAGCGAAGTCCCAGCTCTTCCTCGAGCTTGCGGACCTGGGCGTGAACGCCCGGCTGCGTGATCGGGTACGGAAACTCGCGCGCCGCGCGCGCATAGCCCTCGGCCTTGGCCACTCGGTAGAACCCCTCGAGACGATGAAGCTGGATCACTCACTCAGAGTAATCGATCTAGTCAGAACTGTTAACTAGAAGGAATCGGGTTCCGGCTGCACGCTCTGAGCAGGAGATGGGTCATGACGAAACATTGGAACCATGTGGTCTTGGCGCTGCTGATCGCGGTCGGGAGCTCGCTACCTGCGCGCTCGGCAGCAGCCCAGGACGGCTTCCGGCAGGATTCCAACGGCTTGGCGGTCGTCGGGTTCGTGGGCTTGGTGGGGCTCTTGTCGGTACCCGTCTTCGGCACGGCGGAGATAGTCTACGCCGCGCACGGGCAATGGTTACCGATCGGCTGGGCCGTCAACCAGCTCCTGTTCGCCGGTGGTTCTTGGACCGTAATCGCGGAATTCACGCTCTCCCACGGGAGATCCGAATTCGCAGCACCGTACGCTGCGCTCGCAGCCTGGTTCATCACCGACAGCGTGCTCAGCATCGCGCTCCACAAGTCGGCAGATGCAAGAGCCTCGCCGCGGCAGCTGACGGCGGCAGTCCTGCCCGTAGCAAACGGCGCTGAAGGCGTCGTGATGGGTCGATTCTGACAAGAAGAGGTGCTCAGATGACTTCCCGTAGTCGCAACTACCTTCTCGGATTTGTGCTTGCCGGCGTTGCGTGCGTATCGCTGGGCTGCGTCTCGCTCGACGAGTGCAGCGGTTATGCGCCGCACTGCGTGGGCTCCACACTCGTGAGCTGTGACGACAGCGCCTGGTTCGGCAACAACACCTTGGTCAAGAAGGACTGTGGTGAAGACCGCTGCATCACTCCGGTAGCAGGGTTTGCGTTCTGCGCGCTCTCTGCCGCACCGGATCCCAAGTGCCCGACCGCCAACGGCAGCTACTGCAGCGGCGCGTCACGCGTGTCCTGCATAGAGGGCTACGCGACCGATACCTCGGATTGCAGCGCAACCCGCAACGTGTGCGTCATCCCAAGCGCCGGCGCAGCGTTGTGCGCACTTTCTTCGCGGCCGAGCCCACGCTGCCAGAGCGAGCACCGCAAGTACGCATGCGAGGGAACCATGCTGGTGGACTGCGACGGATCGGGTTACGCGACCCATCAGCAGGCCTGCGCGCTCGGCTGTGTCTCCACCCCCGACGGAGACTTCTGCGCGACCTCGCTCGACGATGCCGGTCCGCTGGACGCGTCGTACTAGCGTGGCGGGCCGATGCAGCTGCAACACTGCGTCGCGCTAGCAGCCCTGGCAGGTGCAGGCGCCCTGGGACTGGCAGACCATCTCGCACGTCGCGGCATCCGGTTCCGCCGCACTTCCGGTCGATGCGCCGTAGACCTGCGCACACTGCGAGCTCGCACCGCAATCCCAGACGAGCCGGCAGTTGCTCGCGTTGCCGCCGCTACCGCTGCCACCACTGTTGCTACTGCCGCTGCCGTTGCCCTGCGTGCCCGTGCACACGCCGGTCGACGCCAAGCACTGGAAGCCCGTGTTGCTGCCGCGATTGCCCGCGCAGCACTCGCCGGAGGGGCACGAGGCACAGCCGTCGCCGATCACGCCGCAGAGCACGCCCGGGTGCGGCAAACACGTGACGCCGTTGATCGTGAGGTCCGCGGAGTACGGACACTCTGAGTTCGTCGCGCTCTTAGGGCAGCACGGCACGCTTTCGGGCACACACGACAAACCGCAGTGATGCTGCCCCTCGGCGCAATCGAAGCTGCCCTCGTCGCTGTTCGGAGCGCAGCAAAACGCCGCTGCAGGCCCGCTGGAGTTCGAGACAGGAGACAAGCCCGGCGCCGGCGTTTTGCAGCTGCCGGCGTTGACGCGACAGCCGCCTCCCGCAGAGTTGGTGCAGTAACTCGAGGTGCGTCGTGTGCCGTCGTCGCAGCACGCGGCGTCGAGCGGCATGCACCCCTTCCCGCACGGCAACGTTCCCAGCCTGCAGCGTCCGACGTCGGCAATCCCGGTGCTTCCGGAGCTTGCTGACGGACACGCCGACGCGAGTGTGAGCAGCAGAGCTGCGAGCGTGGTGACTGCTCCGCGTTCCCAGTTGCGCCGCATGTTCATCTCCTCAGGGTAGCGGGTTCGGGCGCCGTTTACTGCAGCCGCTGGCCGGCCGCCGCGCGCACCCACCAGAGCCGTCAGCGACATACACGGCGCGAGCGCTCTTGTTCTCGCCGCGTCGAGTGAACGATGATCGTGCACCGATGCGCACGTCGCGCCTCGATGAAAGAAGGACACCTCGAGATGGCCGGACCTCCTTGGATCGACTCGCAACGACAGCAGGGCATCGAGCAGCGCGATGGAGACATTTGGATCTCCGTGCCTGCGAAGAGCGGAACCAACTGGATGATGAACATCGTCCATCAACTGGTCTCGGGCGGCGATGGCGACTTCGACAGCATCTACCGCGTAGTGCCGCGTCCTCGGGCTGCCTGAAGACTCTGCTTCGCAGAAGTTATCTTACGTTTACTCTGGAGGTGACGCGGGTTTGTGTTACCTACGCGCCGAAGGCTCGGACCTTCAAGTGATCGCGCTCTATACGGATCCGGATCGCGAGGCGCCGTTCGTGCGTCACGCGGACATGGCGTACCGATTGCCGGTCAAGACCACGCCGGTCGCTGCGTACCTCGACCATGATCTTCTGCTCGCGACGCTCAAGCAATTGGGCGCGGACGCGGTCTGGCCGTGGTGTCAACGTGCACGCATCGGCGAGCGTGCACGGCCGCGACAAGAAGCAGCTGGAGCGTCTGTGCCGCTATCTGATGCGTCCGCCGCTTGCCCAAGAGCGCTTGCATGAGTTGCCCGACGGCCGGTTGCA
>JADGRF010000213.1 GCA_017881055.1 Sandaracinaceae bacterium
CCCGGCACGTTTCAGGCACCCGCTGGGGTACCCGCAGTGTCTTTTCGGTGTCCCTCGCGCGGCCTAACTGCGCGGAATCTTTGAGCGGGCAATGGGATTCGAACCCACGACTTGCAGCTTGGGAAGCGAATCGCTTGCATTCCGTCGGCGGCCGCGTGTTGTCATAAGTGGACGTAAATGCTTCAATACAAGCCGTATCCGTCGTGGTCGCGAAAACTCGCTCGCGGCCACCGCCGGACGATTCTAGGGTCCCACATTGGGTCCCACGCTTTTCACCCATGGCAACCAAGCGAAAACGCCGGATCCGCAGCCCGCACCCGGGCGTCGTGCTGCTCGAACGCACGCTCCCCAGCGGGCGCGTCGCGTGGCAGGCGCGCTACCGGGATCCAGACACCGGCAAGCTCAGAAAGCCGATGCTCGACTCGGGGGCGCTGCCCACGCACGAGGCGCGGCGCCTGTGGGCGATCGCCAAGAGCAAGGACCTCGCGAAGCGCCGCATGGATCTCGCAGCGGGTGCGGCGCCGAAAGCGGCGCGCCCGTTCGCGGAAGCAGTGGCGGGCTACGTCGACAGCAGCGAGCAACGGCTGCGTAAGCGCACGCTCAAGGTCTACCAGCAGGGGATCCGTCGGCTCGCGAAGTGGGCTGAGCGGGAAGGGCTCAAGACCACCGACGACCTCACGCAGGCCAAGCTCGCGGTCTTCCGCGATCACCTGATTGCGACTCCGCGGCAGGCCGCGCTGCCAGACGGCAGACGCGGCGAGCGCCAGCTGACGACGCAGAAGCGATCGCCGAACACCGTCAACTGCGAGCTGCGTGCGGTCAAGACCATGCTCAATGCGTGGCGGCTCGGCGGTCTGCTGCCGCACGTCACCCGCGACGCGATCGGAGACGCGCTCAATGCGTTGACCGCGCCGCGCGAGTTGCCCACGTACCTGCGCCCGGAGCAGCTGCGGAAGCTCTTGCAAGCCGCTCAGCGCCACGACGCGGCCGCGTTCGCGGCGACCCGTGACGAACACGCAGGCCGCGGCACGCCCGGCACCACGAGACGCTACGAGCCGATCGCGCCGTTCACGACGTTCCTGCTGCTGACGGGTTTCCGCCGAGGCGAAGCGCTATCGCTGCAGTGGAGCGACGTTCACCTCGACGCGCTCGACCACGATGGCCGGAAGATCGGCGAGATCCGCTTGAGCGCGGACGCAACCAAGACCAAGCAGGCGCGCACCATTGGGCTCGAAGTGTCACCCGCCCTGCGCGCGATGCTCTCGACCATGAAACTGCGCGCCGGCGAAGCTCGCTACGTGTTCAACTGGCACGACGCCAAAGGCAAGGAACACCCGTACACCGCCGACTTGGTGGAAACCGCGCGCGCGCGGTTGATCGCGCCCGTGAGCGCTGCGCCTCGGGCAACCAAGCGCAAGCGTGCAGCGAAGCCAGACGCCGAAGCGCCGAGCGGTTTCGGTGCGCCGCAATTCGACTGGCAAACGCTGCGCTCGACCTGCGCGACATACCTCACGAACGCGCCCGGGATCTTCGGCAACGCCACGGCGTTCCTGAGCGCCAAGCAGCTTGGCCACTCGATCAACGTGGCCGAGCGGCACTACCTCGGCGTGCACCGTGGGATCCCGCGCGAGGCGCGCACGCTCGAAGCGGCGATGCAGATCGAGGGCGAGCTGACGGCGCTCGGCGACGCACGCACCGGCGCCGCGCTTCCCAGTCTGACGCTCGTGCCGTAGCCTGCTGTGTAGGGCAAGCGTGCCGACTAGCTATCGGCGCGTGGGGCCAGTGCGGCGTTCCCCGCGGCCCCTGCCCGCACCCTTCCGGGAACGCAGGGAACGCCATCTATGTCTGCACAGGGTTCGCGCGCAAAGCGCACACCGCCACGCGCTGACGATCGCACGAGACCGATCGATAACAACGCCGCTGCGGTGAGGGGGACCGTATCCGCTCTTGAAGCCTGGTATCAGGCCGTGATCGATTCCGGCGATCGGCGAGCGGTTCGGATGGCGCGAGTCCTGAAAGCTCTCGTCGGCGCGTACGTGCGGGCTGACGAAAGAGTGCTCATCGACTTGGAGCGTGCAGCACTGCGGCACCTTGCGAAGATGGTTGCGACAAACCACCGGCTAGAGCTGGGTGAATACTCAACTTCCATCGAACGGTTCTCCCTTCGCGACAACTTTGCGACCAAAGATCTCGGCCAGTCGCTGGCGAGCACGCTGCCGAAGCACATGGAAAGCTTCGCAACTCAGCTCGCAACCCTTCGGGCCGAGTTGGCGCGTGACGCCAACGAGCGGCGCGATCCCAATCTCGAACCTTTGGCAGTGGTCCGCGCTCACGCGCGGTGCCTTGCTGTGAAGTTCGTCGACATGGCGTACTCCGACCAGATCCGGTGGCTGCTCGACCTGACCAACTGGTCCGCGGGGCATGACAACGAGGCTCTTCTCGCGCAGTCGCGACCAGCAGTCGCCGCCGCCTACGAACGGTTGTTGAAGCGCGACACACCGCCGGACGGAGAGCGCCTAGTGGTGGGTGGGTACAAGGCGCTCGGCCGGTCCAAGTCGCAGGCCGAGGGCCTGTTTGACGCGACTCGGAAACGAAAGAGTCGCCCACACAGCTAGGTAGCTGGAGACTCGCCCAAGTGTCCCAACATGCGTGCACCTGGACGCCGGCGGCGCAAACCTACGTGCTGTGGCCGCGCTCCAACTCCTGCGGCCAGTAGGTGCACCGATGACTCATACACTCGATCCCGCTCACGCAGAGCTAAACGAACTTCCGAGGTTGCTCACACCCGCCGAAGCCGCCGCCGCCATCAGGCGCAGTCCCCGCACGATCCGCCGATGGTTGTCGACCGGCCTGATCCGGGCGGTGCGAGTCGCTGGTGGAAACCCGCTCATCGAGCGATCGGAACTGCAACGCCTCTTGCGCGAGGGCGGTGCGCGATGACGTCGCGTGCTGGTCTATTGGTGCGAGTGCTCCGAGCCGGTTGTCTCTTCGCCTGGCGCTGGCTCCGCGACCACATCGGCGATGTCGCGATGATCTGCGCGTGGCGCGTTGAAGACGTGCACGCGTGGATGCAAACCCGCACGGCGCAGGCATCAAGGGAGCGCCGCCATGCTTGACCGTGACCGCTTCGAGAACGCCCTAGAACCGCTGCTCGCGCTGAATGACCTTCAGCCAATACAGATCATCGCAACCGCTGTACGGGCATTCGCAGAGCGAGCTGCGACGTTCGATGAGATGGACCTCGTATTGCTGCGCAACGAAGCAGTTGCGAGATTGAACGCAAACAAGATCGGCAAGCCTGCTCAACTCGTTGACACCGCACTCCGCGAACGGCGCATCGGGAAGCGGAGCACGACTTCGCGCGCGTCCCAGGGAACGAGCGTTCCGTTTGCGGATCCCGACCCGTGGCAGGACCCCGTAGACGGCGACGCGCTGATCACAGAGTTGGTCGGAACCGTCCACCGGTATGTGCATGTCGCGTCGGAGGCAGCCCTCGCGGTCGCGCTCTGGGTGCTGCATGCGCACTGCATTGACGCTGCGCATTGCTCACCGCGGCTCGCGATCGTCTCCCCCACGAAGCGCTGCGGCAAAACGACCTTGTTGCGAGTGCTCGGAGCGCTTACCCCACGATCACTGCCGAGCGCGAGCCTGACGACCGCAGTGCTCTTCCGCACCATAGAGGCACATCACCCGACGCTCCTCATCGACGAAGCCGACGCCTTCGCGCGGGAGAACGAAGAACTCCGAGGCGTGATCAACGCTGGGCACAGCCGCGGCCAGCCCGTTCTGCGCTGCGTGGGCGATAACCACGAACCGCGGGCCTTCGCGGTCTTTGGTCCGATGGCGATTGCCGCGATCGGCAGGCTCCCGGAAACGATCATGGATCGATCGATTGTAATCGAGATGCAGCGCAAATCGAAGGACGAGCGCGTGCAGAGCTTGCGACGGCCGGAGATCGAAGCGCTTGAACCACTGTGCCGAAGGTGCGCCCGATGGGCGAGCGACAACGCGCAGGCGTGCGGGGATGCGAGAGTCGCAGCTCATCGCGAGTTGCACGACCGCGCCGCCGACAACTGGGAGCCCTTGCTGGCCATCGCGGCGGTGCTGGGTGACGAGTGGCTGTCACGATCACAACGAGCGGCGCAACTCCTGAGCGGCGACCACGACAAGTCGGAAGGCGTCGCCGAGCAACTGCTATCCGATATTCGCGATCTGCTCACGGGCGCGCTCGCGGCATGCGACCCGGTGACCACGCAGCAACTGCTCGACGGCCTGGTCGCGCTTGACGATCGTGCCTGGCAAGACTTCCGCGGCGGCAAGCCACTC
Source organism: Sandaracinaceae bacterium (assembly GCA_017881055.1). GTDB lineage: Bacteria > Myxococcota_A > Polyangia > Polyangiales > JAFGIB01 > JADGRF01. The sequence continues at coordinate 4,327 of JADGRF010000213.1, forward strand.
AACGGGCACGGGCTCGCGCGCTTGTTGCGACCGTTCCGCATCACGCCGAGCACGATCCGAATCGGCCGCAAGACTCCGAAGGCTTACCATCGCGCCTCCTTTGAAACGGCGTTTGAGACGTATCTACCTGCCCAGAGCGAAACAAGCGCAACAGCGGAACCGCTCGGCGGCTCCGGTGATGTTTCACTTGTTTCGCTTTCAGCGGGTGGGCGCGAGCGCGTACGGAGGGTCGTGTGACGGCGAGCGCGCCCTTACTGCTGCAAGAGTTGCACCGCCTCGACGTGCGCGTGTGCCCTCACGGCGACCAACTGGAGATCGACGCTCCGGCGGGCGTGCTCACGGAGTCGCTCGAGGCGAACATCGTGCGCCACAAGCGCGAGTTGCTGCGACTGACGGCACCGGGTGCGCGTCTCGATCCTGACCTGAGCGCCCGCGAAGTGCTGAGCTTTCCGGCGCACTGGCTGTCCGAGTTGCCGCTGCCCACGACGCTCGTGCTCGACATGCCCGGGCGGGGCTGCGTGACGCTGGCGACCCACCCGCGTTGCGCGCGCACCGACCTCGACGTGTCCGAGTGGCGAGCGTGGTGCGCGTCCGACCGTAGCCGCACGGTGGCCGATGTGCTTGCGAGCCGGAGCGCCACGCTGCGCCTGGTAGTGATCGAAGGCGGAGCGTGACGCGCGGACTCTGCCCAGTGGCACGCACCCGCGTTCGTCGCCCGCCGCAAAAGCCGTGATCCTGTCGCCGCAGCAGTGGCACGCATTTGCTCGCCCCCGATGATGCAGGTGCGACGCTGGCCACGCGCTCGAACATTAGCGGGGCTCTGTCCCGCTAATGCCTTGGCGCTGGGCAAAATTGTCGAGAGGCTCCCCCGCCTCGCAACATGCCCCCCCGCCCCGAGGGCCCACCCGGGTGGGACGGATTAAGCGGGACAACGCGGACGGTATATCGCGTCAGGGAACGGCGCCGGTGCTCTCGGCGGCGGGCATTGCCGGCCATTCGCCTGCCTGCCATCCTGGCGGCGGCCACCGGTGGACAGCTGGACACCGATCGAGATGGCCGCCTCCGGGGAGAACCACTCATGCTTCGCTCAGCGCTGTTCGCGTCATGCCTCGTGCTCGGGTGCTCGGCCGCGAAAGGTGGTCCGGGCGAGCCCGGGGCGCCCGGCATGGACGGCACCAACGGCGCCAACGGAACGATGGGTGTTATGGGTCTGGTTGGAGAGCCCGGCGTCAACGGCGCGATGGGAGCGCGCGGCGCCACAGGACCGAAGGGAGATCAAGGCGCGACCGGACCGAAGGGAGATCAAGGCGCGCAGGCCAGCATGGGAAGCCCCGGGGCGTCCGTGGCGCTCGCGTCCGAGCCCGTCGCATCCTCGAACTGCGCAGCGGGCGGCACCCGACTGAGCGTCGGCGCCAGCGTGGAGTATGCGTGCAACGGGTTGCCCGGCACCAAGGGCGACAAGGGGGATCAGGGCTTGAAAGGCGACAAGGGTGACAAGGGCGACAAGGGCGACACCGGCCAGCCTGGAGCGTTCCAGCTGCTTGATGGCAACGGTACGTTGTTGGGGACGTTGGTACCTGCTGCCGTGCCGGCCGGTGGCGGCTTGATGATCCGTACGCCGGCCGGTGTGTTCATCCAGTACGACGCGCTTACTGGGAAGGTTGGCGAGATCCTCGATGGCAGCGGCTCAGGCGCACCGCTCTTCTTCACGTCGACAGACTGCTCAGGTACAGCGCTGACAACGGCGAAGATAGTCGGCGCAGGAGTCTTCAACAGCGGTATGTTGTACGCAGCCGCACTCCCGTACGCGACGGTGAGCAATCTGGCGTCGGAGATCGGCAGCAACGGTGGGTGCAGCGTCACGGGGCTCGGGCCGCGCGACCTTCTGCACGCGACGTTGGTCGGGACCGTGCCTCCCGACGCAGTGTTGCCGCTGCAGATCCAGTAGCGCTCGCCGGGGTCGGCAGCGGGCGGGCGTCTCGTGCGCGCGGCGCGTCACTGTGGGCTGCGCGCTGGCGTCAGGGACAGAACTTGGCCACCGCTGCTCGCATGGCCGCACCCACACTGCTACCGAACACCCCAGGTTCCGCGTTGCAGTTCGCTGAGTCGATCTTCCACGCGGCGCATCCCGAAGAGCCAGACAAGCAAGCGCCACAGTTGTTCGACGGACACCCCACCGAGTCTGCGCAGAACTGCGCAGTGTTCGCATTGCTGCTAGCCGCCTGACAGGATCCGGTGCCGGAACCCGGCAATGGGTTATTTGCCATGCAGTTAATGAAGGTGCTGCATGGGTTCGGCGGCGGACAGTTCTGCGTCGGTGCGCAGACACTTCCGCCAGTACTGAGGCCAACGCAACAACCGCTCGTGCAATCGGAGCCTTGCTGGCAAGCGGCAGAGCACACAGTGGCCGCGCCGATCACGGCGCACAACGAACCGTTGCAGCACGAGTTGACGTCGCTGGCGCAAGACTCGCCAGACAGGTGACATTGCGCACCGCTGCTGCCTGCTACTGCGTTAGAGCCGGCAGCGCCACCGCTCCCGGCGGACGCACTGGCACCCGCGGTGCCGATGCCGCCGCTGCCCGCTGACGCGCCACCACCGGCGGCACCACCATCCACGCTCCACGTCGACACGCTCCCGTGCGTTCCGGCGCTCCCACCGTCCTTCGATCCGCCGGCGTCCGCTCTGGCGCCCGTCGAGGTCGAGCCCGTGCCCGCGGCCCCGGTGCTGCCCAAGTTGACGCAAAGCTGCGACTTGCAGGCCAGCGTGCTGTCGCATGTCGCGTTCGGGTAGCAGGCGCATCCTTCCTGCCCAACGGGGCAAGTAGTGCTGTCACCTGCGCTGCCACCGGCGCCGCAAGCAACGACCAGCGCGCAGCCTGCGAGCGCGAGTGCTGCGGCAATCCCACGTAAGCTAAGACTCTGCATCTTGTACCCCTCGGTAACGTGAACATTACCGACGCCCGCACCACGCGACAACCTCGACTTTACGACATTTTTGACCGTGGTGCAGTCAGCCGGGGCTCCCTAGCGTCGCGACTCGATGGACCGGGCCTTCGAGCGCTACTGCACGCAAGTCGGCAAGCGCGTCCGTCAGCTGCGTTTGAGCGCCGGGCTCACGCAAGAAGACATGATGGATCGCGGCTTCAGCTTGCGGCACTACCAACGGATCGAGAGCGGCCGGTCTGTCACGCTGCGCACGATGTGGAAACTTGCGCACGCGCTCGGGGTGCGTCCGCAAGATCTGCTGCCGTAGGGCAGCGGGCGTACCCCGGCCGCGCGCGCGGCCGGCGCCAATCCAGGGTCCCATATCGGGTCCCACGCTCGACCATCCCGGCGGCCGCCCCACTCGGTAGCGCCACTCAACTCCCCGTAACTACTGGCAAAACTCTGAGCGGGCAATGGGATTCGAACCCACGACTTGCAGCTTGGGAAGCTACCACTCTACCACTGAGTTATGCCCGCAACGAGTCGGGATCGTTAGCGTTTCCTGGCTGGGGCGTCAAGCTGGCTCGTGC
>JADGRF010000214.1 GCA_017881055.1 Sandaracinaceae bacterium
ACCTCGAAACAGCCTGCGGCTTTTCGAGTCACGCACCTCGAAACAGCCTGCGGCTTTTCGAGGGATCCTCACCAAGTAGAGAACACGTCATGCCGAAGATGAAGACCAAGCGTGCCGCTTCGAAGCGGCTGCGCGTCACGGGCTCGGGCAAGATTCGCCGCGGGTCCGCACGCCTCAGCCACTTGATGCGCGGCAAGTCCGCGAGCCGCCGCCGCAAGCTGCGCAAGCACCAGTTGGTCGACAAGGCGGACGAGAAGCGTTTCAAGCGCTTGCTTCCCTACGCAGTTTAATTTCCGAGGGAGGTAAGTCATGCCGCGCGTAAAAAGAGGTTTCAAGGCTCGTCGTCGTCGTAACCGCGTGCTCAAGCACTCGAAGGGTTACTACGGTGCACGCCGCAATCAGTACGCTTCCGCGGTCGAGCAGGTGCACCACGCGTGGAAAGACGCGTTTGCCCATCGCCGCGAGAAGAAGGGTGACTTCCGCAAGCTCTGGATCGCTCGTATCGGCGCTGCGGCGCGCGGTCACGGCGTGAGCTACAGCCGGTTGATCAACCTGCTCAAGAACAAGGGCATCATGCTCGACCGCAAGATCCTCGCGGACCTGGCGGTGCGCGATCCGGGCGGCTTCAAGGCCGTCGTCGACGCTGCACGGTAGTACGCCAACATGACTGCCGTTGCCGCATTCGAGGAAGGTCTCGGAAACGCGGCCGCGCAGTATAGCGACGCGTTTGACGCGGCGCGGGACGAGCCTGCGTTGCGCGCCGCCAACGCGCGCTACACGGGCCCGAACGGCTTGGTCACCAAGCTGATGAAGCTCATGCCCGAGCTGCCGAAAGAGCAGCGGCGTGAGCTGGGTCAGCGCGCGAACCAGCTGAAAGAAGAGATCGAGCGCGCGTTTGCACAGCGCCTCGATGGGCTTCTGCAAGCGGCGCGTCTGGCGGAGCTGTCTGGCCCGTCGCTCGACATCAGTCTTCCCGGCTACGGCGCGCGGCGCGGCTATCTGCACCCGCTGACGCGGCTCAAGCACGAGCTGCTCGATCTGTTCGGTGCGCTCGGCTTCGACATCGCCGAGGGGCCCGAGGTCGATCTGCACGAGAACAATTTCGATCGCTTGGGGTTTCCAGCTGACCATCCCGCGACCGACATGCAGGACACGTTCTTCATGCAGCAGCCGCCGGGCGTGAACCCACGCGCGACGCTCCTGCGCACACACACCTCGACCGTGCAGATCCGCGAGATGCTGCGCCGCAAGCCTCCGCTGGCCGTGGTGTCTGCGGGCGCCGTGTTCCGGCGCGATGACGACGCCACGCACTCGCCGATGTTCATGCAGATCGAAGGTTTCATGGTCGACGAAGGCGTGAGCTTTTCGCACCTGAAGGGCGTGCTCACGCACTTCCTGCAGCGCTTGTTCGGCGCGAACGTGCCGGTGCGCTTTCGTCCCAGCTACTTCCCGTTCGTCGAGCCCGGCGGTGAGGTCGACGTGGGGTGCACGCTCTGCCGCGGCTACGAGGTGATTCACATACCCGGGCAGCAGCCTGCGGCTCTGCCCGGCGGCAGCGCTGAGGTCTGTCGCGCCTGCAAAGGCACTGGCTTCATGGAGATCCTGGGCTGCGGCATGATCCATCCGGTCGTGTTCGAGCATGTCGGCTACGACCCGGAGCGCTACACCGGCTTCGCGTTCGGAATGGGCATCGATCGCATCGCCATGCTGCGCTACGGCATTCCGGAGCTGGGCTTGCTCTACGGCAACGATCCCAGGTTCCTGACTCAGTTATGAATGAAACGCCATGCTCGTATCGCACAAATGGCTGGTGGAGCTGCTCGAGTTCGACGTCGCGGTCGATGACGTCGCGAAGCAGCTGACGTCGGGCGGGCTCGAGGTCGAGCACGTGCGGCGCTGGGGCGAGAACCTCACCGGCATTGTGATCGCGGAAGTGCGCGGCAAGAAGCCTCACCCGTCGCGCGACAAGCTCTCCCTGGTCACGCTGTTCGACGGCGTGGCCGAGCAAGAGGTCGTGTGCGGCGCGAGCAACGTGCCGGATGCCGGGGGCCTCGTTGCCTTCGCGCGCTTGGGTAGCACGCTGCCGGGTGGCCTGAAGATCGAAGAGCGCAAGCTCGGCGGCGTGGTCTCGCGCGGCATGATCTGCAGCGAGAAAGAGCTCGACATCGGCGCGGACGAAGACGGCATTCTGGTGATCGAGAAGAGCCGCCACACGCAGCCAGGCGCAGCGCTTGCGGACGCGCTCGACCTGCGCGACACGGTGTACACGCTCGGCCTCACGCCGAACCGGCCTGACTGCTTGGGTCACGTCGGAATCGCGCGTGAGCTGTGCGCGCTGATCGGCGATGACAATAAAGCGTTCACGTTTCCGCGGCCGACCTCGCCGCGACGCCTGGTGCAAGCGACCTCGCCGCTGTGGCAGAAGTCCGAGCACGCGTTCTCGCTCGCCGATCAGTACGGGTCGATGGGCGCGGAGCCCGTGAAGGTTTCCGGCATCGCGCCGGTGAGCCTGCAGGTCAGCGCACCCGAGCGTTGTCCACGCTACGGCGCCGCGCTCGTGACCGGCGTGAAGATCGGGCCGTCGGCGTTCGTGGTGCGCTACCGGCTGCACGTGCTCGGTCAGCGCGCGATCAGCAACGTCGTCGATGCCACGAACCTGGTGCTGCTCGGCTTTGGTCATCCGATTCACGCGTTCGATCTGCGCAAGCTGCGCGGCTCGCGTATCGAGGTGCGGCTTGCGAAAGCCGGCGAGACCATGCACACGCTGGACGGCCAAGCGCGCGCGCTCGACGCCGACGATCTCGTGATCTGCGACGGCGAAGGCCCGGTCGCGCTCGCCGGCGTGATGGGTGGCGCCAACTCCGAGATCGGACCCGGCACCGAGCACGTGCTGATCGAGTGTGCGTACTTCGATCCGCCCACTGTGCGGCGCACCAGCAAGCGCACGGGCTTGCACACGGATAGCTCGCATCGCTTCGAGCGCGGCGTGGATCCCTCGGATGTGCGTGCGGTGCTCGCGCATGCCGCGGCGTGGATCGCCGATCTCGCAGGCGGCGCCGTCGTGCCCGACGCGCTCGATTTCTACGCGCAGCCGACGACCAAGGCTCACGTCACGTTCCGCCGCGCGCGCGCGCAGGCGTTGCTCGGCGCAGAGATCGATCTGGCCCGCGCTCGCGCGATCTTCGCGCGCCTCGGTTGCCATGTGACGCCTACGGCAGCTGACACGCTCGCCGTGACCATGCCCTTGCATCGCCCTGATCTCGCGCGTGAGGTGGACCTGATCGAGGAGTACGCGCGCATCGTCGGCTATGACACGATCGCGACGTCGCTGCCGAACATGCGGCCTAGCCCTGAAGGTACCGCGCCAGCGATTCGCTTCGTGCGTCGCGTGCGCGAGTCGGCTGCGTCCGCAGGGCTCTGGGAAGCCGTGAACTTCGCCTTCGTGTCACCGGCCGATCACGAGAAAGCGCGCGTGCCCGCAAGCGAGGCGCGCGTCGCCAATCCGATGTCCGAGGAGCGCTCGGTGCTGCGCACGGCGCTCTTGCCGGGCCTTCTGCAGAACCTCGTGCTCAGCCAGCGTCACGCGCAGAAGCGCTTCGCCGGCTACGAAGTCGCGCGCGTGTTCGGAGCGAACACCGACGCGAAAGCCACGCTGCCCAGCGAGCGCTACGAGCTAGGCGCTCTGCTCTGGGGCATGCGTGCAAGCTCCTACGACGAGCGCGAGCAGCTCGATTTCTACGACGCCAAGGGCATGCTCGAGAGCATCACGCACGCGCTTGCAGGCGTGCCGGTCGAGACAGTCCATGACTCGTCACTCGACGCGCAGGCGCCGTTTCTGCACCCGAAGCGTCGTGGGCGCGTGCGCGTGGCAGGCGTCGACGTGGGTGTGCTCGGCGAGCTGCATCCGGACATCGTGAACACCTACGGGCTCGAGGGTCGGCCAATCTACGCAGCACTCGACGTGGCTGCTCTCCAGCATGCGAGCGAGCAGGTGGGCGTGCGCAAAGCCAGCCCGCTGCCGCGCTTCCCCGCCTCGACGCGCGATCTCGCGGTGGTCGTAGCCGAGGATGTGAGCGCCGGTGAAGTGGCCAGCGTTCTGCACGACACGGCCGGAACTCTGGCCGAGACCGTGAAGCTGTTCGACATCTACCGCGGCGCACCCGTGCCCGAGGGCCAAAAGAGCCTCGCGTTTCATGTGGTATACCGTGATCCCAGGGCCACACTGACCGACAAGCTGGTCGACGAAACCCACGCGAAGCTCACGGCGATCGCCGAACAACGCTTCCGCGGCACGCTTCGTTAGGCGACGTTCGGCCCCGCGCAAACGCGCGCAAGTAACCGCCTCTATTGAGTTTAGCGACGCCTTGTGGTTGCATTGTGGAGGGTTGCCTGGGGAGGCGTCGATGACGAAAGCGGAAATCATCGATTGCGTTTACGAGAAGGTCGGCGGGTTCTCTAAAAAGGAATCCGCCGAAGTCGTAGAGGCCGTCTTCGAGACGATGAAAGACGTGCTCGCCCAGGGCGACAAAGTGAAAATTTCCGGCTTCGGCAACTTCGTGGTGCGCGAGAAGAAAGAGCGCATCGGAAGAAATCCGCAGACGGGCGAGCCGATTCCGATCAGCGCGCGGCGCGTGCTCACGTTCAAGCCGAGCCAAGTGCTCAAGAACGTTCTCAATCCGGACAAAGCCGCGCAGAAGTGGAAGACCCGCGACGAAGGCGCCGAGGCCGAGTAGGGTGTTGCTCTGAAATGCCATGACCCACGCGGTCATGGTGCAGCAGCCGAAGTGAGCCAGAGAGCGTGGGTGTTTCGTGGCGGGGAACGACCTTCCGGACAAGCTGTTCTTCAAGATCGGCGAGGTCGCGCAGATCGTCGGCGTTCGGCCGCACGTGCTGCGCTACTGGGAGAGTGAGTTCAACGCGCTCAGGCCGCTCAAGACGCGCGGCGCGCATCGCGTGTATCGGCGACGCGACGTCGAGTTGGCGATGCTGGTGCGTCGCTTCCTGCACGACGAGGGTCTGACGATCGCCGGCGCGAAGAAGCGCCTGCGCGAGTCGGGTCACGATCGCGTGTCGAGCCCGCCCGATGCTGGTGCGGCGCGCGAGGTCAACTCGCGGGCCGAGCTGTTGGCCGTGCGCGAGGAGCTGACCGAGTTGCTCCATCAGATCGAGCTGATCGTCGGCACCGAAGCGGCACCCGTCGGCACCGCCCCGGTCAAGGCGACGGTCACCGCGTCCGTGCCCAACAGCGTTCCCGTCAGCGCCCGCAACCGCCCGTGAGCCTGCCTGCTTTGGGCTTGCCTGGCCGACCGAAGCGTGTATGGTGGCGGCCCCCGGGAAAGCCTGGGACTTGGTCGGGGCGTGGCGCAGCCTGGTTAGCGCACCAGACTGGGGGTCTGGGGGTCGCTGGTTCGAATCCAGTCGCCCCGACCATTCTTTTCTCCCTCTTCGTGCCTGTTCCCCGCACGCACGAAGACCGTCAGAAGACCGTCAGATGCCCGACGACCGTCCGATCATTCTGATCACGAACGACGACGGTGCGCTCGCGGCAGGCATCGGCGCCCTGCGCAAGGCCGTGGCGCCGCTCGGCCACGTGATCGTGGTGGCGCCGACGCGCGAGCAGAGCGCGACCTCGCACGCGATCACAATCGACCGCCCGCTGCGCCACATCGAGCACGAGCCCGACCTGCACTCCATCGACGGTACGCCGGCCGACTGTGTGTACCTGGCGCTGTTCGAGCCGCGCTTTCTGCCGCGGCGCCCGGACATCGTTCTATCGGGCATCAACCACGGCCCGAACCTGGGCACCAGCGTCTTCTACTCGGGCACGATCGCGGGTGCGCGCGAAGCCGCGATCCGTGGCATCCCCGCGATGGCGTTCTCCGCGCCGGTGGGTGTGGACCTCGCGCGCGTCGCGGACGACGCCGCGCGTCTCGCTGCACGCCTTTTGATGAGCGAGCCGCCGATTGGCTCGGCTGCGCTGCTCAACGTGAACTTCCCCGCGGGGCCCGCTCGCGGCATCCGCGTCACGCGCGTCGGCCGACAGATCTACGAAGAGAGCGTGATCCCGCGCCGCGATCCCGGCGGCCGCGAGTACTTCTGGATCGGCGGCCGCGTCACCGAGACCGGCGATGTCGAAGGCACCGATGCAGAAGCCGTCGGCCAGGGCTACGTCTCGGTCACGGCGCTCGCGCTCGAAGCCACGAGCCCCGAGCATCGCCATCTCGCTGTGCACATTGCCGGCCTCGATCCCATCGCGTGAGGAGCTTGCCAATGTCCGCCATCGACCTCGTGAAGCAGCGCGTGCGTGACGTCCCGGACTTCCCGAAGCCCGGCATCATGTTCAAAGACATCACGCCGGTGCTTGCCGATCCGAGCGCGTTCAACATCTGCCTCGACCTGATGGCCGAGCGCTACGACACCAGCAGCTTCGACGCCATAGTCGGCATCGAGTCGCGCGGCTTCATCTTCGGCGCCGCGCTCGCCTCGCGTATGCGCAAAGCCTTCGTGCCCGCACGCAAGCCCGGCAAGTTGCCAGCTGCCACGCACCGCGTGGAGTACGCGCTCGAGTACGGCAAAGACGCGATCGAGATCCATCGCGACGCGCTGAAGAAGGGCGAGCGCGTGCTGATCGTCGACGACCTGCTCGCAACCGGCGGCACGGCCGCAGCCACGATCGAGCTCGTGAAGAAAGTCGGCGGCGAAGTGATCGGCGCCGCCTTCGTGATCGAGTTGACGTTCCTGCCGGGCCGCGAGCGGTTGAAACCGGTCGATGCGTTCGCGCTGATTCAGTATTGAGCGGTGCGTGTGCGTCTGCGCGCGAAAAGACTGCGAAACCGTGCGCCGCTGCATCAAGCGCCGGGTCGTGATATAGCCCGTCGCGTTCGTCCTGTTTCGTCCTGTTTCGTCCTG
>JADGRF010000215.1 GCA_017881055.1 Sandaracinaceae bacterium
GTCTCCGTGGGGCTGGAGCTCTTTCCCGCGCCTCCCGATCCCGTGGCGCCGATCCTGCTCAACTGCACGTCCGACTGCTGCGACCTGCCGACCAACGACATCGCGACCGTGCCGTTCGCACCCGCACCGCTCGCTCTCCCGCAAATCGAAGCCGCGCTCGACGCCGAGTTGCCAGGCGGTGGTACGCCAACCGCGCGGGCTCTGGCGCGTGCGTTGCGCACGTTCGAAGGCGCAGCTGACGCGGGCACAGCGCTGCGTGCAGCACGCTATGTTCTACTTGCGACCGACGGCGGACCCAACTGCGGCGCCGCTAGCTCGTGCTCGATCGATCAGTGTGATCGCAACATTGGGGGCGCATGCCCCACCCTGACTGACGCGGGAGCCACAGCCAACTGCTGCGACGCGGAGCCTCGTGGCTGCATCGATCAGACTGCGACGCGCGACGCCATCACTGGGCTCGCCGATGCAGGAATCAAGACGTTCGTGGTCGGGATTCCCGGGACTGAAAAATACGTCGCGCTGCTCGACGACCTTGCGGTCCATGGCGGCGAGGTGAACCCTGCGGGCCCGCGTAAGTTCTTCCAAGTGGATGCAACGCGAGGGGTCTCGGGCTTCTCGGACGTGCTCACGCAGATCACGAAGGGACTGCTCACGAGCTGCGGCCTCGCGCTCGACTCGGTTCCGCCGGATGCGTCGCTCGTGAACGTCGAGATCGACGGCGCGCGCGTGCCCCAAGCAGGCGCGAACGGCTGGATGCTCGATGAGTCGACATCGCTGCCCAGCGTGGTGTTACTCGGGACGAGCTGCGACCGCATGAAGACGCAGGGCGCTCACAGCGTGCGCATCGTCTACGGCTGCCCGACGCTCGGGCCGACCTGATCTCTTCGAGGTCAGGGTGTTCTGCGGCCGTTTCCCCAGTGAATCGTAAGCTGGCTGGCCCCTGCGGGCGAGAACTCCAGATCGCCGGCTTCACTTGCGCATGAAACCCACCGGCCCCCGCCGTGCAGCTGATTGGTCCCCTCGTTGGCCTGCAGCTGATAGCGGCGGTCGTCCAATATGAAGCACGCGCCCGCGATGCGATTGGCGAAGCGACCCACGGTGGCGCCGAGATACATGCGATCGGCCAAGTGACCCTGCAACGATCCGGGTGCGAGCACCACCGGGCCGCTGTCCCCGCGCGCGTCGGGCACGTGCAGAGCAGCCACTGTCGCACCGTAGTCGAGGACCTGCGCCGCGCTGCCGCAGCCCGTATCGAGCACGAACAGTGAAACTTCTTCACCGCTCGCTGCGAGACCCACGACCTGGCGCGAGATGCGCGCCGTGCTGCCGCGAGGTGCGGGCTTCGGCTGCGGAAAAGCAGGTGTGGGCCGCGCGCTCGATGGCTTCACCGGAGCACGTGACGGCCGCGCATCGCGTGATAGATCACGAGCAACAGTGACGCACCAATCAGCGCCATCACGAAGCCCACAGGATCGCCTTCGCGATATAGGCCCACGGCACGACCGATCATGCCGCCTAGGAACGAGCCGACCACGCCGATGATCATCGAGACCACCCAGCCCCCAGGCTCGCGGCCTGGAACGATGAGTCGCGCCAATGCGCCGATGAGCAACCCGAAGATCAAAAACAGAATCAAGTGCATGACGTGTTCCTTCCGTTCCGCTTTGGTTTGGGCGTCGGCGCCGCGCTGGCTAGCGGTGCAAGGCGTGCGCCAAGCGCATTCAGCTCGGATTGTCGAAGCCGAGCTTGCGCAGTCCAGCCAGCAAGTCGTCGTAGCTCAAGAGTCCCTCGGTCAGAGCGCCAGAGCGTGGGAGATGTACTGCAGGGCGCGTCCAGTCTGGGCTGGACGCGCTCCTGGCGCTCGTTGCTGCCCGCGCAAGAGTCAGTCGGCGCAAATCGCGCCCTTGCGGCAGGCATTCCAGCGGCTCATGGCATCGATCGGGTTGCCGCAGCTCTCTGCCTTGATGTCATTCTTGCAGGCGGTGAGCTTCGAATCCGCGATGCCGTGCGGGCAATCACTGGTATTCAGCTCACTGGCAATCGAGCCGTGCAGCTTCGTCTCGCAGGCTTCGCGATTTTCATAGGTCTGCCCGTCGCCGACGTGATTGCAGCGCTGCTCGAGATCGCAGCGCGCTGCCGTGAGATCGTCGACAGCGCTGCTGAGCTCACGCGCGGGGCCGGACGCAACAGGTCCGTTGTGCTCGGCCGAGCGTTGATTGTGACTGCACGCGGATGCGCTCGCGAGCGCGAGCACGAAGAGAAAGACACTGGCTGTATATTTGATCATGAAACTCTGCTCCTCAGCGCCTACATGCACCCCGTTCACGCAGACGCAACGGCACCGGCAAAAAAAGGGCACTAGTGTCCAGCGCCCGTCACGGTCGTCGTGATCGTGGTGCAGCGATTCTTGCGGTCGTCATGAGTCGTGGTGCAGCTGCCTTTACACGTAGTGCCCTCGCAGCCCTGGGCGCCGAAAGAACACACGCACGAGCGCACGTAGGACGCCAAGAGCGTTGTCGTAGCTCGCGCTCAGGCTTGTCGTGTTCGTGCTCGCGTTCGTGCGCGCACGGGTCTCGTCTTCTGCGGCTTGCGCTTCGGGGCCGCGTGCGGCGTGATCTGCGCGGCCGCGCTCACGCCGAGCTGCAAGTACATCGCAAAGCGCAGCGCCTTCTCGACAATGGTCGCGCGCGCTTTCGGGTGCTCGATGTACTCGGGCGAGAGCATGAACAGCTGGCTGATCAGAAAGCCGGCAACCTCTTCGAGGGCCGCGTCGTCGAGCGCGTCGTGCAGGTTGAAGTGGCGCGTGATCAAGAACAGCTCGTGCGCGAGCTCGTCCATCAGGCGTCGCACCGCGCGACCGACCTTGGTCGGCGAAGCCAGCTCGCGAAACCCGAGTAGGAATGCATTCGGGTGCCGCGCTGCGTACTCGAAGTAACGCTCGCAGGAGGTGCGCAGAAACGTGGCGAAGTCGCTGGTCTCGTCGCGCGCGGCGTTGCGGTCGCGGCGCAGCTCGGCGCCGAAGTGCTCGACAATGCACAGGCCCAGCTCGCCGAGGTCGGCGAAGTGCCGATAAAACGTGTTCGGGTTCAGGTCCGCTTCACGCGCCAGCTCACGTAGGCCCAGCGAGTCCAAGCTGCTCTTCTGCGCGCCTAGGCGCAGGGCGGCATCGATCAGCTTCTGCCGTCCGTCGCGGGCTCGTGCCGGTGGATTGTCGACGACACGCGCCATGACGCGTCATGAGCGTACCATGGGCTTGACAGCGAAGTATACGATCGTCTACACGAAGTAGACATCTGTATACGAGGGACTCAGCATGGCGCAGCACTCGACGACTCCCAGCCCGCGCACGACTCCGCGTATCGCCGTGATCGGCACCGGCTTCGCCGGACTGTGCATGGGCATCAAGCTCAAGCAGGCTGGCATCGAGTCGTTCACGATCTTCGAGCAGGCGCCCGAGCTGGGCGGCACCTGGCGCGACAACGACTACCCGGGTTGCGCGTGCGACGTGCAGTCCCACGTGTACTCATACTCGTTCGAGCCGAACCCGAAGTGGTCGCGCATGTTCGCGCCGCAGAAAGAGATTCGCGCGTACACGGAGCACTGCGCGCAGAAGTACGGCCTGCTCCCGCACATTCGCTTGAGCTGCAAGGTGGTGTCGGCGCGCTTCGACGAAGCGAGCGCAACCTGGGAGCTCACGCTCGGCAGCGGCGAGCGCGTGACCGTGGACATGATCTGCTCGGCCACGGGCTTTCTGAACCGTCCGCAGGTGCCGCAGATCCCGGGCCTCGACAAGTTCGAGGGCAAGATCTTCCACTCGGCCAAGTGGGATCACAGCTACGACCTCGAGGGCAAGACCGTCGCCGTGATTGGCACCGGCGCCAGCGCGATCCAGTTCGTGCCGCAGATCGCGCCGAAGGTGAAGCAGCTGCACCTGATGCAGCGCACGCCGCCGTGGGTCATCCCCAAGCCCGATCGCGCGACCAGCGCGTTCGAGCAAGGTGTGCTCTCGGTGTCGCCGCTCTCGCTCCGGCTGTTTCGGCTGGCTTTGTACTGGTGGAACGAGCTGCGCGTGCTCGGCTTCGTGATCGACCCCAAGATCATGAAGTTTCCGCAGCGCGCGGCCGGGCGCTACCTGGCGAGGACCATTCCTGATCCGGTGCTGCGCGCGAAGCTCAAGCCGAACTACACGATCGGCTGTAAGCGCGTGCTGTTCTCGAACGACTACTACCCGACACTCAAACGCTCGAACGTGGAAGTGGTGACCGACGGCATCGCGGAGATCACCCGCGACTCGATCGTCACGCGCGACGGCGTGGCACGCAAGATCGACACCTTGATCCTCGGCACCGGCTTTCTCTCGGCCGACGCGTGGGCGCCGTTCGAAATCCAAGGGCGCGGCGGACTGCGCCTCGACGACGCGTGGCGCGAAGGGGCGGAGGCGTACTTCGGCACCACCATCGCTCATTTTCCGAACTACTTCATGATCGTCGGGCCCAACACTGGGCTCGGTCACAGCTCGATGATCTTCATGATCGAGTCGCAGGTCGCGCACGTCATGCACTGCATCGACGCGATGCGCAGGCACGGCGCGCGCTGGATCGAGATGCGTCAGGACGCGCAGCAGCGCTTCAACCGCCAGCTGCAGGAGCGCCTCGGCCGAACCGTCTGGGCGACCGGCTGCGGCAGTTGGTACCTGAACAAGAACGGCAAGAACACCACGCTCTGGCCCGGCTTCACCTTCGCGTTTCGCTTGGCTACGCGCCGGCTGCGGGAGCAGGACTATGTGTTCGCGTCGGGGTTGGGAAGTCGTGATCACGCGGCCGGGGCCGCCGCGCACGCCGCCGCCGAATAGGCTTGATTAGTAGCGGGCGTGTGCACGTCAATACGGCATGACGACCGCATCCCCCGCGTCCTCTGCACTCCGTAACCTGCTCGCCGCGCTGATTCTCGGCGCTTCCATTGCCTACGGCCTCGGCGCCATCGGCCGCTCACTCGCCGACGCCGTGCGCCAAACGCACGCCGCGCAGCGCACCGTCACGGTGAAGGGCCTCTCGGAGCGCGAGGTCGCCGCCGACCTGGCCATTTGGCCGCTCACGTTCGTAGACACCGGCGACGATCTCAGCGCGCTGCAGCACACGATCGACGCGCATCAAGCCGTGGTGAAGGCGTTCCTCAAGACGCGCGGCTTCGAGGACGGCGAGATCAGTGAGTCGGCCCCGGCCATCACCGATCTCTTTGCGCAGCAGTACAACGGCGCGCGCACGCACTACTCGGCGCAGACCACGGTCACGCTGCGCACCGCGCGCGTGAAGCTGGTCGATGCGGCCGTGCGTCGCGCGGGTGAGCTGGTCGAGCGCGGTGTGGTGCTCTCGGGTGGCTACGGCGGCGGTGCGCAGTACTTCTTCACGGCGCTGAACACGGTGAAGCCGCCGATGATCATCGAAGCCACACAGAACGCGCGCAAGGCCGCCGAGCAGTTCGCCAACGACTCGCACAGCCACGTGGGCTCGATCCGCAATGCGCAGCAGGGCTTGTTCAGCATCGAGGATCGCGATCAGTACACGCCGGAGCTGAAGAAGGTTCGGGTGGTGACTACGATCGACTATTTCTTGGCGGATGATTGAGAGAGTGAACGCGGCTGCGGAGCCTGGAGGTGCTCTGCAAGGCCGCGTGCGATGTGCAGGCACTCGTCACGGCCGCCGTGCTCGCGTTTCCGGCGCCGTGGCGCAAGAAGCTGATCGGCGTGCTGTTCGGCCTGGGCACGGTCGTTGCCGCAAACTTGGCGCGTATCGCGACGCTGTACTTCGTCGGCGCATTCAGTCGGAACGTTGTAACGGCACCGCGCGTGGCAGACGGGCATGAGCTTCGCTGACCCAAGGCCTGCGGGGACGGCGGAAGGGGGCTGGGGGGTGTGCACGTGTGCCAACTCCAGCGAGCGAGACGTGTTACCCCGACCGCGACAAGTGCAACCCGCACGTCCCCCAAGCCCCCTTCCGCCGTCCCCGCACGCCGCTCAGGTCGCGTTCTCGTTCTCGCTCTCGTTCTCGCTCTTCGGCCAACGCGGCCAGTCGAGTAAACACGCTTCCACTCCGCGCCAGCCCTCGAACGGCATCGTCGCGATCACCCCGCGCACCGCCGCCACATGCTTGCGCAAGTCGTCCTCGCTCAAGTCGCCCGTGTGCAGCGCGTACATCAGAAACGCCAGCAGCGTCTCCACGGTGTCCAGCTTACAGTACTCGACCAGCAACGGCAGCTCGCCCTGTAGGAAGTGATCGTAGACGGGCCGCTCGACGAAGGGCTTGCCGGGCAAGCCAATCGTGCGGCACCAGTTGCTCAACCCCACGCGCGTGCTCGCGCCGAAGCCGGTCAGCGTGTCCATCAGGTCGAGGTGCAGGTTGTGGTAGCGGTTCTGGTAGTTGTTGAAGCGTAGGTCGCCGTCGCTGCGATAGAACGCGGGCGCGGTCACACCGTGCAGCATCGCGCGGTAGCGCATCACCGGAAGGTCGAAGCCCGACCCGTTCCACGAGACCAAGCGCGGCGCCCGCTCCACGTTCTTCAGCATCGCGAAGAAGGCTTCGAGCATGCTGCGCTCGTCGCCGAGCGTGCCCAGCGAGCGGACCTCGACGCGGCCACTGATCGGCCCGAGCAGGGTCGCGCAGATCGTGACGACGCGATGCCAGGGCGGCTGCGGGTATTCGCTCTGGCCGCCGGTTTCTTCGAGGCGCATGCGCACCATCTCGCGGATCACGACGTCGTCGTTGCCGGATAGGCCGAGCAAGCGGCGACCGATCTCGGGATCGGGAATGGTCTCGATGTCGAACGCAATGATGGGCCGGTCGAGCAGCATCTGCGATTGAGCATGCCGCAGGATGGGCGTGGCGCAAAGCAGTGTGTTTCAGGGGGTTGGTGAATTGAACGGCGTCGGGGAGGTGGTGACGTGCTCGGCGGGCGTGCTGGGCGGTCAGTGCTACCGATCGAGGCGCCGTGCCACGGCCACCTGCCCGCGCCGGTTCACATAGACTGGGACCGTAATCACCTGGCAACCGCGTCAGCGCTCGGACGACGCGCAATCGCCCTGGAATCTACGCCCGCCTGCGCGCGCCACCACCACCCCGCCGCCTGCGTTTATGTCAGCTGCAATCGTCGTCGTTGCCGGCGTTGCCGTGACCCTGATGGAACCCACAGTGGCGCCACGGGCCCCACGGACTTGACGGGCCGACGCGAGGGGGCGGGGGCGGCTTGCGCGCACAGCCGGAGGCACCTCCTCCGCGACCATCCGGCAAGCCGACGCGCCGCATGTAGAGCACGGCCGAGCTCCCAGTTTCGTAAATGACCACGCCGGAAGAGTGTCGTGACCGGCCCCCTCGATCCCCGGCACAACCGACACACGCGGCCGGCGAGCACGTAAGCCGCTCCCGCCCCCGTTAGCAACCACCCGCAGTCACTCTCCTTCGCCTCCACGCAGGTGATATAAGGAGAAGAGCAGCACGTGATGCCCCTTGCCGCTCTCATCGACCCCGCGCCTGAGCTCGTCTGGGGTCTTCTGTCTCGGGGCCTCGGCCTGGTCTTTCTGATCTCGTTCGCCTCACTCTCGGGGCAAGTGTTGCCCACGGCCGGTGCCCGCGGCATCACACCGATCGCCCAGAGCCTGCGCGCGATCGAGCGCGACTTTCCGACCTGGAAGCGCTTCGCGTACTTCCCGAGCCTGCTTTGGTTCTCGGCGAGCGATGGGTTGCTCTCGGCTCTGCCCAAGCTCGGCGCGCTTGCCGCCATCAGCTGCATGGTCGGCGGACCGCACGCACCGTACGCGTTTGCGTTCTGCTACCTCGCGTACGTGTCGCTCGATCGCCCGATGGTGCTGATCTACCCATGGGACTGCTTACTCTTCGAGGCCGGGTTCTGGGGCATGTTCTTGCCCGCGACGCGCCTTGTGCCGAGCCTCGCGTGCGTAGCCGCGCCGCTACCTGCTGTGGCCTGGGTGTATCGCCTGCTGGTGTTCCGCGTGATCTTCGGCTTCGGCAAGCACAAGTTCGCGGGCTCGACCAAGCAGGACTCGGGCTTCCTGCAGAGCTTCTTCGTCAACCAGCCGCTGCCCACGCCCGTCGGCTGGCTCGTGCAGAAGCAGCCGCTGTTGCTGCATCGGCTGAGCCTGCTCGTGATGTTCCTGGTCGAGGTGCCGCTACCGTTCGCGGTGTTCTTTCCTGGGCCGTGGTCCAGCGCGGCGGGCTGTGCGTTGATTGGGCTGATGGTCGCGATCGAGCTCACGGGCAACTTCGGCTACTTCAACGTGGCGATGATCGTGGTCACGCTGTCCTGGTTCGACAACAGCACGGCGCGCGCTCTCTCGCTTTCGGGGTTCTTCGCGCCGAGCGGCCCCTGGTTCGTGCACGGCCTGGTGGCGTTGCACCTGCTGCTTGCCGCAATTGCATTCCCGTTCAACACGTTCTGTGCGCAGACTTTCTCGCTCTGGTCGATCTGGGCTCGGGTCCGGCCGCGCGTGCTCACGCTGCCGTTCGCGCTCGCGCGCTCGCTGCACCCGCTGCGCTTCGCGCATGCCTACGGCGTGTTCCCGCCGCGCAGCGCCGTCGCCGGCAAGCTCATGCCCGTGATCGAAGCGAACTGGGACGAGCAAACGTGGCAAGCACTGCCGTTTGCGCATGCCCCCACCGAAGAAACCTCGCGGCCCACGTGGTGCGCGCCGCATCACAATCGCTTCGATCAAGCAGTCGTGTACGAGGGCTTGGGCCTGGACGAGAACAGCGTGTTCCGCAACATCGTCGGTCGCTGGGATCCCTACGGCTACGGCGGCGTGCCAGCTGCGCGCATGCTGCTGCACCGCATTTTGCAGGGCGACGTACCCGGTCAGGGCTTCTACGATCGCGCGCTCGAACGCGAGCGCGGCAGGCCGCTCGCCGTGCGCGTTGCCAGCTGCTTCTTCGAGCCCACGACCTTCGCGGACATGAAAGAGACGGGCCGCTATTGGCGGCGGACACTGGTGGGCCCGCACTTCGACGTGCTGCACGCCAGCGATGGCTACTGGGACGAGCCGCTGCCACACCCCGAGCAGTGGCACTACGACGATCTCGTGTGGCTCGAACGCTCGAAGCTAGGCACCCTCATGCTGCGCGCGGAGCGAGGTGAAGACTTTCACGAGCTCGTGCTGGTGGACGCGCACGGGCTCGACACAGCGGACGTCGAGCGCTTCTGGAACGATTTCCTGCCGCGCGTGGCAGCGCGCCATCAGGAAAGCTGGCACGGCCTGCGTGCTACCGTCAGCGAGCTGCGGAGCCACTACGGCCGCCCGCAGCTGCACCGGTTCGAGCGGATCGCGGCGCGCTACGGCGTGCTCGTGTTCGCACGCATGCAGCCGTCGTTCCTCGCGTCGGGTCTTCGGCCGATGTTCGGCTTCGGCGACGCCGGCAGCCGGATAAAAACCAACTACCACCTGCGCATGCTCGCCTGTCACATCGTCCTCTCGGGTCGTGCTGCGCTCGATGGCGTGCGGCGCGATCCGACGCTTGCCGATGAGCACCTGCCGACCTTCAGTTTGCGCTCGGGCAGCTACTTTCAAGCGCTGTTCAACTACGAGCAGCTGGTGTTCCAGGCGCAGCGCCTGCGTGCGCTTGCAGCGTTCACCGAGTTCGAAGGACGCACTCCGCCGACGCCGAAGCAGCAGCGCACGCTCGACTACCTGCAAGGGGTCGTGCGCAGAGCCTGGGGGGTCATCGACTACGGCGAATTCCTGAAGCACGAATTCACGGGGCCCGAGGATCAGCTCTACACACCGGAAGCCCTGCCTAAGTTCCAGCTGACATCAGAACACGAGGTCGTCCGCTGCCCGGTCAATCCTTCGGCAGGAACGTGAGTGACTTCTATCCCGCGACGTTGTTCGCCAACACCACGCTCACCGTGCGTGGCGCGCCCTCGCGCGTCATGGCCACGACCACCGACTCGCCAGCGCGATGCTTCTCCAGCACCAAGTACACATCGGCTGCGCTCTTGACCGGTGCGCCGTCGATCTGTGTGATCACGTCGCCGAGCACGATTTCCCCGCTCGCGGGATCGCGACGTGTCGGCACCATGCCCACGTGCTCCGCAGGTGAGCTTGGCAGCACGCGCAGCACGAGCACGCCCGAGATCCCGAGGCGCTGGCCGAGCTCGTCGTCGGCGAGCTCGACGCCCATCACCGGTCGCACCTCGTGGCCGTACGCGATCAGCTCCGGCACCACGCGCGCGATCGTGTCCACGGGCACCGCGAAGCCGACACCCGCGGATGTGCCCGTCGGGCTGAGAATCGCGGTGTTCACGCCGATCAGGCGTCCCGCGCTGTCGAGCAAAGGCCCGCCTGAGTTGCCAGGATTGATCGCGGCGTCCGTCTGGATCGCGCCGCCGATCGGCAGGCCGCCCGCGCCTTGAATTTCGCGTCCCAAGCCGCTGATCACACCGGTCGAGAGCGTGTAGTCGAGACCGAATGGCGAGCCAATCGCGACCACGTCCTGCCCCACCGCGAGATCATGCGACGTACCGATCGCGAGCGGCAGGAGGCGCTTGGCCGCGCCTACGATGCGCAGTACCGCGAGGTCGTTGCGCGGTGACTGACCGACCAGGCGCGCAGGCCAGGTGGTGTGATCGGGCAGCGTGACGCGTGCTTCGTCGGCGCCGGCGATCACGTGGAAGTTCGTCACGATGTGGCCGTGCTTGTCCCACATGAAGCCGGAGCCTGTGCCCTTCGGCACCTCGAGCGCGGTGCGATGAAATGGATCGGAGCGCACGTCGAGCGTGGTGATGTGCACGACCGAGCCCCAGCTCTTGCGAAAGATCGCAATGCGCGACTTCTCGTTCGAGCCCAGGTCGCCGCGCGGCGTGATCGGTCGCGGCGTGGCGAGCTCCGGCACGTTGCGGGGCAGCGCATAGCCTTCGAGGCGATACACGCGATACGACAGCGCCGCGACCGCGATCAGCAGCGCGAGCACGATCACGCCGAGCAGGCGCACCATGAGGCGCGTGCGTCCGTCGACGCGTGGCGCATTCGGCCCTGCGCCTGCGCGTTTCGAGACGACGACAGCAGCTTCGACAGAGGGTGCGGGAACGGATTCGTCGGACATGGCTCAGCGGATGGCGGGCGCGCGCTGCATACTACGGTTGCCCGTGATTTTCACGCTCGACGTAGCGTTTGAGCTGCGCCGGGATCCGAAGCATCCATTCGCTCACCTCGGCGCGCAAGAGCCGGGCGATCAGGCCGGAGCCGAGGTCGGCCATGATGGCGAGCGAGACCACGCTGCGGCGCGGCGAAAACGCCGAAACCCGGATCTCGCCCCAGGCGTCGTCGATGTCGGCTGGACGCGAGTGGTCCAGCCGAAAGGAGAAGATCCGGCGTTCGGAGTTGCTGCGCGACAGGACGCAGTAGCTGGAATCGATGAGCAACGTGTGGTGCTTGATGAACAGACGCTGCTCATCACCCACGCGGTCGAGGCGCCGCGCGAGCACCACGGCCGGTAAAAAGTGCGGGTAGGCAGCCACATCCGACAGGGCCTTCCAAACCGTGTCTTGGTCCGCATCGACCAGCTGCCACGCCAGACCGCCGGTCAAGTGGGCCGCGCCTCGCGTTCGTCGCTCGCTGCGCACCACGAGCTTGCCGGCCCGTAGCGCCGCCTGTTCCTCCAGACTGAACTCCCGGTCGTCGTTCTCGCGCGCCGCGAGCGGCTGCGTCGCGCACAGGCACACCGCCGCTGCGAGCAGCCATGCGCACCCCAACGCGGACCTCGACCCCGCCGCTCGCATTGCCTTCATCTCGCCCACACGGCCTTCTCGAACCAGCGCAGCTTACCAGAACATCCCCTGCCGGCCAGGCGAGCCCAGACGGGCTGACGGGGGTCCTTGATTCATGGACGCTCGCGGATCGATCGTGCATGCTGCCGCCATCGTGGAAGCGAAAAAGCCCCACGTGTTGATCGTGGACGACGACCCCGACTCACGGGAAGAGCTCGTCCACCAGCTCGTTGGACAAAACGTCGCGGTCGAGATTGCGGATGACGCGCCGAGCGCGCTCGCGCGCCTATCGACCGAGCCGCCGCAGCTGGTCGTGATTGGGCTCGGCCACGGCAAACCGCACGCGCTCGAGTTCTTGGAGCGTGCGCGTCAGATCGGCGGCGCTCACATCGCGTTCATCGCGATCTCGCGCAGCTCGCATCCGGAGGCGCTAGTCGAAGCGTTTCGGCGCGGTGCCGATCACTGCTTGTCGTTTCCCGAGCAGGCCGAAGCGCTGTTCATGGTGGTGCGGCGCGCGCTCGAAAAACCTGCGCTCGCGCGTGAAGTCGAGCGCGCACGCGAAGGCATTCTCGATCCCGCCGCTGCTGCGCAGATCGGTATGATCCTCGGCGCGCATCCGTCGATGCAGCGCTTGCTCGACAAAGTCATGGCCGCTGCGCTCAGCCGCGCCACGGTGTTGATTCACGGTGAGACCGGCACCGGCAAGGAGCTGGTCGCCGCGGCCGTGCACACCAAGAGCAAGCGCAGCGCCGGGCCGTTCGTGCGCCTGAACTGCTCGGCGCTGGCCGAGACCGTGCTCGAGTCCGAGCTGTTCGGGCACGAGAAGGGCGCGTTCACCGGCGCGGCCACGCGGCGCAAAGGCCGCTTCGAGCAAGCCGATGGCGGTACGCTGTTTCTCGACGAAGTGAGCGAGATCCCGCACTCGGTGCAGGTCAAGCTGCTCAGGTTTCTGCAGGAACGTCAGTTCGAGCGCGTCGGCGGCAACGAGACCGTGCAAGTGGATACGCGCATCGTCGCGGCCACTAACAAGAACCTGCAGAAGCTGGTCGAAGACGGCCGCTTTCGCGAAGACTTGTATTATCGCTTGAACGTGGTGCGCTTGGACGTGCCGCCGCTGCGCGCTCGGCCGAGCGACGTACCGATTCTCGCGGATCACTTCGTGCGCCGCTTTGCCGCCGAGAACGACAAGACCATCTCCAGCTTCTCCGAACGCGCCGTCAACGCGCTCTTGGCGTATCCGTGGCCCGGCAACGTGCGCGAGCTGCAGAACGCGATCGAGCAAGCCGTCGTGCTGTGCCGCGGCGAGCAAGTCGAGCTCGAAGACTTGCCGCTCTCGCACACGCCCAACGAGGCCGACTCGATTCGCTTGATGGTGCCCGGCGTCACGCTCGAAGAAGTGGAGCGCTTCGCGATCCTGCGCACGCTCGATGCAGTCGGTGGCTCACCCACGAAAGCCGCTGCGATCCTCGGCATCAGTCGGCGCACGATCCAGTACAGGCTTCAAGAGTGGGGCCTGGCTCGCATGGCGAAGGGCTGACTACTCGAGCACGGTCGCAACGCCGACCATGTCGTGCAGGCTGACCGAGTGAAACGTTTCTTGCGTGGCGCTGTCGAGCTGTGCGAGGCGACGCTCGGCGTTCGGGATTGTCGTGAGCGCGGCCTTTGCCATGGCGCGCGCGCGCTCGGTGTGACCGGCTTCGGCGTACAAACGCACGGCGGTCGCGTACGCGATGAACGCGTGCTCGTCGCGACGCAGCTGGTGCAACAGATCGCCTCGCTTGTGCGGCCAGCGCGCCGCCGTTGGCTCGAGCGACTCGAGTCGGCCGAGCAGCATGACGGCCTCGTCGTAACGCTTGTCGCGGACGGCGTCGGTCAGACGCTCGCGCAGCGCTCGGGTGCCGCCGTCGCTGCCAGGGCTAGAGCTCGTAACCTTCGGAGTGCGGAAGGACTGCAAGAGGGAGCGGAACATAAAGACCCCTGGGCGCGAGCGTGGTGGTGGTTCTCGCGACGCGCTCTAGGTGAAGCAGAAAGCGTGCCCGCTTGGACGAACGTCGCGCTACGCGAAAAAGCCCCGCATTTCCAGCGCTCCCGACGCACTCCGGCAAGGATGCGGCACCTGGGGCGCGCGCTCTTCGTGGTCATCGACGCGCGCGCGGTGGCGTTTTTCACCACGGCGCTACCGTCAGCCACGCGTCACGGCGCGTACGGGATGCCCTGCAGCGTGGCGGCGTATTGCCCACCTGGGGGCACGCCGTCGTACCAGGGGAAGTACGGCGGCTTGTCGCTGCAGTACGGCCGATCGTCCGCGGGACAATAGATGCGTACGTGAAAATGGCTCTGGTGTCGGTTGCCCACGGTCGGCTCGAACATCACGGCTTGTGCGCGCGCGATCAGCCAGTCGGGAGCGCCTTCACGTGCTGCTTCCGCGAGCAAGCGACGCTGCAGTGTCTTCGCCACGAACACGAATTGCACGCGTGCGTCGTCGTCGTCGAGCAGCTTCGCGAGCAGCTGCCAATTGCGCGCGTCGTCGAAGTGGTACGTGCCGCTGCCGAAGTAGGCGAGCCCGCTGCGTCGTACCACGGGCACGAAGTCGCGCGCAGTCGCAGGCTGTCCGTCGCCGCCCGTCAGGTAGAACGCGATGTCGATGTCGCGCCCGTTGCGATGCGAGTGATGCCCGACGATGCGCCCACCGTGCTCCGCCGAGAGCTCGCCGACTGACAACCGCGAGCCCGGATAATGATCGGCCACACGCTGCGCCGCGCGCCGCACGAGCTGCACCAGCTGCCACGTGCCGTAGAAGCGCTCGTGCTCCGCGTACTCGTCGACGTGGCGCACCAACTCGTCCTCGCGCAGCAACATGCCGCGCTCGAGGTGCCCTTTCCACGGGAACTTCACCGACATGCTGCGCTGCTCGGGGGCCGGCCGCAGATGCAGCTCCTCGACCACGGCCGCACGCGCGGTACCGTGATAGCCCGCGAACATCGCGATGACATACGCCGCGAAACCAATGCTGAGCAGCGACCGGCTTCTCGCCACGCCAGCATTCTACAAAGCTATCGTGGCAGTTTACAACCTGCGGTGTTTGAGACTTGGTAGCGATGCACGAATGCGCTCGATCGCGCCGGGATCCACGCCCGCAATCGCGTAGCCATCCCCTTCGCCGCACTCGGCGATGATGCAACCCCATGGGTCGCACACCAACGCATGCCCGTACGAGCGGCGCGTACCGAAATGGTGACCGGTTTGCGCCGCCGCAATCACGTAGCACTGCGACTCGATCGCGCGCGCACGCAACAGCACGTGCCAGTGATCCTTGCCGGTCGTGAGCGTGAATGCCGCCGGCACGGTGAGCAGCGTCGCGCCTTGATCCACCAGCTTGCGATACAGCTCCGGGAAGCGCACGTCGTAGCACACCGACAGACCCAGCTTACCCAGGCGCGTCTGCGTCACCACCGCTTCGGTTCCAGCTTCCACGGTCGCGGACTCTTCGAGCTTCGTGCCGTCCGGCAGGTCCACGTCGAACAGGTGAATCTTGCGGTACACCGAGCGCACGCTGCCGTCTTCCGCGATGTGTACGCAGGCGTTGCGCACCTTGCCGGCGATCGGGCTCTGCTCGTAGAAGCCGCCCAACACGAGCTCGGTCTCGGTCTCGCGTGCCAGCTTCTGAAAGCGCTGCAGAATGGGACCGCTGCTCGGAGAGCCGAAGGCTGCTCCGAGCGCATGTTCACCAGTCGGAGAGCCGAAGGCTGCTCCGAGCGCATGTTCACCAGTCGGAGAGCCGAAGGCTGCTCCGAGCGCATGTTCACCAGTCGGCAGCGGCTCCGCGATTGCGAACTTGCCGTTCTCGGGCCCGAGCAGCGCGAAGCACTCCGGCAGCACCACGAGCGCGGCGCCGTCGGCGATCGCTTCGCGGGTCAGCGTCTCGGCAGTTTGCAGGTTGCG
Source organism: Sandaracinaceae bacterium (assembly GCA_017881055.1). Classification (GTDB taxonomy): domain Bacteria; phylum Myxococcota_A; class Polyangia; order Polyangiales; family JAFGIB01; genus JADGRF01. Next base: position 15,712 of record JADGRF010000215.1, read on the forward strand.
TGCGAGATCGTCGGTCGACGTCATCTGCACGGCGGCCATCTTCTTGCGCACGGTCATGACGCAAGACGTGGCAAGGAACCGGAAGCGAGTCAAGGCCGGTCAACGAACCGGAAGCGAGTCAAGGCCGGTCAA
>JADGRF010000026.1 GCA_017881055.1 Sandaracinaceae bacterium
ATTCGCTTGTTCCGGCAGAAGAACGGCGGCAAGTCGCGCGCCGCCAACTTCGCGCTCGAGCACGCGCACGGCGAGATCGCGATCGCGGTGGATGCCGACACGTTAGTGGCAGCTGACGCCATCCCGAAGATGATCGCGCACTTCGTCGACCCCGAGGTGACCGCAGTCTGCGGCAACGTCGAGGTCGGCAACGTGAACGGCATCTTCACTGCGTTTCAAGCGATCGAGTACGTCACCAGCCAGAACTTCGATCGCCGCGCGTTCTCGTCGCTCAACTGCATCTCGGTCGTGCCCGGTGCGCTCGGCGCGTGGCGGCGCGACGCCGTGCTCGCAGCCGGTGGCTACAGCGACGAAACGCTGACCGAAGACGCCGACCTCACGCTCACGATCCTGCGTCGCGGCGGCCGCGTCGTGTACGAGCCGGAAGCGTACGGCCGCACCGAAGCGCCCGAGTCGCTCGGCGCGCTCTTGCGCCAGCGCTTTCGCTGGACGTACGGCACGTACCAGTGCTTGTGGAAGCATCGTCACGCGTTCTGGAAGGGCACGCTGGGCTTCATCGGTCTGCCCAACATGGTCGTGTTCCAGGTGGTCTTCCCGATGCTCAGCCCGATCGGCGACATCATGATGGTGCTCTCGATCTGGCGCGGCGACTGGCGCGCATTCCTGGCGGGCTACGTGGCGTTCTTGGCCATGGACATCTGTGGTTCGCTCTTGGCGTTCACGCTCGACCACAAGCCGTATCGCTTCTTGCCCCTCTTGTTGATCCAGCGCTTCTCGTACCGCCAGATCATGTACTACGTCTGCTTCAAGGCCATGATCTCCGCGCTGCGCGGTCGGCGCTACGGCTGGCGTAAGCTGGAACGCACGGGCGCCTTGAACGAGCCCCAGCCTGCGCCCGCGGGCGCGAGCGTGGCGCACACCGGCGACGCCGCGCCGCCCGCGCAGTGATCGACAGCGCGCCCGAGCCGCGTTCCAGTTTGATGCGTCTCTCTGCGTTCGGCACGCTGCTGGCCATCGTGCTGCTAGGCCTTGCGGGGCTCGACACGCTGACCGAGCCTGATCCCGCAGCGACGGCGGTGCAGGCACAAACCCGCGTCGCGGAGGGCGGCAATCACCCGGCGCGCGCACCGGGCCGCGCCTTCGTGCTGCTGATCGACTCGCTGCGCTACGAAACCGCGGTCGACTCCGCGATCATGCCCGAGCTGGCGAAGCTACGTGCGACGAGCGTCTACGCCCGTGTCACGCCGACCCGCGACGCCGTCACCGTGCCGTGCGTCCGCGCGGCCTTCACCGGCGAATACCGCACGCGCCTGCTCGGCTTCATCAGCAACTTCCTCGAGGGCAGCGCCGGCATCAACTCGATCTTTACCGACCTCGTGCGCCAGGGTCGGCGAGCAGCTGCGTACTCGGACGTCGCGTTCAATCAGTTCGGCAGCGACGTGGCCCGCTTCGGCAATGGCGGCGACGGACCCACGGAGCGCGCGGATCAAGACGCCCGAGCGCGTAGCGTGGCGCGCGCGTTTGCAACGCAGCACTACGACCTAGTCGTGATGCACGTCACCTACACCGATCACATCGCGCACGAGGACGGCATTCATGGCCCACGCTATCGGCCACTGTATGCAGCAGCTGACGCGCTCGTCGCGCAGATCTCCGACGTGCTCCCGCCCGACGCCACGTTGGTCGTGATGGGCGATCACGGCCACGATGCCACAGGGCGTCACGCGCTCGGCCTGTCGGTGCCGACCTTCACCCTTTACGGCGGCGCGCGCTTCGCAAAGGGCACCGACCTCGGCACGATCTCCATTCAGGACCACCGCTATCTGATCGGCTACGCACTCGGCGCGCCGCTGCCCCAGGACTACACCGCCGGCCGCCATCCCGAGGCCGCCCGCGAGCGAGCGAGCCTGCCGGCCGACTACGCCGCAGCCGACACCCACGTTGCGGAACCCGACGGCGTCACGCCTGCACGCTACATACGTTACGGCTTGCTGATCCTCGCGCTCGGGCTCGCGTTCTTCCTCTGGGTGCGGACGCAGCACGGCCTTCCACTCCGCTACCGCACGCTCGGCGCCCTATTGCTTGGATCCGTCAGCTGCAGCGCGCTGGGCGGATTCTTCGCACAGATCCGCCCTTTCGTGCACGAGCCCAGCTACACGACGCTCGCGCTGCTGTGGCTCGGCCTGCTCACGATCGCCACCGTCGTTTCGGCCGGCCTGCGTGATGCGCGCCCGGGCATCGTGCTCTGTGCCCTTCCCCTCTTTCTGTTCTTCCCCACGGTCTACCGCTACGGCTCCGTCGCCGCGCTCGGACCCACCTGCTTCGGCTGTGCGCTCTCACTTCTGGCCGCTGCGCGCTTTCGTTGCACGCTGCACACCCTCACGACCTTCGCCGCGCTGTGCGCATTGCTCGCGCCGTTCGCCGCTCTCGATTCCGAGAACTTCTGTTTCACCGAGTGGGTGCTCTGCCCGTTCGGTAGGTCGCCAACGACCTGGCTCGCGCTTTCGCTCGGCGCGTGTGCGCTCTTGTTCGTCCCGCCCGCCACACGCCGCGAGCACGGCTATCTCGCCAAGCTTGCCGGCGTGATCGGCGCCTACGTCCTGCTCGTACGCGTGCCGATCGAAGCCTACGCCTGGCTGCTCTGCTGGCTCGCCGCGCTGATGCTGAGCGCGCGTCTGATCGACCTGCTCGCGGGCACACGCACCCGCCAACTCGCGCACCCGCTGCTCTATCTCTTCGCGCTCGTCGCCGCGGGCTGGTCGGGCTTCGCCTGGACAGTGCATCGTCTGGAGTGGGGCGCACTCTACAGCGTGTTTCACGAAGCGTTCGTGGAGCGCCACGTGCTCCTCTTCGTGCCGTTCATCCTGGGTCGCTACGCCTTGCCGCTGATAGCTGCGCGCCTCGTGATCGCGCGCGAGCTGGGGGCGCCGAGCCCAGCCGTGCGCCGCAGCGCATGGCTGCTGGCAGCAGCCAAAGTCTGGACCGTGCTGCTCTTCACCTACGGCATCGCATCCGCCAGCGTCGCGAGCGACGTGTACTTGGAGGCCGCTCAGGAAACCGGCATCACCGCGGTGCTCACGCTCGGGTTGATCTGAGCGCCACGAGTCAATAGCTCGAGCAGCGCGGTTGGTTGCTCCGCGCTCAAGAAGCGCGGCTTGTTCCTCCGCGCTCAAGAAGCGCGGTTGCCCTCGCCCGCCCAGGCTTCCAGATCCTCCGGCAGCTCGATCAATGCGTCGAGCGGATTCGCACGCGCACCGTCCGGCGTCTTCATCGAGATCTGCAGCTCGTCGAACAGCTTGCGAAACTGCGCCGAGCTGCGCTCGCTCAGTAAGCCAATGCGACGCAGCGTGGGGACCACGAAGCCGCTGATCGGTCCGATCCGACCGCCGCGACGCGTGATTGCGGCATCCAGCTTCTCGCGATCCTGGCTGAGTGCCTTGCCCACGTCCATCGGATCGATACCCGAGTCCTTCCAGATCTGCAGAAACGCATCGCCCAGCGACGCGCCCGAGCGCGAGTCGATCAGCATGCGCGAAGCCTCGAACGCAAAGTCCTCGAGCTCCTCGCGTTCACTCTGCGAAAGCGACGGCAGCACCGCCGACAAGTACTTGATGCCGTACGCCGTGTGCCGCGCTTCGTCGCGCGACACGTACGTGAGCAGCTTGCGCAAGAGCGGCTCGCGCGTGCTCTCGCGCATGTCGCGAAACACGTACAACGCCAGCCCCTCGACGACGATCTGCATGCCCACGCACTTGCACATCCAGTTACCTGTGGCGAGCGTGCTGTCGAGCAACGCCTTCAGGGCCGGCGTGATCGGAAAGATGTGATCGAGCCGCTCGATGTACGCCGAGAACACCTCGACGTGGCGCGCCTCGTCGATCGTCTGCGTGGCCGCATACAGCTTGCCGTCCAGATGCGGCACGGCGCTCACCAGCTGCGAAGCAACCATGAGCGCGCCCTGCTCACCGTGCAGAAAATTCGAGAGCATGAGCGCGGTGCCACGGCGTGCCACATCCCAGCGCGTGGCCGCGGGCAGCGTGGTCCAGAAGTGCGTCTCGTCGATCGGGATGCCGCCGAGCGAGAACGAACGCGCGAACGCGTCTTGATCGATGCCATCGCTCCAGGGCAGGTCGCGCATCGCGTTCCACTGCAGGTCGAGGCCCTTCGCGTATAGTGACCGCAAGTCTTCGAGCTGGCTGCCGTAGTCGAACGTGTACAGCGCGTCGAACGCGGCCTTGACCGTGCTGCTCTTGTCACCTGGTTTCGCGGAGAAGCGGTCGGTCATGATGCGTTAGCTCTGCATGCGAAACGCCCGCGTGCAAGCCCTAACGCCCTCGCACGATGCCCTGTACGTTCCGGCCATGACCAAAGGGCGCCTCGGGATCGTGGACTGACGGGTCTTCGTCATGCGCGTCACGCGCACACATTCATAGCGTGCACACGATGTACTTGTCCGTCGCACCTCACACATGGGCGCGTACAAGCGCCGACTCATTTCGAGGTCCGCTCGATTTTTGCAGCCAGTGGAATCTGTTTGAGCTGTAGCCTTTAAGTCGTTCAATGGAGGACAAACGTGGATGCCACTAACCTGACAGGCGACGAGCTCGTGCAGGCGCACAAAAGCGCTACACGCAAGCTGCGCATCGTAAGCATACTATTTCCGATCGTTTTCATCACGGTGCTGTTCGTGAACCTGGGCGGCATCGTCGATCAGTTCAAGAGCATCGACTCGGCGGCTGTCGGCGCGAACCTGTCTGACCGCGTGAACGCGCTCATGCCGGACATCCAGCAGGACCTCGGTGAAATCGCCGACGCGGTGCAGCCCAAGCTGTACGAGGCCATGGAGACGGAAGGTCTCGCGATGGCCCCGCAGATCGAAAAGCGTCTTCAGTCCGACGTGGAGACCACGATGAAGAACGCCAAGAGCGATCTTGGCGTGGCAAACCGCACCTCGATGAAAGCAGCTGCATCAGAACAGCGTGCGCTGTTAGTCAAAGAATTCCCCCAGCTCGCCGACAACACCGAAGCACAGGACAAGGTGCTCGCCAGCGTGCACGCTGGCGTTTTGCAGTGGGAAGAAAAGCAGCTCGACGCCACGGTGTCCGAGCACTTGATCGCGATGGAGCAGCTGCACAAGACGCTGCAGACCAGCTACTCGGGGAAACCCGGCGAAACGGTGGACGCGGAAGATGCGCTCATGACGTGGCTCAACCTGATGAACGAGCACGTGGGTGGCAACGGCAAGATCCTCGCGAAGGACAGCAAACCCACAGCAGGCGCCAGCAGCGCCGCCAAGAAATGAGGTCTTCCATGGACGCAACAACCTATCTGCAGAATGAAGTTCAGAAGATCAACAAGTCGATCAAGACGTTGCTGATCGCGATGGTCGTGGTCGTGATCGTCATGATGGGCTACTTCCAGTTCATGCGCGCTCAGCTCGCAAAGCTGCTCGAGCCCGAGAGCGTGTCCGACTTCGTGATCAACCAGACGCGCAGCGCGCTGCCGCAGATCGCGGAGTCGCTCAAGTACAACGTCACGAGCGAAGCGCCGAACCTCGTGCACTTCGTGCTGACGCAAGCGTTGGAGAAAGTGCTGCCGCTCGCCGGTCAAACGTTTCAGACCAACCTCGAGCAGTACACCCATGACGTGAACACGCTCGCGGCCGACAAGTCCATGGCCGCGCTGCAGGGCGCCACTCGCTCGTACAAGGCGAGCGGCGTGAAGCAGACCAAGGAAGACCCCGCGGCGTTCGCGACGCGACTCTCGGCGCACATGGAAGCGCAGATGAGCCTGCAGCTCGACGACGTAGCCAAGGATGGCGTCAAGCTGCGCCTCGATGCCAGTGGCGAGACGCTCAAGCACATCAACGAAGAGCTCGTGGCCATGGCGCAGCGCCCGGCGACCGATCGCGAAGGCGAGATGGGCAAGCGCCTGATCACCACCTGGTGGTCGTTCCTGGATCGCGGCCGCCCGCAGGTTCCGAACGAACAGATGGACGTGAGCTCCGCCAAGAAGAAGTGAACGTGCGTTAGTCGAAGCCGCGTGGCTTCGCGAAGACGAGAGCGCCTGGATCGTGCACACGGTCCAGGCGTTTTCTTAATCACATACCCGCGGAGCAGCCTTCGGCTCGCCGCGATTCAGAACACGAAACGCGCGCTCGCCAGCGCACCGCCGGGTGTCGGCGCGATGCCGAGGTGGAGCGCGCTCTCTTGCTGGCCGATCGGGCCACGATCCCAGTCGCGCGTGAACCGATACGCAAGCCCAAGCCCAAGCCCGAGCCCGAGCAGACCGGCGCCCGCGACCACTTGGCCGTTGGGGTCGCCGCCTTGCACGAGCACGGCAAGGCCGGCGCCGAAGAGCACGCCGAGCACGCCGCCGGCGTCGAGCAAGAGCACGCGCGACGCGCTCATGGGCAACCGACTCGCGAGGTAGCCGCCGAGCAAGAGGCCGGCATCGCTCGCGATCAGAAAGGTCCACATGCGCGTACGATCGCTGATCTGGAAGTCCAGCAGCACCTCCGACAAACCGAGCGCCGTCGTGAGCCAGATGCCTCCGGACGATGTGAGCGACACCTGACCGACGCTGGGAGTCAGCCGATCGTACAGAAGACCTGCGAGGCCGAGCCCGGCCAGCTGACCCAACGCCATGGTGACGCCGATGCTGCGTTCGCGATGCGCGCCGCTGTTGAACGAGTCGCTGCCAAGGCCGATCATCAGCGCGTTCCAGGCGCCCCACTCCGTGCCGGCCGTGAGCGCACGCGAGAGGCCCGGCGTCAGCCCGTTGCGCGACAGGTGCAGCGACAAGCCGGCACCGAGTCCCGCGCCAGCCATGAGCGAGAGAACCACGGCACGCGGACCGCTGCACTCGGCCGCCGCGCAGACCTCCGCGCCAAGCGCCGCACCGTGCAGCGTTTGGAAGAACACCAGCTCCGCACGCGCGGCACTGGTGTGCTGGGCGGTCAGCTGCTCGTCCGGCGGCGGCGGGCTCGCGGGCAGCGCAGCTGGCGTGACTCCGACGACGCCGGCCGCTGAGGGCGGCGCGCTCGGCAGCGGCCGTGCACGGCCGAGGGCGGCCAAGATCTCGCCGGCCTCGGTCGCCAGGCGGTGCTGGGGATACTGCGTGCGCAGCTGCGTAAGCAGCAGCGCCGCCTGCGCGCGGTCACCCTGAGCCAACGCCTCGAACGCGAGGTCGTACAGCTGTGCTGCCAAGCCCGCCTCGTCGGACGCCGGCGCGGTGATCAACGAAGCCGGCTCGTGATCAGGTGCCTCTTGTGCACGCGCGACGCTCGCGGCAACCAAGCTCGCACAGAGCACTACCGCGATCCGCGAGCGCATGCCGTGCAGACGACCAAAATCGCGACACGCTGTCAACGGCGATCAATGGCTCGCGTAGCCGCACGGCGCCCGAGTGGCAATCCACCTTGGTCTTGTCGTTCTTCTCGCGCTCTAGCGTAAGCTCCGCGCTGCACGCGTCGACGCCCTTACCACCGGGTGTACAGCGGCCAGCTTCGAAGAGCGCGTGCCTACACCTACCTACGCGTTCAATCCTGATCCTCTGACAACCGGGTGACAACCGGGTCAAAACGCTCAGAGCGGCTGTGATCCGTAGTGGCTTTGATCCGTGACGGATGCTTCTCGCGCGCGGCGCGCCAGCGTCGAGTACATGATCGCGGCGATCGGCACGAGCACGAGCGCGATCAGCTGCGAGGTGGAGAAGCCAAACGCTTCACCGCGCTCGGGATCGTCGCGCAGGTACTCGAGCAGGAAGCGGCCGATCGAATAACCGAGCGTGAGGATCAGCACGGCTTGTCCGCTCCACTTGCGCTTCTGCAGCACGCGCAAGCACACGCTGAACAGCACGAGACCAAGCACGGCTTCGTAGAGCTGCGTCGGATGCACGGGATACGACGCCAGCGCGTCGCGCTCGAGACCGTACACATCGACGTGATGCAGAAACGCGGGCGAGCCGCGCAGCTCGCCGTTTTGCCAGTGCGGGAACGTGCCGAGCTTCGCGAGCCACGCAGGCGCGCCAGCAGGCAAGCGCGCGCCGAAGTCGCAGCCGTACAAGTAACAACCGATGCGCGTGAAGAACAGGCCGAGCGCGATCGCGGGAGCGGCGGGATCGGCGAACGCGAGCAACGGGAACTTCTTCAAACGCAGATGCACGAACGCGCCGAGAAAGCCTGCGATGAAGCCGCCGTAGGCGACGAGACCACCGCTACGAATGTCGAACCACTGTGCAGGCGAGCTCACTTCATCGAAGTTGGTGGCCACATAGAGCAGACGCGCGCCAATGATCCCGGTGATCGCCGCGCTGAGATACACGTCGCCGAGCAGGCCGGTGGGCAGATCGTCGCGGCGACCGAAGTACATGACGATCTGCCAGCCGATTAGCAGCGACAGCCCGAGCATGACGCCGTACGCATAGACGGGTTGCGCGCCTGTGCCCCACGGAACCGGAATCTTGAACAGGATCGGATGCATCGTGTGAAGACCTTATATACGCGGAGGTGCGGCTACGCGAAGAGCCGCAGCCTGCTTCGCGGGTAGGTGCGGCTACGCGAAGAGCCGCAGCCTGCTTCGCGGGTATGTTGATAGACACTCGGGGCTGGCCGCGCATTCTCAGGGGGCGACAGAAAAGGCCGGCACTACGAACTGTCCGGCGGCCATTTCTTCCAAGACGGCGCGGGTGGGCGGCGCAAGCGGGGGCTCCATTTCCTCGGCGAGGCAGGCCTTGGCCAAGCTCACGATCGTAGCATCGCGGTCGTCCCACAGCTTCTTGATGCTGTGCACGAGCTCGCGCGGCTTGGCGTGCCAGCCCGCGAACAGGGCGCGCAGCTCGCTCGGCAGCGCGCCACGCTGCACGGCGTCGTAGATCGCGAACACGAGCTGGCCACCGAGCGGCGGCTCGCCGGGTGATTCTTCCATCAGCTCGCTGCACGCCGCTTCGAGCATGTCGCGCTGCACGGCCTGACTCGCGTCGATGCGGCCGAGCACGTAACACTCGGTCAGGAACACTTCCCAACCGAACGGCAGATCGTTGCGCTCAGGGTCGAGCCAGTACGCGCGATCGATGTCGATCGCGAACACGGCGAGGTGCACGTAGAGCGCGCCGTGCGCCGCCGCGAGCGCGCGATCCATGATCGTGGGCAAGCCGAGGCCGGCTTGTGCTTCCTGCAGCTTCGGTAGCGTGCGCTTGGCCATTGGCGACTGACTACGCTTCGAGGAACGCGAGGATCTTCGGCCACACTTCGTGATCGGCGCGCTTACCGACTACGAGATCGATGTGGCCGTAGTCGTCCGCGTCGCCGTGGGCGCGACCGACGCGCTCGACCTCGAGCACAGGCGCGCTCGCGAGCAAGCGCACGGTGGCGTCGACCGCTTCGGGTGTGGCTTGTACGTCGCGACTGCCGGCGATCAGGCACGTTCGTAGATGAAAGTCTTTCGTGCGCGGGAGGTACTTGATCGCGCCGTGCTTGCGCGAGAAGCCGGCGCTGTCGAAGGTGGTGTCGAGGTCGTCGAAGAGCTGCATCGAGATGTCGTCGAAGCCGCGGGCGAGCACGGAGCGCATCACGTCATGATCCACGTTCGAACGCCAGAAGTTCATGTGCTCGGCTGGCATCTGCGGACCGTGACCCGCGACGAGCGCGTTGAGCTGCCCCAAGCGACGGAACGGAAACGTGTCGAGCCACGCACCGGCGAGCGGGCGCAGCGGGCGTAGATCGCGAAACACGCTCTTGCCGGGCTTGTAGTCGAGCGCGGAGCCGATCGCGACGAAGCGATCGATCGGCGCGGCGGCGTTCTCGATCGCGTACATCATCATCAGGAGGCCGCCCATGCTGTGGCCGACCCAGTGCACGGTCTTTCGGCCCGTGGACTCCAGCACGGCCGCGAGGATGGCCGGCACGTCGCGCTCCATATACTCGTCGAGGCCGAACCGGCCGTGCGGGTGATCGGAGTCGCCGGCGCCGCGCAGCTCGGAGATGAAACAATCGAAGCCGGCGGCGGCGAGGCGACGCGCCAGCGAGTGGCGCGGGACGTCGAACACGAAACCGTTCGAACCTAGGCCGTGTTGCAGGATGACGGCGCCGCGCGAGAGGCCAGCGCTCGAGGGGATGCGGCGCACGGACAGCGAGAGGCCGTCTGCGGTGCGGCAAGGGATCGTGTCACGGGCCTTCGGCATGGGCCGCCTTCCTAGCAAATGCCGCGTGACTGGACAAATCGACATTCGCGGCCGAAGCCACGCGCGTTTTAACGCCCACGATACCGCGCGGAAACGGGGGCGAGGGAGGTTCGGCACTGCTGCAACCGTACATCGGTGCATCGGGGTCTTGAACTAAGGAGCCACCGGAGGAGTCATGAAAACCACCGTCCATCTATCTCTAAGCCTGCTGTGCGCACTCGCGTTCGGCTGTTCGCAGCCGGCCAGCACCGAGTCTGCGGCGGCACCCGCACCCACCGCACCCGCGGCACCCGCGGCGCCAGCGCCCGCACCCGAACCCGCGAAGCCGGATACCACCGGACCGATCAAGATCGGTATCTTGCATTCGCTCTCCGGAACGATGGCGATCAGCGAGACCTCGCTGAAAGACGTCGCGCTGATGACGATCGACGAGATCAACGCCAAGGGCGGCGTGCTCGGTCGCAAGCTCGAGCCGGTGGTCGTCGACCCGGCCTCGAACTGGCCGCTGTTCGCCGAGAAGGCGCGCGAGCTGTTGACCAAGGAGAAGGTCGCCGCCGTCTTCGGTTGCTGGACCAGCGTCTCGCGCAAGTCGGTGCTGCCGGTGTTCGAAGAGCTGAACGGCCTCTTGTTCTACCCGGTGCAGTACGAAGGCGAAGAGTCCTCGTACAACGTGTTCTACACGGGTGCTGCGCCTAACCAGCAGGCGATCCCCGCGGTCGAGTACTTGATGAGCAAGGAAGGCGGCGGCGCCAAGCGCTTCGTCCTGCTTGGTACGGACTACGTGTATCCACGTACGACTAACAAGATCCTGCGTTATTTCTTGCAGAGCAAGGGTGTCGCGGAAGCCGACATCATGGAGAAGTACACGCCGTTCGGTCACAGCGACTATCAGACCATCGTGTCCGACATCAAGAAGTTCTCGGCGGGCAAGCACACCGCCGTGATCTCGACGATCAACGGCGACTCGAACGTGCCGTTCTACAAAGAGCTGGGTAACCAGGGCATCAAGGCGGAAGAGCTGCCGGTGGTCGCGTTCTCGGTCGGCGAGGAAGAGTTGCGCGGCATCGACACGAAGCCCTTGGTCGGTCAGCTGGCAGCCTGGAACTACTTCATGTCGATCAAGAACCCGGTCAACGATGCGTTCATCGCGCAGTGGAAGGCCTACGTTGCGAAGAACAACCTGCCCGGCGGCGACAAGCGCGTGACCAACGATCCGATGGAAGCCACGTACATCGGCATTCACATGTGGGCGCAGGCCGTAGCGCAGGCGGGCACGACGGATGTCGATGCGGTGCGCCAAGCGGTAGGCGGACAGACCTTCACGGCGCCCTCGGGCTTCGTCGAAGAAATGGACGCGAAGAACCACCACTTGCACAAGCCCGTGTACATCGGCGAGGTGCAGGCCGACGGCCAGTTCCAGATCGTCTGGAAGACCGACGGACCCATCCGCGCGATGCCCTGGAGCCCGTACGTGCCGGACAGCGCCAAGAAGGTCGCGGACTGGTCGTACCCGTGGCTCTGCGGCAACTGCACGGAGCCGAAGGTCGCGTCCAAGTAACGAGCGTCGTAACGGCCGTTCAACATACGCAACCGAAACGGAGCATCACTCGTGCGCGTCGCGACCTTCATCTTAGTCGTAAGCTTGCTCGGCGCGGCCGCCGGTATCTGCCGGCGTGCCGCTGCCGACACGGGTGAGCTGAGTCAGTTGTTGCAGAAGCTGGGTAGTGACGACCGTGATGAGCTGCAGACTGCGATCGAGGCGCTCGGAGCACGGAGCGAGCCCGCGGCGCTGCGTGCACTGATCGCGCTGCGCGACGGCAAGCTGCGGGTCGATGCCACGGGCCGTGTGCTGTATGTGGTGAGCAGCAGCGCGGGCGAAGAGCTGCGCGAGGTGACGAGCGATCACGCGATAGGTGCCGCCAATGGCTCTGATCGCAGCACCGCGGAGCAGGCTTCGCCTCTCCGCTTGCGGACTCCACTCGTGAACAACTCGCTGCGCCGCGTGCTGACGCCGGCGATTGCCGAGTCTCAGCTGCGGTCGAGCGACGTGGCCGTGCGCAAAGACGCCGCCGACGCGCTCTCCAAGCAAGCGGACGAGACGCTGGCGCCCGTGCTGCACAAGGCGTTGAAGCGCGAGACGGATGCGGGTGTGCGTACGCTGCTGCAGCTGGCGGTGGCGCAGATCGATTTCAGCAGCAGTGAGCCGGCGCGGCGCATCGCGGCGATTCACGTGATGCAGACGACGGCGGACGTGACCTTCAAAGCGCAGCTGGCCGCGCTGCTCGAAAAGAGCAGCGACGGAAGCTTCCGCGAGCCGAGCGCCGACGTACGCAAGGCCGCGAGCAGCGCCGTCGCGACGATCGAGAGTCAGGAGCTGCTCACGCGCGTCGTGCGCGATCTTTTCTACGGCTTGAGCCTAGGCAGTGTGTTGCTCTTGGCGGCTCTCGGCCTCGCCATCACGTTTGGCCTTCTGCGCGTGATCAACATGGCGCACGGCGAGATGCTGATGCTCGGCGCGTACTGCGCGTACGTCGCGCAGACGCTGTTTCAGAAGTTCTTGCCGAACGCGATCGAGTATTACTTGGTACTAGCGGTGCCGCTGGCGTTCGCGGTGTGCATGCTGGTCGGGGTGATTCTCGAGCGCGCGGTGATTCGCTTCTTGTACGGACGGCCGCTCGAAACGCTGCTTGCGACCTGGGGCATCTCGCTGATGCTGATCCAGACTGTGCGCCTCTTGTTTGGCGCGCAGAACGTGAACGTGAGCAACCCGAGCTGGCTGTCGGGCGGTGTGACGGTGATGACCGGCGTGGTCGTGCCGTACAACCGCATCGCCACGATCGTGTTCGCGATCGCGATCGTGCTCTTCATCGCGTACATGCTGAACTTCACGCGCCTGGGCCTGCAGGTGCGGGCGATCACGCAGAACCGCGGCATGGCGGCGTGCATGGGCATCGCCACCGGCAAGATCGACACGCTGGCGTTTGGTCTCGGCTCGGCGATCGCAGGGCTCGGCGGCGTGGCGCTCTCGCAGATCGGCAACGTGGGGCCGGAGCTCGGTCAGCTGTACATCGTGGACTCGTTCATGGTCGTGGTGGTGGGCGGCGTCGGCAAGATCGCGGGCAGCGTGGTCGCTGCGCTCGGCCTCGGGGCCGTGAACAAGCTGCTCGAGCCGCTCGCGGGCGCAGTGCTCGGCAAGATCTTGGTGCTGTGCTTCGTGGTGCTCTTCATTCAGCGGCGACCGCAGGGCTTGTTCGCGCTCAAGGGCCGCGCCGCGGCGGAGGGCTGAGATGGTGTCCCGACTGCGAGAGATCGCGCTCACGTTGCACTCGCCTCGGCGCTGGCTCGGGCTTGGCGTCGCCATGCTGGCCGTGCTGGCGCTGCCGGCGCTCAATCGATTTACGCCTGCTGGCTCGGCGCTGCATGTGGCCGATCACCTCGTGCCGCTCGGCGGCAAGTTCCTATGCTACGCGCTGGTGGCGATGGCGATGGACCTGGTGTGGGGCTTCACCGGCGTGCTCAGCCTCGGCCATGCGGTGTTCTTCGCGCTCGGCGGCTACGCCATGGGCATGTACTTGATGCGCTCGATCGGCACAGCCGGCGTGTACCGCTCCGAGCTGCCTGATTTCATGGTGTTCTTGGACTGGAAAGAGCTCCCCTGGTATTGGCACGGCTTTCAGCACTTCGGGTTCGCCGCGGCGATGGTGTTCCTGGTTCCGGGCCTGCTCGCGTACGTGTTTGGGTTCTTCGCGTTCCGTTCGCGCATTCGCGGCGTGTACTTCTCGATCATCACGCAGGCGCTCACCTACGCGCTGATGCTGCTGATGTTCCGCAACGACACCGGCTTCGGCGGCAACAACGGCCTGACCGACTTCAAGACGTTGCTGGGCCATCCGCTCGCGGAGCAAGGCACGAAGCAAGCGCTGTACGTGGTGAGCGCGATCGCGCTCTTGCTCAGCTACTTGCTGTGCCGCTTCGTGGTCACGAGCAAGCTCGGGCGCGTGCTGCTCGCGCTACGTGATGCCGAGAGCCGCGTGATGTTCTGCGGCTACAGCCCGTTTCACTACAAGCTGTTCGTGTGGACGCTTTCTGCCATGCTGTGCGGACTGGCGGGTGCGTTGTACGTGCCGCAGGTCGGGATCATCAATCCGAGCGAGCTGCAGCCATCGGCGTCGATCGAGATCGCGATCTGGTGTGCCGTGGGCGGGCGCGGCACGTTGATCGGCGGCATTCTCGGCGCGCTTTTGGTCAACGGATGGAAGAGCTGGCTGACAGCTGCCTACCCAGACCTGTGGCTGTACTTTCTGGGCGTGCTGTTCGTGTCGGTCACGCTGTTTCTGCCGAATGGGATCCTCGGCGCGCTGTCGTGGCGCAAGCGCAGCGCGGTGCTGGCACTCGCCGAAGCCCGCGAAGCCGAAGACAAGCACGAACCCAGCCAACCGCTGCCGAGGCAAGCATGAGTACCGACTACATGCTCTGGGTCGACGACGTCAGCGTCAGCTTCGACGGCTTCAAGGCGCTCACCAACCTCACGCTCGCGCTCGCTCCGGGCGAGCTGCGCTGCGTGATCGGTCCGAACGGCGCCGGCAAGACCACGATGATGGACGTGATCACGGGCAAGACGCGGCCCGACAGCGGCGACGTGTACATGCACGGCAGCTCGGTCGTGCTCACGCACCTGAGCGAGCCCGAGATCGCCGAGCACGGCATCGGTCGCAAATTTCAGCGACCCACCGTGTTCGAGAACCTGACGGTGTTCCAGAACCTAGAGCTCGCGCTCAAGGCCAAGAAGACCGCGTTTCGCTCGCTGTTCTCGCGGCTGTCGTCGGAGGGCCGCGATCGCATCGACGCCGCGCTCGGCACGATCGGCCTGCGCGAGCGCGCCGAAGCACCCGCCGGCCTGCTGGCGCACGGGCAGAAGCAGTGGCTCGAGATTGGCATGCTGCTCGTACAGGATCCGAAGGTGCTGCTGGTCGACGAGCCGGTCGCCGGCATGACGCACCGCGAGATGGACCGCACCGCCGAGCTGCTGATCTCGCTCGCCGGAGAGCGCACGGTCGTGGTGGTGGAGCACGACATGGACTTCGTGCGCGGCATCGCGCGCAACGGCAAGGTCACCGTGCTGCACGAAGGCCGCGTGCTGGCCGAGGGCACGATGGACGCCGTGCAGAACGACCCGAAGGTGATCGAAGTGTACTTGGGTCAAGAGGCCGGCGAAGCCAAGCGCACCAGCCTGGGTCCGTCAGCTGAAACGACAGGTGCACCATGTTGAGCGTCAAGGGCCTGAACCACTTCTACGGCCAGAGCCACGCGCTGTGGGACGTGGACCTGGAAGTGAAAGAGGGCTCGTGCATGTGCGTGATGGGGCGCAACGGCGTGGGCAAGACCACGCTGATGCGCGCCGTGATGGGCCTGCTGCGCGCCAAGTCGGGCAGCGTGAAGTTCGACGGCAAAGAGCTGCTCGGCAAGAACCCCGAAGTGCGCGCGCGCTCGGGCATCGGCTACGTGCCGCAGGGGCGCGAGATCTTCGGGCAGCTCACGGTGGAAGAGAACCTGCGCGTGGGCCTGGTCGCGCGCGGCAGAAAAGAGATTCCGCCGAACGTGTTCGCGTGGTTTCCCGTGCTGAAAGAGATGATGCAGCGGCGCGGCGGTGATCTGTCGGGCGGCCAGCAGCAGCAGCTGGCCCTCGGGCGCGCGCTCGCGCTGGAGCCGAAGCTGCTGATTCTAGACGAGCCTACGGAAGGCATTCAGCCCAACATCGTGGCGCAGATCGGCGAGACGGTGACGCGGCTGCGCAGCGAGGCAGGCATCACGGTGCTGCTCGTGGAACAGAAGCTGGGCTTCGCGCGCAAGATGGCCGAGCGTTTCACGATCTTGGACCGCGGCCGCAGCGTGGCGAGCGGCGCGATGAGCGAGCTCGACGACACGCTGGTGCAGAAGCATCTGTCGGTTTAGCAAGCGCACAGCTCAGGCTGGGCACTGATAGTTGGTGCTCCAGAAGCCGATGTCGAGGATCCACGCGTCGGGCGCGTCACTTCGTGCAGTGAAGCCCTGTCGCCGCAGCCAACCAAGGTCGACGAGCACGCCAACAGACACGACAAGCACAGGATGAGGGCACGTTGAAGCATGCGCCCAGCTTACCGCATGTCGATGTCGTCTCCATCGTCCTCCAGCGTGGCTGCGGGCGGACGGGTGGAGTCGCGCTTGCCCGTCCACGACACCTCGATGCGCAGGACGCCGCGCCCCAGGCTCGTGCGATCCGCGTTCACCTGCCCGCGGCACTTCACGTACGCAAGCGCGGCGTCGCAGTTTGCGACGAACGATTCGATCAGCCCGTCGCTCATCGAGATAGCATGGGGCAGGTCTTCGAAGCAGATCAGCGCGTGGCCGTCCGCTTGCGGACCTTGTTCGTAGGCTGGGTCTTCCGTGCGGTCTTCCATCCAAGCGCGACCGCAATCCTTGAATGCCAGAGACCAACCCTGCGGGGTCATGCGCAAGATGCTCGAGGGCTTTTCGCCGTAGAGCCGCAGCGCACCGCCCACCAGCGGCCGCAGCATGCTGCGTTCGAACCCGGCCAGCATGACGTCACGCCACACGACCCGGGCTTCGTACGCGCCGTAGAGCGCGATCGTGGCATCGGCGACCGCGGCGTGTGTCGTCGCGGGCAGCCACGCGATCGGGCCAGCGGCCCGGATCTCCGCGAGCGGCGCGTCACCGATCTGCGCGCGCAACGCATCCCAGTCCTGCGCATTGCCCTGCTTCAAGTACTTGAGCGCGAGCTTGGTGTAGCTCGCACGGATCTGCGCGGTCATGGCTCGAGCCCCGTAGCCCACGTACCGGTGGACACGAGCGCAGTGTACACCCTTTCTTTCGCGGGCCTGCGGACATTGGATACGTGTTGTGACATCCGTCGGCAACATGCGCGGGCGCTGCCTCGTGTATGCTGAGAAGCTAGCATGTCGTCGCTGTTTTCATCGCACGAGTCACGAGAGTCACGAGAGTCACGCGAGCGCGCCGTCCGAGGTTGGCAAGCGGAGCTGCGCCTGTCGTTTCAGCGTGAGGGCGAGCGTAGCGCGCTGGCGTTGCGCGAGCATCGCGGACCGTTGCGCGTGCAGCGTCCGTTCTATCCGGAAGGCGACGCGGTCAGCCACGTGGTGCTGCTGCATCCGCCCGGGGGCATCGTGGGGGGGGACGAGCTGGCGATCGACGTGCGCGTAGGCCCGGGCGCACACGCGCTCTTGACCACGCCCGCAGCCACCAAGTTCTACCGCAGCGCAGGGGCACGCGCGCTGCAAACCCAAGTCCTGCACGTAGCCGCGGGAGCGCGCCTCGAATGGCTGCCGCAGGAGACCATCCTGTGGAGCGGCGCGCGCGCACGTGTCAGCACACGCGTCGAGCTGGCGCCGGATGCGCGCTTCATCGGCTGGGAAGTGTCGTGCTTGGGCCGGCCCGCAGCCGGCGAAACGTTCGTGACCGGAGAGCTCGAGCAACGCATCGAGCTGGTGCGCGCAGGCGTGCCGCTCTTGATCGAGCGCGCGAGCTATGCAGGCGGTGGCGCTTCGCTGAACGCCGCGTGGGGCTTGCGCGGACACCCTGTGATCGCCACGTTGGTATGCGCCAGCGCCACGCTCGACGTGGCGACGCTCGAGCTGACGCGAGCCGCCCTGACAGGTGCGCAGCTGACGTCGCAAGCGCTCGTCAGCGCTTCGTTGCTGCGCCCGGATCTCTTGGTGGCGCGCTATCTCGGAGACAGCGTAGAGGCCGCCCGCAGCTGCTTTTCGCGGGTCTGGCAGGCGCTGCGCCCGAGCGTGTTCGGTCGTCCAGCCTCGCCGCCACGGATTTGGCTCACCTGACGGGCTTCTGCGGCGCGAGCTCCGAGCTCTCGTAGATCCAGTTTTCGCCGCGTACGATCAGGCGATGGCGCGGGCCTGCGAGCCCAGGGTCCTGCGTGTCGAAGCCCGCATCGCCCCGGTACAGGTGCACGAGCAGCCCTGCGGCCTCGATCGCGCAGGGCCGCGGCGTGTAGTCACGCACGGCGTGCAGGCGCAGCGCCGCGATCGCGTCCGCGACGCAGGCGTGCGCTGCCAGTAGGGTCAGCGTCACGAACGTCGGCGGGGGTAGCTCGATCTCCTTGCGCGCGCGGGCCTGCAGCGCGGCAGGGGGCGTCAGCCAGCGGAACCCGTCGATCTCGCCCGCGTCCAGTGTTAGTTCTTGATGCGGAGTGTTAGTCAGCTGCGCGGCGTCGGCCACGAAGAACCACGTGTCGAAGCGGCGTGTGCGTCCAGGCGGAGTGAGCCACTGCGCGAAGTGGCTGAGCGCCTCGGGGGCAAGCAGGAGGCCGGCTTCCTCGCGCAGCTCGCGCGCGGCCGCGCGGCGCGCAGCGAGCGTCAGGCCGGCCGCAGCAGTCCCCGAGCCCTCACCCTCGCGCGGCTCGCGATCGACCGCATCGATGCCGCCGCCCGGGAACACCCAGGCGCCTCCGTAGAACGCGAGCCCGCTCTTGCGACGCAGCAGCAGCACCTCGGGGCCGTCGGCGGCGTCGCGCAGCACCACGACGGTCGCAGCGGGGCGCGGCGGGGGCTCTTCAGCAGGGCTCGTCACCCGGACAGCATAGCTGCGCGAAGCTGACCTGGGATCGCGTTTTCGCGTCGCGCCCGAAATCTCCTCGAAATCTGGGTAGCGCACGCTCTGGCCCATGGAGCTCACGCCACGCGAGAAAGACAAGCTGCTACTGTTCACGGCCGCGCTCTTGGCCGAGCGGCGCAAGGCCCGCGGCCTCAAGCTGAACTACCCCGAAGCCGTCGCCTACATCTCGGCCGCGATCATGGAAGGCGCGCGCGACGGCCGCAGCGTGGCCGAGCTGATGAGCTTCGGCACCACCCTGCTCACGCGCGACGACGTCATGGACGGCATCCCCGAGTTGATTCCGGAAGTACAGGTGGAAGCTACGTTTCCGGATGGCACGAAGCTGGTCACCGTGCACCAGCCGATCGGCGGAAAGCTGCAAGCGTCATGATCCCTGGCGAGATCCTGCCTGCCGACGCAGCTGACATCGAGCTGAACGTGGGCCGCGAGAAGAAGACCCTGCTGGTGAAGAACACCGGCGACCGCCCGATTCAAGTCGGCTCGCACTACCATTTCTACGAGACTAACAGCGCGCTCGCCTTCGACCGGGAGGCCGCGCGGGGCTTCCGCTTGGACATCGCCGCGGGCACGGCCGTGCGCTTCGAGCCCGGGCAAGAGCGCACGATCGAGCTGTGCGCGCTCTCGGGCGACCGCAAGGTCTACGGCTTCACCGGGAAGATCATGGGCGCTCTCTAGACAGGTCACGGAGGTTCCGAGTGGCACGCATTCCGCGCAGCGCATACGCCGACATGTTCGGCCCCACGACCGGCGATCGCGTCCGGCTCGGCGATACCGAGTTGCTGATCGAGGTCGAGCGCGACTTCGCGACGTACGGCGAAGAAGTGAAGTTCGGCGGCGGCAAGGTGATCCGCGACGGGATGGGCCAGAGCCAGCGCAGCTCGCGCGACGGCGCGGTCGACGTGGTGATCACCAACGCGTTGATCCTCGATCACTGGGGCATCGTGAAGGCCGACATCGGCATCAAGGACGGCCGGATCGCCGGCATCGGCAAGGCCGGTAACCCCGACATTCAGCCCGGCGTGAAGATCGTGATCGGCCCCGGCACGGAAGCCATCGCGGGCGAAGGCATGATCGTGACCGCGGGCGCGATCGACTCGCACATTCACTTCATCTGCCCGCAGCAGATCGAAGAAGCGCTGATGAGCGGCGTGACCACGATGATCGGCGGCGGCACCGGACCCGCGACGGGCACCAACGCCACCACCTGCACGCCTGGCCCGTGGAACCTGCACCGCATGCTGGAGGCAGCTGACGGACTGCCCATGAACCTGGGCTTTCTCGGCAAGGGCAACGCCAGCCTGCCGCAGGCCCTGCACGAGCAGCTGGAAGCCGGCGCGATCGGCCTGAAGCTACACGAAGACTGGGGCACCACGCCCGCTGCGATCGACTGCTGCTTGGAGGTGGCCGAGCTGCAGGATGTGCAGGTCGCGATCCACACCGACACGCTGAACGAGTCGGGCTTCGTCGAGGACACGATCGCTGCGTTCAAAGGCCGCTCGATTCACACCTATCACACCGAAGGTGCGGGCGGCGGGCATGCACCCGACATCATCAAGGTGTGCGGCTTACCGAACGTGCTGCCGTCGTCGACCAACCCCACGCGACCGTACACGATCAACACCGTCGACGAGCACTTGGACATGCTGATGGTGTGTCATCACCTGGACCCGAGCGTGCCGGAAGACGTGGCGTTCGCCGAGTCACGCATTCGCCGCGAGACCATTGCCGCTGAAGACATCCTGCACGACCTCGGCGCGTTCAGCATGCTGTCGTCGGACTCGCAGGCCATGGGACGCGTGGGTGAAGTGATCCTGCGCACCTGGCAGACTGCGCACAAGATGAAGGTGCAGCGCGGCGCCTTGCCCGAAGACAGCGCGCGCAACGACAACTTCCGCGCCAAGCGCTACATCGCGAAGTACACGATCAACCCCGCAATCACGCACGGTGTCTCGCACGAGGTCGGCTCGGTCGAGTCGGGCAAGCGCGCGGACCTCGTGCTGTGGCGACCGGCGTTCTTCGGCGTGAAGCCCTCGCTCGTGATGATCGGCGGCATGATCGTCGCAGCGCCGATGGGCGATCCCAATGCGTCGATTCCCACGCCCCAGCCCGTGCACTACCGGACGATGTTCGGCGCGGTCGGCGGTGCCGTCACGAAGACCTCGCTCACGTTCGTCTCGCAGACGGCGGACGAGCAGGGCCTCGCGCGGCGCTTGGGCCTCTGCAAGCGCACGGCCGTGGTGAAGAACACGCGCAAGATCGGCAAGCGCGATCTCATCCACAACGCGTATCAGCCCGTGATGGAAGTGGACCCGCAGACGTACGAAGTGCGCGCCGACGGCCTGCTCTTGACCTGCGAGCCCGCGAAGGTGCTGCCGCTGGCACAACGCTACTTCTTGTTTTGAGTAGGACTCAGATGTTGCAGATCGAACGACGCGCGAACCCCGAACAAGTGGCGACCGACACGGTCACGCTGTTCTACGACGAGCGTAAGAAGAGCCGGCTGCGTGCGCGCAGCGATCGCGGCGTGGACCTGGCGATCATGCTGCCGCGTGGCAGCTCGCTGCGCGACGGGGATCTGCTGGCCGCAGCCAGCGGCGAAGTGCTGCGCGTGCGCGCCGCGAGCGAGCTGGTCTCGGAAGGCACCGCGAGCGACCCGCTGCTCTTCGCGCGCGCAGTGTACCACCTGGGCAATCGTCACGTGCCGCTGCAGATCAGCGTCAGCTGCCTTCGCTATCAGCATGACCCGGTGCTCGACGGCATGCTGCGCGAGCTGGGGCTTACCGTCGTCGAAAAGCAAGCACCGTTCGATCCGGAGCCGGGCGCCTACGCCCAGCATCACGCGTCATGACGAGCCTGTCCGAGAGCCACGAGCCCGGCTTCTTGTTTTCGCTGTTGCGCGTGACCAGCCCTGCGCTGCCGATCGGCGCCTACGCGTATTCGCGCGGCCTCGAGCACGCCGTACACGCCGGCTGGGTGCACGACGAAGCGAGCGCACAGGCGTGGATCCTGGGCTTGATTGAGCACACCGTCTGTCAGCTGGATGCACCGCTCTTGCTGCGCGCGTACGACGCATGGATCCTGGACGATCACGGCCGCGTCGAGTACGTGAACGCCTGGCTGCACGCGAGTCGCGAGAGCCACGAGCTGCGGCTCGAAGACGCACAGCTGGGAGCGGCGTTCGCGCGGCTCTTGGTCTCGCAGCGCGTTGCGTCGGCAGGGAGTTGGGAGAAACGCGACGACGCGTGCTACGCGACGCTCTACGCGCTCGCCTGCGTGCGCTTCGGCATTCCGCGGCAGAGCGCTCTGTACGGCTTTCTGTGGGGCCTGACGGAAGGCCAGACCAGCGCCGCCGTGCGCCTCATCCCACTTGGACAGACCGCGGGACAGCGTATTCTGTCAGCTGCCATCGAGCTCTTGCCCGACTGCGCCGCGCAGGCCTTGGCCGTGACCGAAGACGAGATCGGCGCGACGGCACCCGCGTTCGCGATCGGCAGCGCGCTCCACGAGACACAGTACACGCGTCTTTTCCGTTCATGAGGTCAGTATGCAAACGCAGGCAGCACACGCTTCGATGTTGAGAGTGGGTATCGGCGGCCCGGTCGGCTCGGGCAAGACCGCGCTCGTGAACTTGCTGTGCCGCGCCATGCGCGACCAGTACAACTTGGCCGTGGTAACCAACGACATCTACACCAAGGAAGACGCGCAATTTCTCGTGCACGCCGAGGCCTTGCCGGCCGAGCGCATCATCGGCGTGGAGACTGGCGGCTGCCCGCACACGGCGATTCGAGAAGATGCGTCGATGAACCTCGCCGCGGTCGACGAGCTGGCCGCGCGCTTTGCCCCGCTCGACTTCGTGATCGTCGAGAGCGGCGGCGACAACTTGGCTGCAACATTCAGCCCGGAGCTCTCGGATCTGACGATCTACGTGATCGACGTGGCAGCCGGCGACAAGATCCCGCGCAAAGGCGGACCCGGCATCACGAAGTCGGATCTGCTCGTG
Organism: Sandaracinaceae bacterium; assembly: GCA_017881055.1. Classification (GTDB taxonomy): domain Bacteria; phylum Myxococcota_A; class Polyangia; order Polyangiales; family JAFGIB01; genus JADGRF01. Next base: position 22,826 of record JADGRF010000026.1, read on the forward strand.
ATCAACAAGATCGATCTCGCACCGCACGTGGGTGCGTCGCTCGAGGTGATGGATCGCGACGCGAAGGTGCAGCGCGGGACGCGCCCATTCGTGTTTACGAATTTGAAGACGGGTCAGGGGCTGCAGGAAATCGTGCGCTTCATCGAGCGGCAGGGGTTGATGCGGGATTGATTTCTTGGTGCTGCGAGAGCGAGCGCGGGGAGCGAGATCCGACCTGCTTCGGATGCACATGTAGGCACGCCAACAACGCAGCTCGGATCCGTTCGTTGACACCACCGGGCGCGTGAGGGACAACGCCCACCTGTCGGCGAGACCGCTTGCGCTCAATTGCAAAGGCCTGACCGCGAGCCGAGGGGTGTAGGAGGGACGGGACCGTGCGGGTCAAGGGGTCGTCGAGCTCGGGGTTCCGCAAGCTGCCGATCGGCATCGCAGCATTTGGATTGGTGTGGTGCGCGGCGTTGCAGGCCTGGGCGCAACCGAGCTCCGTCACCAGGAACACGCCCGGCGACGACACGCAGGGGACCTTCATCGTGATCGTCGCGTCCAGCCCGCCCGATCTGGGCCAGCTGCAAGCCGAACGTTTCGAGCGCGTGCTACGCAACCACGGCAGCCACGTGGCCGATGGGGACGATGTGCACGCGAGTTACCAGCGCACCGTGCTCGCGCCCGCCGCCGTACTGAGTCCGGAGGCCCTGGCGAGCCTGCGCGCCAAGGTGCAAGAGGCCAGCCAGCACCTCGCGCTAGGTGAGCTCGATGCCGCGCTCGAGTCCCTGCGGCCGGTGACTGCGCTACCGGACACGGCTCGCGATCAACTGCACCGCGATCTCGGACAGGCCCGCGCGCTGTTCGACACGTGCGTGATGATCGCCTACTTGGAGCAGCGCGCGAACGATCTCGCTGGGGCTGGCGCGCAGCTGCGACACTGCGCGGGCGCGTACCCGACCCTGCAAGTCCAGCAAGACGCCTATCCGACGGCTCTGCGGGCGCTCTTCACCGAGGCGACGCGTGACCTCCAAGAAGGCTCCACCACGCTGGCCGTGCGCAGCGCCGATGGCGCGCGCTGTGACGTGCGCCTGAACGGCATGCTGGTGGGGACGACGCCGCTCATGCTCGGCGCGCGCGAGAGCTCGGTGCGAGCTCAGCTCGAGTGCGGTGCACGTGTCAGTCGAGTTCATCGCGTCGGGTTGCGCGCCGGCAACAACGAGCTGGTCGTCGACCTAACGCTCGATTCCGCGCTGTCGGTTCGCTCATCGCGGCTTTCGCTCGGCTACGCAACTACCGACGCGCTCGATTCGCTGGCTGTACCGCACGCGGCTGCGCTGGCCGCGGCGGTCGGTGCACGACAGGTGGTGCTGGTCGCCACCGACGGCGCGTCGCTGCTGCTGCGCGTTGTGCACCCCGATGGGTCCGCCGGCGCGCTGGTTCGTCTGCCGCACCTGAATGTGAGTGAGGCCGAAGCGGCGGACGCGGTCGAGCGGTTGCTTCGCCCGCCGCCGGACGCGACGCCGCCGCCCACGCGGACCGCTGCGGCCGCTGCTCGAAGCCCCGAGCGTGCACGGAGCGAGATCGGCTTGCCGTCCGCGCCGGCCTACACGTGGTTCGGAGCGATCGCCGCGCCCGTCTTCTGGACGACCTCGCTCGTCGTCGCCGGGCTGACCCTCGAGTCGCGCATCGACGAGCGCGTGCACGGCGAGATCTCCGCCCACACGGCCTCCGGCCGCGGCCTGCTCGTGTCAGGCACCGTGCTGCCGCTGCTCGCGTCAGTGCAAGCGATCGTCGTGCTGCCGCGGCAGGAGTCGGTGCCAAGCTGGGCGTTGGGGCTCGGCGCGGCCGGCGTCGTCGTGCTCGCAACCGGAGCCATCGTCACCGCCACCGCGGATACTTGTCACGTGGCCAACGTGCGAGCCGGCTGCGACGCGATCACCAACGATCCGCTGCTCGGTCCGCTCATCATGCTACACAGCCTGCCGTTGCTCGCGATTCCGCTGACCTACCTGATCGGTCAGGCGCTGGGCGGTGACCAGCCGAGTGAGCTGCACGTCGCGGCGTCCGGAAGCGGGTTTGCGCTGGAGGGACGGTTCTGATCATGCAACGCCAAGGCCTGTCTCGCATCCGTTGCGTCGTGCTGCTGGGGCTGCTCGAGCTGGCGATCGCGCCCGGCCTCGCCCTCGCGCAGCGCTCGCCGCTTGCACCCGGCAGCACGGTCGCTCTGATCGAAGGCGGCGACCCCCAACCCGTCGACCGGCTAGCCGAGATCCGCAGCGCCGTGCTGGTTGCGCTCCGGCAGCTCGACCTCCAGCCGGTGTCGCTCGACGCAACGCAGCAGCGGCTGCGCGCCGCAAACGCGCAGCAAGCCTGCCCGACCTTACGCTTGTGCGATCGCGAGCGCGTGGTCTCGGCGCTGAAGGTCGACGCGCTGCTCACCTACGCGTACTGGGAAAACGGCGCCGAGCCGGACGAGCTCGCCGTCGCGATCACGCGGCCCGGCGGCAAGGGCGAGGTGCTCGCGCCGGTCGAGAACGGTGCGCAGCTGCGCGAGCTGGTGCAGGGTTCGATCGCGCGCGCGTTCGAGTTGGCGCAAGCCCCCGACGGCGACGGCGCGACCGCCCACGTGTCTTCCGTCGCGAGCACGTCCGAGCTTGGCGGAAGCGCTCCGCACACGGACCAGCCCCCCGACCCGCCTCTCGACGCAGCTCGCGACACGCTCGGCTGGACCGCACGAGACAACGCCGCCGCGCGTCCGAATTGGAACTCGATCCTGGGCGCCACGCTGGCCGCGCTGAGCGTGGCGCTCGCTGCGTACGGCTTCGTCGCGCTGGCAGACGATGGCACGTGCGCGCTCAAGGACGAGCTTCGCCGCTGCGCTCGACACACGCGCAGCGGCGCGGCGGCTGCGGTCGGCTTGACCACGGCGGGCGTCGCGGCGGTAGGCTCGACCGTCTTCTTCGCGGTGCAACCGATCGGTGGCCAGTCTGGTTCCACGGCGGGTGTCCAGCTTCGAGCACGCTTCTAGGAGAACTCCCATGACCAAAAAGGCCCTTTGGCTCGTCCTCTGTCCGCTGCTCGTGCTCGCCTGCGAGCGCGACGTCGTCGCCACGGGCTACTGCGAAAAGGATTGCCGCGAGCTCTGGGTTCCGACCTGCCAGCAGGTCTGCGGTCTCGAGCAGCCCGACGGCGCAGTGTCCGACGGCGGCGCGAGCCGGCTGGACGCTGCCGCTGATGGCGGCGGTCGCGACGGCGGCACGGACGCCGCGACCGGTGGGGGTGCCGGCGCCGGCACCTCGGGCGCGGGCGGCAGCGGGGGTGCCTCGGGTGCCGGCGCCGGCGCGACCGACGCCGGGGGCTGCGACCCGAGCGGCTCACCCGCGACCGAGCCGTGCCTGGTAAGCAACGAATACGCCGTCTTCGTCGCGAGCAGCGGCGCGGCCAGCGCCGCCGGCACCATGAAAGCGCCCCTGTCCACGATCGCCGCCGGCATCGCCGCCGCGCACGCCCGCGGGCTCTCGTACGTGCTGGTCTGCGGCGGCGACTACCCCGAGGCGCTCACGATCACCAGCAAAGGCATCGCCCTCTACGGCGGCTTCACGTGCGCACATAACCGCTGGAGCTGGGACAAGGACACGGTCACCCGGGTCGCGCCCAGCGCAGGTGCGGCGCTGACGATCCATAACCTCCACAAACCCGTGCTGATCGACGACCTGGTGTTTGCAGCTGCGGACGCCACCACCCCGGGGCAAAGCAGCGTCGCGGCCCTCGTGGACGACGCCTCCGACGTGACGCTGCACCGGGTAACGCTGCAAGCCGGCTCGGGCATGGCCGGCGCCAACGGCCTGCTC
>JADGRF010000216.1 GCA_017881055.1 Sandaracinaceae bacterium
ACAACAAGTACTTCGGCGAGAGCGAAAAGAACTTGAAGCGCGCGATTCACACCGCCGAGGCCATGGCGCCCATCGTGCTGTGGATCGACGAGATGGAGAAAGCCTTCGCGCACAGCGACGGCGATGACTCCGGCACGAGCACGCGCATCTTCGGCACGTTCCTGTCGTGGCTGCAGGACAAGAAACCCGGCGTGTTCGTGGTCGCAACCTGCAACGACATCGATGCCTTGCCACCCGAGCTGGTGCGCAAAGGTCGCTTCGACGAGATCTTCTTCGTGGATCTGCCGCGCGTCGAGGTGCGCCGCGAGATCCTGGCGGTACACCTGCGCAAGCGCGGTCGTGACCCCGCGGGCTTCGATCTGCACGGCCTCGCCTCACGCATGGAAGGTTTCGGCGGCTCCGAGATCGAGCAGGTCGTGATCAGCAGCTTGTACTCGGCGTTCGCACAGAACCGGGAGCTGACCACGGCGCTGATCGAGGAGGAGACGGCTCGCACCGTTCCGCTCTGGGTCACTGCGCACGAGAAGGTCGAGCACGTGCGCGACTGGGCGCAGAGCCGCGCGGTGCTCGCTGATTGATGCGCAAGGTGTGCAGCTCTGCGCCGACCAGGTGACGTTCGGGAAACGCAGCTCGCGCCCAGGCTCTGGCCAAAATAGCCACCGCCGCTGCACGAACGGGATCGCACGCCGGACGATCCTGTCCTAGAGTCGGCAGGTATGCAGCAGGACGAAACCGCGCTCGTGAAGCAGGCCTTGTCGCACGCGCGCAACGAGCTCGCACGCGGAGGCCGCGTGCTGCCGGCGGCGTACATGCTGGTGCAGAAGAACCCGCAGACCGGCGCGGCCCTGACGAACCCGACCGCGATCGGCACGCAGCTCGACAAGCCCTTGAGCTCGGTCGAAGAGTACTTCGAGTTTCTCGCCACGATCCGCACCGAAGCGCGCCGGCTGTCCGCGATCGCGGTGGCGCTGTGCGGCGAAGCCGAGGCCGAGATCGAGGAGGAAGACCGCGTCGTGCAGCGGCGCGTGCTGTTTTTGCGGGTCGAAGACCGCGAGGGCGTGCATCACATGCATGCCACGATCGAGACCCGTCCCGATGGCGCACCGGCTCTCGGCGCGCTGCTCGCGACTTCCGATGCGAGCGACGACGTGGACGCGCCGCTTCTGCCGCTCGTGCCGCTCGTCAATTGACCGAGAGCGAGCCGGGGGCATGCCCGAGCGGGAGCTGCTCTTCCCGCGTGGAGTCATCCCGGCGTGCGGGCCCACGGCGCTTTCGGCCCTGTGTGCCGTCCTGATCGTTTGCCGGTTGGTTCGGCGCGGGCGGGATCACGCTCTGCGCCGCGATCGACTCGCGCTGCGTCGACTTGCGCGGTTGCGCATGCCGCAGGTCCACGCGCGGACCACCCTGACCACTCGCCGAGAGTGCAGCGGCGCGCGCGAGTCCGAGCATGGTCAGCCGAGCGCGCGTCGCATCGACCAGGCTCGCGCGCTCGAGCGCAACGAGCGCGCGGGCGGCTTCGGTCGTGCGCACGCCGGCAGCGCGGCCCAGCTCGCTCGCGTCGATGTGCCGCGTATCGCGTGAAAGGCAGTAGAGAGCGTAGAGAATGCTATCGGTTGTGTGTTGGCCCATGTCCGCATCATGCCGGTAGCGCTGAAAGCGTGTCCAGTTTCCGGCGTTCAGATTCGAGAGGCAAGCCGCAATTTGGTCGGTATCTTGGCGAAAAGACCCAGGTTTTGGGGGTGACGAAAAAGACTCAGAGCGGGGCCACGACCAGCACGAACTTGTTGCAGTCGCGCATCGTCGTGAGGCTCTTTACCTCGCGCGGCGCGAGCATGCGCTTTAGGCGTTCGAGCCGTCCGTGCTCGAGCACGAAGAACGCGCGCGTGCCGGCGTGGGCTTTCACCCAGGCTTCGATCGCCTTGTTGTCGAGGTCGACGAACACGGACACGCGATTGCCCGTGTAGAAATTCTCGCCCTTCCAGTTCATCTGCCACGCAACCAGCGGCTCTTTCGCGCTCTTGCGCTCCGCGTAGTAGCGATCGACCAGCTCGGCCTGACTCCAGTGCGGCGCGAGATCGACCATGTACACATCGAGGCTCCACGCGATGAACGTGAACGCCATGCCGACGAGCGACAGCACGGCCGCACGGCGCAGCGCCTCTGCCGAGAGCACCAGCGTCAGCAGCACCGCGACGCAGGCAAAGCCCCCGAGGATCGCGCGGTAGTCGAGCTGATCGGGCCAAGGCCGCGTGTAGTTGTAGACGAACAGGTGGATCAAGCGCTCGCTGCCAGGCGGCTGTTCCTTCGCGTTCCACGACATGTCGCGGCCGACGAAGCTCGTGATCAGCGCGCCCCCGAGCATGGCCACGGCCACGCCCGCTTGCGCGAAACGATCGCGCGCAGGGGTTGCGCTGGTTGGTCCGTGCGTGTCCAGCTGCTCGCGCGTGCTCTTCACGAGAAACGCAAACAGGCCAAGGCCCGCGACGATCAGCGCCACGCACGCGAATACCGGCCAGGGGTGCGACGGTCCCCACGTGGACGAGAGCAGCACGCTAACGTCCTTGGGCACCACGCCACGCACGTCGCCGCGCAGGCCGGCGATGCCGAGCACCAGCAAAAGCGGCGCCGCGCAAGCAGCTGCAAACCCCGCGATTTCCCGCTTGCGCGTGCTCTCCTGCACGGCGCCGAGCATGCGGTCGAGGAACAAGCCGATCAGCACGCAGGCCGGCGGCACCGCCGGGAAGATGTAGTGATGGAACTTGGTGGTCATCGCCGAGAACAGCGTGAACGCCGTGGCGAACCACAAGCCCATCATGAACAGCGTGTCGCGGCGCACGCGCGCGGCTTCGTCGGAGAGGCCTTCGCCCGCGGGAGTCTTTTGCAGCAACCACGAGCCGAGAGCCGCCGGCAGGAGCGCGATCCACGGGAACATGCCGTAGCCCAGCTGCTCGATGAAGTACTGAATCGTGCCGTTGTCGCCGTGCACGCCGGACGTGAGCCGGTTGATGTGATCGTGGATCAGAATGCGATCGGTAAACGCCGTGCCGTGCCGCATGTACATCGCGACGAACCAGGGCATGCCGAGGGTGACCACGATCAGCATACCGGTGGCCACGCGCAGCTGACCGTTCCACAGCATCGAAAAGCGGCGCGTCGCGAGCAGCACGAGCGCCGCGACCAGGCCCGGCAGGGCGAAGCCCGGGATGCCCTTGGCCATGAACGCCAGCGCGCAGAACGCGTAGAACGCGAACATGTACAGCTGTGCGAGCCGCGTCTCGCGCCGCAGCGCCCACACGATGAAGGCGAGGCCGCACAGCCAGGCCAGTGCTTGCCCGAGCGGCTGCGCCCAGAGCGCCGCTACAGCCGGAGTCTCGCCATGGATGCCGAAGTTGCCCGGCACGTCCGGGTTGAACGCGGAGCCGAACATGAACTCGTCGCGGTGCCACGCGAATGCCGGGAAACGGGCTTCGCCCGACCCACCAAAGAGGCCGCCCACGAAGGTCACGTTGCGGGTCGCGAGGTACAGCACCTGCGGCAGGCCGATCAGCACGATCAGCGCGATCGCCGCGTGCTGCGCCGAGAACGCGAAGCGGCCGATGCGCACAGGCTGCGCGCGTCGCTCGGGATCCTCGAACAGGCCGAGCAAGAGCAGCATCGTGGCGATCGTCATGTTGGCGACGGACGGCATGTCCGTGATCGCCTGATGCGTGAGCATCGCGTAGTAGGGCGTGGTGCCGAGCACCAGAGCGCACAGCACGCCGGCGCGCTTGCTCCAGACGCGCGCGATGCCCGCGTACACGGACAAAAGGCCCGTGATGGACATGAAGTAGATCGGCAGCCGCAGCACCCATTCGGTGTGATCGGGATGCGTGTCGGGTCTAAAGCCGATGCCGGCCGCGCTCCAGGTCAGAGCCTCGGACCAGAAGATCAGGATCGGCTTCGACCAGAACCACTTGTCCTGCGCCCACCACAGCGAGATCCAGTCATCGCGCGATAGGATCTCGCGGCTGACCTCGCCGTAGTGCGTCTCCCAGGGATCCCACAGGCCGTACGCGCCAAGCTGCGGCAGGTACAGCGCCGAGCCCGCCACGAACACGAACAACCCCGGCCGGCGCAGCGCCGAGATCAACAGCAACGCGAGCGCGACCAGGATCGCGTACGGCAGCACGTAGCCGCCGAGTGTCTTCGCCACGATCGCCACGAGGCCGAGCGCGATCGGGGCGGTCACGCGCGGTGCGGCCCAGCTCGGCTCGCCTTCGAACGCGGACCACGAGGTCTGAGCCAACGAGCGCGCGCTCGGATCGCTGACGAGCAAGCCCATGGCCGCGAACAGGCCGACCAGCGCGCCCAGCATCAACAGAAAGCCAAACAGCGCGCCGTGCTGCAGCTGCGTGTCGTTCGCCATCAGCACGAACACACCCGTCACGCACGCAAACCCGAAGGCCGAAAGGCCTCGCCGCAGGCGCGGGCTCGGGCCGTCGGGGCTGGTCAAGGTGGGGGCCTCGCTGGCTACTTCATCCGTCATCTAAAAGCGGCGGGAGCATAGAGCCCTTCTGCGGCTTTAGCCACGGATTCGCGTCTGACAGCGGCGATCACGAAGGTTGATGGGCCGCTCGCTTGGTCCTCCGCCGCGACTCGGTGTCGGTCGTGCTCGCCGGGCCTACGGGCCCGTCTGCGCGCGCCTCCTTGATTCGCGACGAAGTCCCTGCGCGATCGACCGATCAACCTCCGTGATCGCCACTGTGACAGCCGCGATTCAGTCGTCGCCCAGCCCGTGCTTTTTGCGCAGCTTGTGCAGGTACTTGCGGTCCATGCCGGCTTCTCGGGCGGCGCTGCTCAAGTTGCCCTCGTGACGGGCCAGCAGCCAGCTGACATACCGACGCTCGAAGTCGCCTTCCCAGCGCTCGCGGGTCTGTCGGTAGGTGAGCGTCGGGTCGAAGTCGGCGTTGGATCCGGGGCTCGCTGCTGCGGCTTGGGCAACCACAGGTGCTGCGGGTAGCGGCGAGCGCAGGCCTGCAGCCGATGGCGGCGGCACGGGAGCACTACTGGGCCAGCCCAGCGAGCGCACCTCGCGCTGCCCGTGCGCACGCGCCAAGAGCGCCGCGCGCTCCAGCACGTTGCGTAGCTCGCGCACGTTGCCCGGCCACTCGTGTGCACGCAGCGCGCTCAGCGCTTCGTCGCTGATCGTCATCGCGGGCTCTTGAGGCGCGTGCTCGCGGCTGATCTTCGCGAGCAGCGTGCGCGCGAGCAGTGCGACGTCTTCGCGGCGCTGGCGCAGCGGTGGCAAATGAAGCGGCACGACCGCCAGCCGAAAGTACAAGTCTTCGCGAAACTTCCCGCGCGCGACTTCCTGCTGCAGGTCACGGTTGCTGGCCGCGATGATGCGCAGGTCGACCGGGATCTCCTGCTCGCCGCCGACGCGCCGAATGCGCCGCGTCTCGATCGCGCGCAGCAGCTTCGGCTGCAGCTCCAGCGGCAGCTCGCCGATCTCGTCGAGAAACAGCGTGCCCTTGTGGGCCAGCTCGAACGCGCCCTTGCGTGTGTCGTTGGCGCTCGTGAACGCGCCCCGCTCGTGACCGAACAGCTCGCTCTCGATCAACGTCGCGACCACGGCGCCGCAGTCGACCACCACGAACGGACCCTTCGCGCGCCGGCTCGCGGCATGCGCAGCGCGCGCCAGCACGTCTTTGCCCGTGCCGGTCTCGCCGCCGATCAAGAGCGTTGCGTCGGTCGGCGCCAAGCGCTCGAGCAAGCCAAACACCTCGCGCATCGTGTGATCCCGGCCGACCAGCTCGCCAAAGCTCTCGCGCTCGCTCGGAAGAATGTCGATCCGTTCGGCGTACGGCCGCACCTTCAGCTCGATCCGGCCCACGCTGATGATCGCGCCCGCGCGCAGATAGCCTTCGCGGATCTCGGCGCCATCCAGCAGCGTGCCGTTGGTCGAGCCCAGGTCGCGCAGCAGAAAGCCCTTGTCGTCGCGCACGATCTCGCAGTGCTCGCGCGACACCGTGGCATCGGAGATCACCAAGTCGTTGTCGGGGCTCTTGCCGATCCGAAAACACTCGCGATCGACGATCACCTCTTCGCCGCGCTGCGGTCCGCCCAGCGCGAGCAGCGCACAGCGCGACAGCTCGATTGCGCGCGTGCCCGAGCCGCGACCCACCTGTGCCTGCGTGACCGCCGTCATGGCGTAGGCTCCGCGACCGCAATCAGCACCGTGCCCTGCACGGGAGCCTCCAGCTTCTTCACGGCTTGCACCGCATGCCCGTCGGCCTTACGAAGCTCTGCACGCACCTCGAGCTCGCCTCCCGGCAAGCTCACTGAGTGATTCACACGCTCCGGAGCGCCCTCCGGAAACGTCAGCTCCACACCGTGCAGCTCTTGGCCGCCGCGCAGGTAATCGATCCGCACGGCCACGATCTCGCGATGCGTCTGGCCCAACAGGAGCTGCACTTTGACCTCATGCGGCGCATTGCGCGACAGCAAGAGCCCCACGGTAAGCACGCCGGCGAGCGCGGTCAGGCGCGCCAACTTGGCTTTGTGGTTGAGATAGAAGCGTTGCAGCGGGTGCACTTCAGAGGGCCTCGTGCGGCAGCGTATCAGCTCTGGTCGCTACTCCCCAAGTTGCCGAAAATTCGCGGGAAATCGCCGCGGCCATGGATGTCTCTACGTTGTCGGTGAGGGCACGCGGTGTTACGTTAATTGTTCCCCCGGAGCGCACACTCTCGATGTCCATGGTTCCGCTCACCGCGATTCTAGACAAGGTCAAGGGTTATCACCCGGCAGCAAACATCGAGCTGATCAACAAGGCGTACGTCTACTCGGCCAGGGCGCACCAAGGCCAGACCCGCAAGTCCGGCGACCCGTACTTCATCCATCCGGTCAGCGTCGCGAACATCATCGCGCAGCTCCATCTCGACAGCGCGAGTGTGTGCGCCGCGCTGCTCCACGACGTGATCGAAGACACGCAGATCTCCGAAGCCGAGATGCAGCGCGAGTTCGGCAAGGAAGTCGCATTCCTGGTCGCGGGCGTCACCAAGCTCGGCAAGGTCAACTTCGGCTCCAAGGAAGACCGTCAAGCCGAGAGCTTCCGCAAGATGCTGCTCGCGATGAGCGAAGACATTCGCGTCTTGATCGTGAAGCTCGCCGATCGCTTGGACAACATGCGCACGCTCGAGCACATGTCGATCGACGCGCAGGAACGCATCGCGCACGAGACCATGGACATCTACGCGCCGCTCGCCGGGCGCTTGGGTATTCAATGGCTGAAGAGCGAGCTGGAAGACCTCAGCTTCAAGTACCTGTACCCCGAGCACCACGCGCAGGTCTCCGGCAAGCTCAAGAAGATCCACAAGGACTCGGACAAGTACATCCGCGAGGTCGTGCGTGAGCTGGAACGCCTGATCACCAAAGAAGGCGTGCGCGCGCGCGTGATGGGCCGCGTCAAGCACCCGTACTCGATCTACCGCAAGATGCGCGAGCAGCAGAGCGAGTTCGAGCAGATCCACGACTTGATGGCCTTCCGCGTGCTCACCGATCGCATCGGCGACTGCTACGCCGCGCTCGGCATCGTGCACTCGCAGTGGACGCCCGTGCCCGGCCGCTTCAAGGACTACATCGCGCTGCCGAAGCCCAACATGTACCAGTCGCTGCACACGACCGTGATCGGTCCGGAGCGCCGGCGCGTCGAGGTGCAGATCCGCACCGAAGAGATGCATCGCACCGCCGAGATGGGCATCGCGGCGCACTGGGTCTACAAAGAATCCGGCGGCGCTCCCGCGCTCGCCGATGCCAAGAAGTTCCAGTGGCTCCGCCAGCTCATGGAGTACCAGAGCGAGGTCAAAGACCCCGAAGAGTTCTTCGATGGCGTCAAGATCGACCTGTTCAGCGACGAGGTCTACGTGTTCACGCCCAAGGGCGACGTGCGCGTGTTCCCGCGCGGCTCCACACCGGTCGACTTCGCGTACGCCATTCACTCCGAGATCGGCGACCACTGCGCCGGTGCGCGCGTCAACGGCGCGATCGCCCCGCTCAGCTACAAGCTGCGCAACGGCGACACCGTCGAGATCATCACGAGCGCGTCCCAGCAGCCGAACAAAGACTGGCTTGGCTTCATCCACTCGGCGCGTGCGCGTGCGCGTGTGCGCCTGTTCGTGCGCGACGAGGAGCGTAAGCGCAGCGTCAAGCTCGGTCGCGATCTGCTCGAGCGCGCGATGCAGAAGAAGGATCTCTCGATCCAGCGCCTGATGAAGAGCGGCGGCATCGACAAGATCGTCAAGAAGTTCCGCGTGAAGGACAACGACGAGCTGTTCGCCCAAATCGGCTACGGACGCCTGTCCGCGAGCCAAGCGCTCGACGCGGTCGCGCCCGCCGAAGACGCCGAAGCGCACGAGTCGCTGCGCCCTAGTCTGTTGGAGAAAACGGTCAATCGCGTCACCCGGCGCGACATGAAGGAAGGCATCGTGATCGGTGACGTCGACGACGCGCTCGTCCGCTTCGCCAAGTGCTGCAACCCGCTGCAGGGCGATCCCATCACCGGTTGGATCACGCGCGGTCGCGGCGTCACCGTGCATCGCCGCGGCTGCGAGCGCGCGCTCGAGCTCGAGCCCGAGCGCCGCATCGAGTGCCGCTGGACCAAGGCGTCCAAGGTCGATCTACCGGTGATGCTGAAGATCGTCACCGCCGACCGGCCGGGAATTCTGGCGAGCCTGTCGCGTCAGTTCAACGAAGACGGCGTGAACATCACCGAGGCCACCTGCCGCGCCAGCGTGAATGGGCGCGCGCTGAACACGTTCGCGTTCGCGATCAACGATGTGGCGAAGCTGCGGAGCCTGATGAGGCACTTGTCAAAAGTCGATGGTGTCTACGAAGTTGAGCGGTGTTGATCTAAACGCGGCGCGCCTTGGGGCACATCCGCGGCTTACGTCCTCGCGCGGGTCGGTCACGTACAGGAAGTACGCTCCCTCGCCGCGCTGCGGGCGCGCTCGCGGCTGTACCCCAATTCGCGCCGCTCGCATCGTGAGAAGGGGACCGGACTCGCTCGGTGTTGTTCCGCTTGCGGGCTGGGTCATTTAGAGTGCGGGGGTGATTGCGATTCTCCGCGACAGCTGGCGCCGTTCCACCTTACACGGCGCAACGCCCGCCGCCGCCACGTCGTTCTTCATGCTGCTCTCGGTCGCGCCTCTGTTCGTGATCGTGGTCAGCGTTGCCGGCCTGCTCTTCGACCGCGCCGAGGCTCGCGCGGCGTTGGCGCGCACTCTGCATGGCATCGTGAGCGACGACGCGGTTAGCGTCGTGACGCACGCGCTCGAGGCCATGCAGCATCACGATACGCGGGTGGCCACGCTGATCGCTACGCTCATGCTGCTGTGGGCGGCGAGTGGGCTCTTCGTGGAGATGCAGACGGGGCTCAACATGATCTGGGGCGTGACGCCGAGCGCGTCTACGTTCCGCGAGCACGTGCGCTACTTCGCGCTGAAGCGTTCGACGTCGCTAGCGATGGTGATCGGCTGCGGTGCGCTGCTGCTCGCATCGCTCGTCCTTCACACGGTGCTGACTGCCCTCGGTGGGCTCGCGCTGAAGTTGGTTGCCGGCTCGGCGTTGCCACCGGCGATCATGTTGGCGCAGGAAGACACGCTCTCGCTCGCACTGCTCACGGTGCTCTTTGCGATGATCTTTCGCGTCTTGCCGGACGCGCACGTCAGTTTTCGCGACGTGGGCATAGGTGCGCTGCTTACGGCCGTGCTGACGCTCGCGGGCACGCGCTTGCTTGGCTATTATTTCACGAACGTCGCCCCGCTGCGGCTGAACAGTGCGGTCGGCTCGCTCAGCGCGTTCATGCTCTGGACGTACTACTTGGCGCGCGTGATCTTCTTCGGCGCGGCGTTCACGCGCGTCTGGGCCGTGCGTGGCGGGCGCAGCGTCGTGCCGAACAAGCATGCGCAGCTGGTCACCTGAGCGCGTGCAGAATCACGTCGGGAAAATCCGTGATGATGGCGTCGACGCCGAGCTCGGCGAGTCGGAGCGCTTGGGCCGGATCGTTGACCGTCCAGCTGTTCACGAAGCCGGCGCGCTTGCGCATCCTCGCGATCAGCGCGGCGTCGAGCAGCGTGTGCTTCGGGTGCTCGCCGTACGCCGCTCCCGTTAGCTCCGGCGCGTTGTCCCGATCGCGCAGGTTGTCGTAGAGGTAGCCGACCGCGATCTGCGGCGCGAGCGCATGCAGCTCACGGAGCGCGCGCGGCTCGAAGCTCGACACCACCACCGACTCGCGTTCCTGCGCAGGCCGCCCCGCAAGCTCGTGCGCCACACCTGCGACCAGCGCGGACAGATCGGGCACGTCCGGTTTGATCTCCACGTTCACGCACTTGCCGCGCCGGAACACCAGCGAGAGCACCTCGGCCAACAGAGGCGTGTGCGCGCCGACACCGAGCGGAATGCGATGCAGCGTGGCGTAGTCGAGCTCGGCGATCTTCTCCGCGCGCCCAGCCATGCGTCGCAGATCGGCGTCGTGCATCACCACGACCTCACCGCTCTTGCACAGCCTTACGTCCAGCTCCACGCCATCCGCGCCTTGATCGAGCGCGCGCTCGAACGCGGGCAGCGTGTTCTCGGGCAGGTTGCGCCGGCCCCGGTGTCCGTACACGAACGGGCGCGCACCTTCGGGACGCACCAGCGCGCTAGGAATCAACGCGCCTGCGCTGCCTGCGCCGCCACTCATGACGCCACGTGCAAGCCGTGCGCGATCAGCGTCTTGCGCAGCGGCGAGTCCACATCCGTCAGCATGCGGACGGTGGACGTATAGCCCTCTTCGAGGATCGCGCGGCGCGCGGCGAAGTTCATTGGCGAGTACATGAACAGCGTGGCATCGCTCTGCTTCGGCTCGAGCACGACCACATCCGTCTGGGGATGCGTCGCGCGGAAGTGCTCCAGGCCCAAGCGCAGCCGGGCTTCACTGCGCATGCGCATCGCCTGCTGGTAGACCCAGAGCGCGCCTTTGTCGCGCACACGGTGGCCTGGGCCATGGCCGGTGGGAATGTCGCGGCCGCCGCTGCCTGCGTGCACCGGCACCATCGGGTTTACGACCAGGATCAAGCGGCAGCCCTGGGCCTCCGCGATGTCCACGTGCGCGACGTCGCCGACGCCGCCCTCCACGTAGTCGCGGCCGTCGTGGCTCACCGGCGCGTATAGAATGGGGATCGCGCTCGATGCCGCGATCGCGCGCGGTACGGGCACATCGCGCAGCTCGGCTTCGCCGAAGACGGCGCGCTTCCCGGCATCGAGGTCGTTCGCGACGATGTAGAGCGGCCGGGGCAGCTCGTCGAAGCGCAGCGGGATGCCGCGGCGCTGCATGAACTCGGAGATGAACTTCTCGTACGGATCGAGCGTGAACAGGCCCGCCGGCAGCGAGTCCACGAAGCGCTCGAGCTCGTTCCACACGTTGACATCGAGCGGGCTGGTCGCGGCCGACGACACGACGCGGCGCGCGGCTGCGATCGTGGTGCCGAAGCCGCGCATCATCTCGGCGAGGTCGATGCGCAGCAGGTGGTTGCGCTGGAGCGGGAAGAAGTCGTCGGCCGGATCGAGCAGCGCGCGGTACATGCGCTGCACCGACAGGCCGCCCGCGAGCGAGGTCGCGACGGTCGCGCCGGAGGCCGTACCCACGAACACGTCGAAGCTGCTCGACCGAAACGACTCGACGCGGTCTTCCAGCGCCGCCAGGCACCCGACTTGATACATGGCACCGGTGACCCCGCCGCCACACAGACACAGCCCGAGCTTGGTCCTACCCGACTCCGACACCGCACCATCGTACACGCGAACTCGGCCAAGAGAACCCCAAGAGCACCCCAAGAGAACCCACAGCGCACGGGGAACTGCCTACATGGCCCACATGATCGTGCGCCACCCCGGCCCGCGGAGTCGCGTATACTTCCGGGCGCCCCCGTTTTCGGCGATTTCATCTATGTCAGCGTGTATGCCAGCGCGCTTGCGCGTTCCTTGTCTTCTCCTCGTGTGTGCGTCGCTGCTCGGGAGTGGCGCGTGCGCTGGCTCGGCCGGGCAAAGCGCACCGCCCGTCGTCGCGAAGCCGCTGCCCGCGGTCGTGACCGACGCGACGTATCCCGATCTGCTGCGCGCGTTTCAGCGCATGGCGCTCGATGCACGCGAGCGCGCGGACCTGCGCGAGCATCTCGTGACGCACTTGATCGCCCAATGCGACGACGCGATCGGCGCCGATCACTACGACGCTGTGGTTACCTGCGTCGCGCAGATCGCCGAGCTCTACACGCCGAACGAGTACGCGGCCCACGGCTTCCCCGTAGGTATGGAGCGCCCGGCGCACTACTTGATCAGCAAAGGCTCGCCGCGCGGCGATGAAGCGCGCGTGCTCTCGGGGCTCTTGATCTTGAAGCTGCTGCGCGAGAGCGACACCGACGCCGCCGAGCGCTATCAGCACCTCGTGCAGTGGGGCTTCGATGCGCGCGCCGACATGACCGGCCCGCTCGAGCGCTTCGAGGGCCTAGTCGAAGCCTGGGAAGAGCACGCGCGTCTGACGCCCACGCCCGAGGTCATGAGCACGCTCGTGAAGCTGTACACGCAGCGCCGCGACGCGCTGGTGCAGCTCTTTCAATCGAACGACGAGCAGGTGCCGCTGTCAGCCTCGGTGTTTCAAGGCGTGCAGCGTACGGCGCTCAACGTGGCGGCCGTCTTTCTGCGCCAAGGCGACACCGCCAGCGCGCTCACGCAGGTGCGTGCGCTCGGGGGTAGCGGCGGCATCGAAGACAAGCTGATCGCGATCCTCGAAGCGGCTGGGGAAGAGGGCAACGAGGGCGCCGGCGCGCTGCTCGACCTGTCACGTGCCTACCTCGAAGCCGGTCGCCCCGACGTGGCGCGTGCGCTGTGCTTGTCGGGCCTGCGCACGCGCGGCGACGACGCACGTTTTCCGCAGTGCCTGGCCCGCATCGGCGCCACCACCAACGACTATGCAGGCGCGCTCTCCTGGTACGCCGATGCGATCGCTCTGGTGCCCGACGAGCGCGCGCTCTACGACGAGATCTTGGAAGTGCTCAACGGCCTGATTGGCCAAGGCCTGTTCAGCACCAACCCCAGCGGCACGCGCGCCCTCGCCACGCGCGCCACGCAGATCCTGCAGGAGCGCATGCGGCGCTGGCCGAAGTCGCCGCCGCCGGTCGCACCCGAGGAGCTGTACACGGCCATTGGTTTGTCCGAGATGAACGCGGGCAACGCCAAGGACGCCGAGAGCTACTTCCTCGAGAGTCTGAAGGTGCGTCCGACAGCTGCAACCCTGGTGCAGCTCGGTCTTCTGCTAGAGCGCATCGGTCGGCCCGCCGAAGCTGTCGATCGCTACAAGAAGGCGCTCGAGCTGGTGGTGGGCGATAGCCTGGATGCAGCACGTCAGCGCGCCGAGCTGTGGGAGCGCTTGGGCGACGCGCAGCGCGAGACGGGCGCGCTCGCCGATGCCACGCACTCGTACGAAAAGAGCCTCTCGCTGTGGAACGATCTGCAGCCCGACCTGAAGCAGAAGCATGCGGGCACAGCCCAGCTGCGACGCGGCGTGATCCTGGGCCGGCTCGCGCATCCCGCCGAAGCCAAGGTCGCGTTCCAGCAGGCGATGGACTCCGCACCCGCCGCGCGCGAGACCTACGCGACGATCCTCGCGTATCTCGCGGTCGCTCCAGCTGACACTGCGTTTGCGCAGGAAGTGTTTCGCAACGCGCGCAATCAAGCCGGTCTGCCGCCGGAGTGGAAAGTGTACTTCGCGCTGTGGCTGCGCATGATCGCCGGCCGCAACGGTCAGCCTGTAGATGCCGACGTCAGTGACGTGTTCGACGACTTCGCCGAAGGTACGGGCTGGTGGTCGAAGCTGGCACGCTTCGGCGCCGGCAAGCTGGACTACGCGAAGCTCACGGACGAAGCCAGCGGCGCCGGGCAACGCACCGAAGCCGACTTCTACGAAGGTGCCAGGCGCCTCGGGGTCGGAGACCGGGCCGGCGCCCGCGCGCTGTTCGAGAAGGTGCTGCAGTCGCAGATGGTGAACTTCTACGAGTTCGCGATGGCGCAGGAGCTGTTCGCGCAGACGAAATGAGGAAGCGATGGAAATGCGTCGTGCCGCCATGACAGTCGCGTTGCGCGTTGCCTACGCTCTGCTGCTCGTGCTGGGCGGCTGCACGAATGATGCTGCGAACGCTGGGGATGCCGCTGCGCCCGTCGCAGACGCCGCCAGCCAGCTCGCTCTCGCCGACGGCGCGTGGCAGCTGCGAGTCGACCGCACGCTGCGCGCGGATGCGAACATCCAGCTGCCGACTCAGGCGTTGACCGAGCAGGACTACGAGCCCGCCGCTAAGCCGCTCACGCATGACGTCGCGGTTTCGATGCAAACGCAGCACGTCGCGATCGATGCGGCCGCGCTCCAAGGCGATCAGACCGCCGGCGCGTCGAACCAACAGACGTTCGACCTAACCACCGGCACGTTCGCGGGCGGCCGCTTCGTCGTGTGGCACGCCGCGGGCGGGCTGTCCGCCGAGCTCACGATCTACGGCTCGGGTCGGCCGATCGCCAAGAGCGAACGCGGCACGCTCACGCGCGTCACGCGCTAGCGCACGTTGCCGCAACGTCGAAGCTCACGCGCTCAGCTCAGCTCTTTGATCACGTCCGGCGGCGCTTGCACCAGCTCGATCAGCACGCCTTCGCCGCCGATCGGCGTCGCGCCGTCGCCCTTCGGGTGAATGAAGCACACGTCGTAGCCCGCCGCGCCCTTGCGGATGCCGCCCGGCGTGAAGCGTACGCCCTGCTCGCCGAGCCACTTCACCGCCGCCGCGAGGTCGTCGACCCACAAACCGATGTGGTTGAGCGCGGGGTCGTGCACCTTGGGCTTCTTGTCGGGATCGACCGGCTGCATCAAGTCGACCTCGACGCGCGCGGCACCCTTGCCGACCACCGCGATGTCCTCGTCGACGTTCTCTTTCTCGCTCCGATAGTTGCCGGTCACGGTCAGGCCGAGGATGTCGACCCAGAGCTTGCGCAGGCCATCCTTGTTGGCGGCACCGACGGCAATTTGCTGAAGACCCAAGATCTTGAACGGACGCGACATGCGTCTGTCCTAGCAAGACCGCGCCCCCACTTGCAACCGCCGCGATCGTCGCGCTACAGCGCCCTCCATGCCGGAAAGCCCAGCCAAGCCCAAGAAAGTGTCGCTCACCGGCATCAAGCCGACCGGCGCGCGCGTCGGCATCGACGAGGGCGGCTCGGTGCACCTGGGCAACTACCTCGGCGCGATCCGCCCTGCGCTCGCGCTCGCGCGCGACTACCAGTGCGCGTACTTCATCGCCGACTACCACGCGCTCACGACGCAGCGCGACGCCGACGCGTTGCGCGAGAACACCCGTGACGTGGCCGCGGTCTGGCTCGCCTGCGGTCTCGATCCGAAAGAGATGCTGCTCTTTCGCCAGTCCGCCGTGATCGAAGTCTTCGAGCTGTCGTGGGTGTTCGCGTGTCTGACCGCGACCGGACAGCTCGAGCGCGGCCACGCCTACAAAGATGCGCTCGATCGCGGTGAGGCGCCGAACGCTGGCATCTTCAACTACCCGCTGCTCATGGCAGCAGACATCGTGCTCTACGACTGCGATGTGGTGCCCGTCGGCGCCGACCAGAAGCAGCACATCGAGCTGGCGCGCGACATCGCCACGCGCGTGAACCATTTGTACGGCGAGGGCACCGTCGTCGTGCCGCAGCCGCTGATCACCGAAGCGCCGATCGTGCCGGGCTTCGACGGTCGCAAGATGAGCAAGAGCTACGGCAACGTGATCCCGTTGTTCTTGCCCGAAAAGTCGCTGCGCAGCGCGGTCATGAAAGTGAAGAGCGACTCCAGCGCGCTCGAAGCTCCCAAAGAGCCCGAAGGCGCGCTCGCCTACGAGCTGTACAAGCTGGTCGCTACGCCCGAGCAAACCGCCGAGCTGGCGAAGAAGCTACGCGCCGGCAACTACGGCTGGGGCCACGCCAAGCAAGAGCTGTTCGAGGTGCTCAACGCGCACCTCGCACCGCTGCGCGAGCGCTACCGCGACCTGCGTTCCCGTCCCGAAGAGCTCGACGGGATCCTGGAAGACGGCGCCCAAAGGGCCCGAGCCATCGCCCGCGCCACGATTACGCGCGTACGCACCGCGATCGGCATCGACTGACCACGTCAGCTGCAACGAGTTGCGGCGCAAGCCGAGTTCACTCACCCAACAGTGAAACCGACGCGCTCTCGGGGTTGATGTTGCCCTTGCCGCCGAGCAACGCCGCGTCCCCCTGCACCACCGACTCGGATACGAGCGTGTAGTTCTCGCGCGTCGAGATCCAACGCTGGCGCACCACCGACTGGTGCAGCGTCATGGCGTCGGTCCCGTACCAGCTGTACGTGACGAACGCCGTCGCCAGGTCGCCGTCGCTGCTCATCTGCACCTGCACGACCTCGACGTCCGCAAGCTGAATCTGCGAGCCCCACTGCCGGTGGTTCGACAGATACGTGCTGCGGTACGAGGGTTCCACGTACTGCGCCGCGTCGCCCGTGCGCCCCCAGCGCGCCTGGTCGTTCATGTTGTGCACGGTGTCGCCGATCTTGCGACCCGGACTGGCGTTGGAGAGCGCTCCACAGCCTGCGAGCATCAGCGTCACGAGCGAGAGCACGAACGATAGAGTCGTACGCATGCCCGGAGCATGATCACCCTGCCGCGCACGCGTCAAAATATCGGTGAACTACGCGGCGCGCTACAGCCCGAGGCGCCGCACGATCTCGGCGTTGTGCGGGTCGAGCTCGAGCGCCGCGCGGTACGCGGCCTGCGCGCCGTCGTGGTCGCCGGACAAACGCTTGGCGTCGCCCTCGATCACTCGGTAGCTCGCGCGCTTTGGTCGCTTCTTCACGATCTGCTCGGCGTACGTCACGGCGTCACGTGGCCGCCCTTCGTCGATCAGCGCCTGCGCCAGGACCTCCATGGCGTGATGCTCGTTCGGGTCGGCCGCCAGCACCTGCCGCGCTAGCGCTTCTGCGCCCGCCGCGTCGTGGCTCGCCAGCTTGCGGTGCGCGCTCTCGACCAAGCCCTGCGCATCTCGGCTGCCTGCAGGCGCTGTACTCGTTTCTCGAACCGCGACGGCCACGGGCTTCGCGGCGGGCGCCACCGCCTGCGGCGGCTCTTGCGCGGCCGTCACTGGAACGATCGTCTCTGCAGGCTTTGTGGCCTCTGCCGGTTTCGCGATCTCGGCAACCTTGGCTGCGCTCGGCGGCACGGGTGCAGGCTGCGCGATCGGGGGCTTGCGCGGGGGCGCGGCCCTTGTCGTCGTCGCGACAGCAGGCTTGTCGCGCGCGCTCCGTAAGCCGAGCAGCGCTGCGGCATCGCTCGGCAGTGGGTAGAAGCCCGCGAGCGCGCCGCCGATGCCGGCCGCAATCACGAGCACGATGGACGCGAACGTCACCAAAAGCACGCGCCCGATCGAAGTCTTGGCTGCCGCCGGCGGCGGCGGTGGTGCGGCTCCCGGTCTCCCGGCCCCGCTGCTGCGTGTCTTCGCGCTCGTGCTGCTGTCGGCTTTGCGGCGCGTGGCCGGTGGCGTCCGGGCAGCCGGCTCTGCGGCGCGCGTATTCACCACGACCGGCGTGGGCGGCGGCACCAGGCCCGCCTCGCTGATTGGCTCCACGTTCAGCGACGGGATCGTGCTGTCGAGCGCGGACGAGCGCCTTCCTTCGTGATTCGCTTGGCTGACGATCCTGGGCGTCGTCAGCTGCGTCGCGCTCTCGGGCCCAGAGTCGTCAGTCGGCGGCGTCGGCGCGTCCGACCACTCGCGCGGCGGCGCCATCACGCCGGCTCCGACCAGCGTCATCTTGTGCGAGCTCGCCGGCCTCGGCTTCGGTGTGTCGTTCGCGACGACGCCAATCGGGATCACTTTAGCTCGCGCGGGCTCGGACGCTGACTCTTCCGCCAGTCGGTCGTTGAGCAGGTCGCGCTTCTTCGATGCCTCGAGCCGCGAGAGCTCGGCCTCACTCAGCGTCTGGTCGAGGATCGACGGAGCCGCCACGCGCTGATCACCGAACAGCGCCGCGATCGGATCGTCGCCCGCCGCCCCCGCGCCAGCAGGCGGCGGCACGCGCGGCGCTGCGGCGGCACCGACCATCGTCGCCGCAAACAAGCCCTTCACATCCTCAGTCTTCGTCGCGGCCGCTGTGGGCTTGCGCTTGTCGGCAGGACCGGCGTCGCCCCAGCGCAGTCCGTGCGGCGGGGTGTCGTCGTCTTTCATGGAGAGTGCCTTGCTCAACGGTACCGCCAACAAAGAATATTATACATATACTGGGAAGGAACGGAAGAGTTCGCAAGGGGATCAGCGCCGGATTTCCGCCGCACCTGCGATCCCCAAGGAGATCACGCGTGGATCGCGCCTGCTACGCCGCGCAGACCCGGTTTCGGCCGCTGTTCTTCGCCACGTACAGGGCCTTGTCGGCCGCCTGGAACAGCGCCTGTTTGTCCGCGGCGTCGGCCGGGAAGGTGGCCACGCCGAGCGAGCACTGGACCTTGAGCTTGCCCAGCTCGGTCTCGAACACGGTGTCGGCGAGCTCTTGGCGCACGCGCTCGGCGAGCTGGATGGCGCCCTTGGTGTCGGTCTCCTCGCAGAGGATGCAGAACTCTTCGCCACCGAAGCGCGCCACCACGTCGGTCTCGCGCTTCAAGCGCTTGAGGATCGCGCCCAGCTCTTTGATCACGACGTCGCCCGTGTGATGCCCGTAGGTATCGTTGACGCCCTTGAAGTGATCGATGTCGGTGATCACGAGTGACAGCTTGCGCCCGAAGCGCTGCGCGGCCTGCAGGCGCTGCTTCAGTTCTTCGTTGAAGTAGCGCTTGTTGTAGCAGCCGGTCAGGCCGTCGGTCGTGGCCAACTCTTCCAAGCGAGCGACGGACGCGGCGTTGCTCAGGGCCACGGCCATCTGATTCGCGAGCACCTGCAACGCCGGTCGCACGTCGCGGCCGAAGGCATCCTTGCGCCGTGCCGCGAGCGCGAGCGTGCCGATCGGCGCCTCGCGCACGCACAAAGGCAGGATCAACAGTGAGCACATGCCGTCGAGATTCGTGTTGCGCGTGTAGACGATTTGGCTGTTGGCGTCGAAGTCGCCGCGGTACGGCAAGTAGTGCTTGTTCTGCACGGCCATCGCCGTGAGCGACGTGTTGTCGCGGAAGCTCAGGTTGGCGAGCTGCTGGGCGCCTTCACCGACCGCACGTCGCACGCTGTGCTGCGCCGTCTCCACGTCGTAGTGGGTGACGGCGGCGAAGTCGTGCGCGACGATCTGCGACGCGGCCGACAGCGCGGCATCGAGCACCGCTTGCTCGGTGAGCGCGGCGCCGAGCGCTTGCGACGCTTGATAGAGCACCATGTGCTCGCGCTTGCTGCGCTCCAGCTGCACGAACACACGCTCGTTCTCGAGCGCACGCAGCAGGTGTCCGACGGCGCCGGAGAGCGTCTGCTCTTCGGTCGGCGTGAACGGCCGGTCGTCGATGCGATCCGCGCACAGCGCGCCGATGTTCTGGCCATTCTCGCGCACGGGCACCGCCACGAACGAGCGCACCTGTACGGGCCCGCGGTAGTAGCAGAGCCCCGTGTAGCCCGGGCGCAGGTGCTCGAGGTTCATCACCAGGCCGCGCTGATAGCAGGCACCCACGGCGCCTTCGCCCGGCGAAAACGGCCCGTCGCGCACGTCGTCGCTGTCGGTGACCAGCTCGACGATCCGCAGCTTCTCGTCGTTCTCGTCGCGCAGGAGCAGCACGGCCGAGTGCAGACCGAGCGTGCGCTTCAGCAAGGCCAGGTTCCAGAACAGCGCCTGATGCACCTCTTCCACGCTGCCGCGGAAGAGCTTGTCGTCATCGCGCTCGGGCGCTTGCGTCGGCGTCGTCGCCAATCGGAACAGCCGCGTGTCGTCCTGGATGCGACGCTTTTCCTGCTCGCGCTCGCGGTGGCTGCGCAGGCGCACGCGCGTCAGCTCGGCCTGGGTGAAGATCACGTTGATCAGACCGAACAGCGTGAGAAAGATCGCGTGCAGCGCAAACGGCTTCGGATCGCGCGCCGCCTCGGTCACGAAGTAGAGCAAGGCCTCGAACGCCAGCGCGAACAGCACCAAGACGCGCCCGGTGCGGCGCTCCGAGAACGAGCTGGCGAACGCGATGATCACGTACAGCATCGGATAGAGCGGCGAGCGCAGGCCGCCAAACAGCTGCAGCACGGCGTGCGCTGCTGTCAGCAGCAACAGCCCTTGCTCGAGATCGAACCAGCTCTCGCCGGGGTTGCGTCGCTCGTCGCGAATGCGCGAGAACGCGCGCTGACCGAACACGGCGAGCCAGGCGCCGAACACGATCGCGTGCGTGGCATCGAGCTGGCGGTTGTCGCTCCACACGCCGAGCAAGTCGAGTAGGCCGAGCGCGAGGGCCGCCAAGTAGCCGAACGATGCGCGCATCCCCTTACGAACCGTCAGTGCTGCTTGAACGAGCTGCGTCATGGGCTTGCTTCCACATAAAGGAGCGGCCGTCACGCCGTCAAAAAAACGGTGCTGCGGGCGGCGGGCGGAGAGGAGATCCTTCTTGGGTTTCACTGACGGGGGCGCGCGCGGGTCGTCGTGCTCGCCGCTCGTGGCAACGGCATGGTCGGTCCGCGCTGGACGGGGGCTGTTAACCGTGGTTCAAGCGCTGCAGCGTGGTGCTTGGCGCGTCCGCCGGCCTTCTGCACTTCCACGCCCGGCTGTGCGCGTCGACCCACGCCCACCCCCTCACGTCAGAGCGAGCAGCATCTCCGCGCGCCACCCTTGGTGTGGACTGGCGGACACGTCGTCGTCTCTCCCGCTCGCCAAA
>JADGRF010000217.1 GCA_017881055.1 Sandaracinaceae bacterium
ACGATGCGCTTCAGCGAACAGGGCAGCGGCTCGCGCCTCGACTACACCGTCGAGATCGAGTCGTCGATCCCGCTGGTGACCGGGCCGCTGGTGAAGTCGCTAGAACACGGCATGCGCAGCGGCCTGACCAAGCTCGCAGCGCGCGTGACGCTCTGATCGTGCTAGTCATCGCCGCCTGGGCTGGTGTCGGCAGAACGTGAGAATCAGTGGCTATGACTCGAGCGGTTCGCGAGGCGTAGCAAAAGGAGCAGTACGATGGCTCCGATGAAGGCGACGAAAATCGTCCCCGCGATGCCACCGAGCGGACTTGCGATGTGCAGCGACCCGAAGATGAGGGCGCCGAGGAACGAGCCCACGATGCCGACTACGATGTCGCCGATCACGCCGTAGCCGCCGCCGACCACCGCAGATGCCAGCCAGCCCGCGATCAGGCCGATTCCCACCCACAACACCATGGTTGCAATCGTCATGAGAGCCTCCGTGTCGTTCATGTACGCGCGCGCAGGCCGCCGGCAAGTGGGCGGCGCGCCTGACTCCGGCGACGTGATGAAGTAGCAGTCTCACACGAACCTGGTCCCAGCTCGGGTCACCAAATGACGCCTGTCACCCCAAGCTCGCGCGTAGGTCGGCAAGGGTGACCATGAGTGTCATCGGGTCGAGCGGTGACGGAGACAGACCGAGGCTTCGGTAGAACGTGACTGCATCTTCCGAGAGTGCGTGGACGAGCAGACCACGAATCCCGATCGCATCAGCCGCATGCAGGACTCTGCGCGCCGCGTCCTGAAAGAGCGCGCGACCGACTCCCTGCCGCTGGCGCGCTCGATCGACAGCCAAACGTGCGAGCACCACCACGGGAATCGGATCGGGCATGTTGCGCCGGAACTTGCCGGGCGTAGCGGCGACGGCGACCGCGCTGGAAGCAAATGCGTAGTAAGCGACCACGACGCCGCCATCGCACAGGACAAACGTGCGCGTGGCACCACTTTGCTGGTTCGCTTTCGCGCGACGTCGGAGCCACTCGTCGAGCGACGCGACGCCCGAGGAGAAGCTGTCGACTTGGTGTTGCTCGGCCAACGGCTCGGGAGCCGAAAGCATCAGCCAGCTTTCCAGGGTAGCGGGGCGCGCATCGTGCGGCGCAGTTGCTCGTTCGGCTTCGCGGGCTCATCCAAACGCGCAACGAATTCCGTGTAAGCCTTGGCGCTCACAGAGATCAACGCGCGGTCGAGCAGCGCGTCTTCTGCGGCGCGGCGAGCGGCGTCGAGGATGAAGTCCGTGCGGTTCTGCCCACGCGCCTTCGCGGCGCGATCGATCAGACTTCGCGCCTCGGCCGCGATCCGAATGTTGAGCGTTTCACGAGGCCTGGAAGTTTTGGCGGCAGCAGTCATTCGGCACCTCCCTCATTCGAGATCGATCTTAGCAGCTGAGAATGACATTGTCATTACGCGCGCTCGTGGCGCCTCGCAAGGCAGGAAGTCCGGTCGGCATCAACGAGCTCGCAGCCGTCGCCCTCGAAGACGATACGTGGTCCGCTCTGGCACAGCCTGGCTCAGGCAGCGCAAGCAGCGCACGCATGCCCGCGCATCCACCAGCCGGCTTCCCGATGCTTTCGCGCGTTTGAGCGCTGCCGCACGCGGAGGCCAACGTGGCATCGCGTTTGCAAGGGACGTAGCCGCCGTGCCGATCGCAGCAGGTGCTGCGCGCCAGCGCCCGGAGGACTTACGTCATGAATACGATAGAAATACGTGTTGGTTACATTGGGTTGATGGTGGCGCTCGCGGGCTGCGGCGTGGCCGTCGATCCGGCTCAGCTCCGGCAAGTGGAGAGCGCCGCGCTCGGTGCGCAGCGTCCCACGGGCAGCGCGGCGGGAAGCAGCGGCGGGATCCTCTTCGCCGACGCGGGCACCGGTACGCCACCGCTCGATGCCGGGCCCAGTGGGTACGCCGGCGCCGGTGGCAGTGGCTCGGCGGGTTACGGCGGCAGTTACGGCGGCTATCCGGCGCCGTCGGATGACGCAGGCGGCTTCGCGGGCTCCGGCTCGTTTCCAGGAGACGACGGAGGCACCGGCCCCGTGTACTACCCAGGCGACGACGGAGGCACCGTGTACACGAGCGATGGCGGCTTCGCGACGGGAGGCGCGGGTGGCAGTTCCGCCGGCGGCGCAGGCACGGCAGGCGGCGGTTATGGTGCAGCTGACGCGAGCGTCCCGAGCGGTGCAGGCAGTGCAGGCGGTGCAGGCGGTGCAGGCGGTGTAGCCGGCGGGGGGGTGGGGGACGCCGATCACCCTCACCACAGACATCACGCGCATCACGCGCGCCATGCCTGGCGCGTGCGCGAGTTCATCCAGCGCTGGAAGCAGCTGTTCGAAGCACGACCCGACGCACCCAAGCCCCGCGATCGATAACGCCCCGAGGCGCACGTCGCATGCTGCAAGCCGATTGACGGAGCGCGCACTGGTGCTCTCAGTGAGGAAGACAGTGACGCATGGGGCCGTAAGACGACGTGGATCGCGTCCCAGGCGTCACTGTTTTAGCGTGAGGAGCTCGGAATCGGGCTCTGCGGTGTGATCGGTGGGCGTCTCCATCGTGCTCTCGAGGGCCGCTATCACCGTGTGCGGATCCACTTCTTCCTGCATCGCGCGAGCCACCGGATCTTCTCGGTTGAACACGTTCGGCAGATCCCGACGCAGCTCCTCGAGCAGCTGAATCACCTTGGTGGTCTTTTGCTCGGTCAGCAGGTTGACCTGCAGGCCCAAGTGGTCGCGACGCTCGGCTTCGTAGTTCTGCCGATTCTGTGTGGTCAGAACGATCGTGCTGACGACGGCCGCATAGAGGCCCAGCACTCCGTCGAGCCAGAAGAAGGGCGGCGCGTCGACCTGTCGACAGTGCACGAGCGGTGCGATCAGGTTGTAGGAGACCCAGACCACCACGACGCCAAGCAGCGCATAAACGGTGGACGGACGGCCGATCAGGCGTGTCCACGCTTCGATGGTGCGCTGATGTGCACCTGCGCGCTGCTCGGAATTTACACGCAGCTCCGCGATCGTCTCTACGTTTTCGTGGACCTTGGTGGGAACATCGGGCTGCATGCTGGCTTCGGAAAGGCTTCCTTGGCTCATGTGCAGACGCGGAAGCGGTTGTCAGCGGCGCGTGATCCACGGCCCAGTAAACGTTCACTTAAGTAACGTTCACTCTGGCCCCATGGTGGTGCAGCCCAAGCGAATGTCGATGCGCCCGCCGACGGTCGCCTTCAGCACGTCGCAGCTCGGCTGGCAAACCAGGATCTTCCGCGATTTGCCGGTGGACGGCGGCGCGTCGTAGTACCAGCCGAGCTGCGTGCTTTTGCAGTGCGCGGCGTCGCCCACGTAGTACAGATCGCGCGTGCGCTGCGGCTCGACCAGCGCGACGTTGACGCGGCCCAGATCGAGCTGGCTGCCCACCGGTGCGGGCGGCAGCAGGTACTCGCAAGACACGCTGCCACCACGAATCTTCTCGAGCGCATCGAGGAACTGGCTGCTCACGTCCATCGTGGGATCGACGACGAACGCGCTGTCGCTGCCGCCGGCCTTGGCCCAGGCGCCGAGGTTCGCACTCCCCGTGTCGTTCGGCCCGAACACGCCGATCACGTAGGTGCGAAGCTCCGGCGTTTGCGCCAAGCCTTGCGCGGCGATGTCCGCGATGCCGGTAACGTCGATCGGATCGCACTGCGTAGGCGTTCCGTCGGTCGCGAGCACGGCGATCACGCGATGCGTGGGCTCGGCGCTCGCACGTCGTGCAGCTTCTTGCAGCGCGCCCGAGAGCGCAGCTGACGTGGGCGTGAGGCCGAGCGGCTTTTCGGCAGTCAACGACGCGAGCAGCGCCTTGGCATTGCCGGGCAGCGCTTTGATCGCCACGGCTGGCGCGGCGTACTGGGCTGCGTCGCAGGACGTGTAGTTCAGGCACTCGGCAACCGGCGGATTGCAGTCGCCTTGGGCGCCGCAGCCCATCGCGCCGAGACTGAAGCAGGCGAGCGTCGCGTCGTCCGCGCACTCGCCGTACGGCACACAGCCCGCCGAATCGAGCGGACAATCGGAGTCTTGCAGACACACGGTGAACGGAAAGCTCGAGAACGTGGACGGCTGACACGCCTTGCTGAGACACGCGCCGCCCGCGGCTCCGCAGTCCGCGTCGCTCGCGCACATCTCCGGCACGCCGGGTTGTCCGAGCGGGAAGTACTGCAAGCCAACGCCTAGACCCGCCGAGCGCTTGTCGTTCACGAACTGCGTGAGCGCATCGCGCACGGCATCCCATTTGCTCGGCCCTGCTCCGGTCAGATCGGTCATGGAGCCGGAGCGGTCGAGCATGATGTACATGTCCACCGGTACTTGCTGGCCCGCGACCGCTTGCTTGACGCAGTTGGGTAACGGCAGCGCGGCAGCGTCGGCAGAGCTCGTACCGGCGCCACCGACAGCGGCATCCGGGTTGCCGGCGGCCGGTGCCCCATCCGCCGCAGCGCCATCCCCGCTCCCGCTGGGACCGCCGTCGCGCGGCCCAGGCGTTTGGTGATTCGCGCTGCAAGCGGCGACGAAGATCAGCGCTAGATAGGCGGGAGCTGGTTTCATGACCACACGAGTAGCGCCATCTTGCGGGGCCGACAAGAAGGCGCCCGCACGCGAAGAATCTGCGGCTTTCCGCCAAAACAGCGTCTGCCCGCAACGTTCTTGCCCAAATCTAGGTCACTGGCCCACGCTAGAGGCTCCTCGATGATCTCCAAGCTCCCTCGCTGGATGTGGTTCGGTGGCGCGGTGCTAGCCTTCATTGCCGGCTCGATCAATTCGGTCGGCTTTCTCGGCTTTCAGCACCAAGGCGTGACGCACATCACGGGAACTACCACGCTGCTCGGCATCGCGGTGGCGCACGGCGACGGGCCGCAAGTCGTGCACTTACTCGGGGTCGTCGGTTCGTTCTTCGTGGGCTGCGTGTTCAGCGGCTTCCTGATCCAGGACAGCACGCTCAAGCTCGGTCGGCGCTACGGGGTCTCGCTCGTGATCGAGTCCACGTTCCTGTTCGCGGCCGTGCCGCTGCTGCGCCAGAACAACACGCTCGGAGACTTTCTGGCCTCGTGCGCGTGCGGCCTGCAAAACGGCATGGTCAGCACGTACAGCGGCGCGGTGCTCCGCACCACGCACGTCTCCGGCATGGTGACGGATCTCGGAATCTTCGTCGGTCAGCTGTTGCACGGCCTGAAGGTCGACTCGCGCCGTGCTCGCTTGTACGCGCTGCTGGTGACGTCGTTCTTCGGGGGCGCGGCCGTGGGTGCGGTGGGCTTCGTGTACTTCAGCTATGAGACCCTGTATTTCCCGGCGGCTCTCACCGGCTGCGTGGGGCTCGCGTACGGCGTGTTCCAGCATCGTCGCAAGCTGTCCCACGGCTAGGCCAACTCGCGCGGCGCTGCCACGTGTGGTATCGGCGTCGGCGGGTGTGACGGACGGAGGATGCATGCGCGTTTTGGTCGTCGATGACGAAGAGCCCGTGGTCCGGGTCGTGCGCCGTTATCTCGAGAGCTGGGGCCACGAGGTCGAGACCGCGACCGACGGCGAGACGGCGTGGCAGATGTTCCAAATACGGCGGTTCCCGATGGTGATTACGGACTGGATGATGCCGGTGCTCACGGGCATCGATCTCTTGCGCCGCATCCGCGCGCACACGGACGGGGGAGACGTGTATGCGGTCATGCTCACCGGGCGCTCGGCCAAGGAAGACGTCGTCTCGGGCATGGAGGCCGGCGCAGACGACTTCTTGGCCAAGCCGTTCGACAAGAACGAGCTGTTCGTACGAACGCACGAGGGCCAGCGCATCGTGGAGTTGGAGCGCTCGCGCCGGCGCGCGGAAGCGCGCTGCAGCCACATGCACACGTTGGTCACGCGCTGCGCCAAGATCGCGGAGCGCGATCTCGATCAAGCGCTGGACTCGTTGTGCGGTGATGCACGTACGCAGAGCGACGTCGGCGCTCACGCCCAAGCGATTGCGCGCATCTCGAGCGCGCGTGAGCTGATCAGCCTATTGCACAGCGACGCGGAGCAGTGCGTACGGCAGCAGCTCGAGTCGTGAGCGCACTGCCGGGCGCCCGATGACGCAGCCTTGCGTGAGCCGTGCGCGGGTGGCACGTTGCGCGCCATGAGCAAGCCCAGACTGACGTACTTCGACGCCCCCGTGAGCCGTGGCGAAGAGTGTCGGCTCGCGCTTCACGTGGCCGGCGTCGACTTCGAAGACCATCGTGTGAAGCGGTCCGACTGGCCGGCGCTGAAGCCCACGACACCGTTCGGGTCGATGCCGGTCCTGGACATGCCGGGACAACCGCCGCTCGCGCAGTCGAACGCCATCCTCACGCTGATCGGCCGACTGCACGGCCTGCATCCGAAGGATCTGTTCGAGGCCGCGCGTCACGAAGCGGTCATGCAGTACGTGGAGGATCTGCGCGCCCACGTGGCACCCACGCTGCGCATCGCGGACGAAGCCGAGAAGAAGGCCGCGCGCGAGCAGCTCGCAGCAACGTATCTGCCGACCTGGGGCAAGTATGCCGAGCAGCAGCTCGGTCAGGACGGCCCGTTCTTCGCGGGACCGCTCCTGCACGTGGTCGACATCAAGCTCTACGTGGCCCTGCGCTGGTTCAAGAGCGGCGTCCTCGATCACATCCCCGCGAGCGTGTTCAACGCCTTTCCGCGGTTGAACCGGGTGCACGATGCCGTACGCGATCACGCGCGCATCCAGGCTTGGTACGCCGCGCACTAAGTGCGTGCTGCGATCACTGAAGCGCGACGGGCGCAGATATGCCGCCTGCAGTCTCGAAGCGCAGACGCAGGCTGTCCGTCGAGCTCGTGAGCTGGGCGGCGTGGCTGCCGATCGCAAACATCACGTCGCGCAGATGACTTTGCGCCGCATCTTTGATGTGCGTCGCTCGGGCAAGCGCGTCCTGGCGAGCAGAACGTTCGCCGGTCGTCGGACCAGGGCAGCATTCGGAGGTGGCGCGCCAGCTGCGATAGCTGCTGCGTGCGGCTTCGAGCGCAAGCCGCAGCACGACGGGACAATCCGTATCGAGGCCGCGCGCGCTCAGCAGCGCGAACAGGCCCTCGTCGGAGATCAGCTCGAAGAGATCGTTGGCCTGCTGAAACACCACGGCAATCGGCAGCGCTGAACGCACCGGGTCTACGAGCTCGACCAACTCGACCAACGCGACTGGCGACCGAAGCGACTGCGTTTCCGTGGCTTGCTGCGTGAACATCCTGCGTCTATGAGCACAGACCGTGCCGTGACCGATCCGCGGCTTAAGGCGCACCCCTGAGCGAGCTGCGGCGCCGCAAGCGGGGCGGGCGCGCAGCGCGAGACAATTGCGTCACGCGCTCACGAGCCGAGCACGCGGTCGAGCTCGGCCATCAGCTCGTCGCCGCGCACCGGCTTGTGCACCAGCGGGCCCTCGTACGCCTGCAGGAACGCCTGGTGCCGCGCGTGCGATGCCAGCGAGGTGACCAACACGGTGCAGCGGTGCAGCGCCGGGCGGTGCTCGGCCAGCCAGCGAAGCAGCTTGAAGCCGCCGCCACCGGGCAAGTCGAGCTCGAGCAGCACGGCGTCGGGGGTCGAGCCCGACTCGAGTAGCTCGATGGCGTCGCCGCCGTCCTGCGCAATCAGCACGCGGTGCAGCGGATTGAGCAGGCGCACGTACGAGCGCAGCACGCGTTCGTCGTCTTCGACCACGAGCACCGAGCGCATCGCCGTCGGTGAAGACGAGCTGCGCCGGATGGTCGTGTCCTTGCGCTTGGAGACGGCGTCGATCGTCTTGCGGGTTGGTAGGGGCAGGAAGCACAAGAACGTCGCCCCGTCGCCGTACACTGACTCGACCGAGAGATCGCCACCGAGGCGGCGCACGATCGTGCGCGAGATCGAAAGACCCAGGCCCGTGCCGAGCTCTTGGCGCTTGGTCGTGAAGAACGGGTCGAAGATGCGCTCGACCGTTTCCGGCGCGATGCCAGGCCCAGTGTCGCTGATCGAGATCGCCACGAACTCGCTGTCGGCGCGCGCGCTGATACGCACGCGATGGGTTGGCCGCTCGATCTCGCGAATCGCGTGCGCAGCGTTGATGAAGATGTTGATGATCACCTGTGCGACGCGGTTGCGCGGCACCACCAGCTTCGGCAGATCCAACGCGTAGTCGCGCTCGAGCAACGCATCCTGGAACAGCTCGTGACCGATCAAGCGCAGCGCTTGATCGATCAAATCCTCGACGCTCACCAGCTCGGCGGGCTCTTCTTGATCGGCGCGCGCAAACACACGCAGATCGCGCACGATCGAGGCGATCGAGTCGCCGGCCGCGCCGATGTCGTCGATGATGCGTGCCGCGTCGTGGCCTTCACGTCCGCGCTCGTTGCGCTCGCGTGGACGCGGGATGCGCGCCAGCTTCTCGAGCGTCTCGACCGGCATCGGCTCGCCGCGCTGCGCCGCACGCACCAGCTCCCAGGTGAGATCGTAGGCCGGCAGCACGTAGCGGCGCACGGCTTCCACCGACAACAGCATCACCGACAACGGGTTGTTGATCTCGTGGCCGATGCCTGCGACCAACGTGCCGAGCGCGGTCAGCTTTTCGGCGTGTGCGAAATTCTCGCGCAGGCGCTGGTGCTCGACGCGCAAGCGCGCGCGCAGCTCCACGCGATCGATGAATGCAGTCCACGTTGCGGCATCGGGCGTCGTGAGCACCGCCGCTTCGTCAGCGCCGGCCGAGAGCGCAGTGAGCACGTCGGCCTCACTGCCCGTGGCCACACCGATCGGTGTCTCGGCTTCACGCGCGCGCTGATCACCGACAGCCTGATGCGTGTCGCCCGCCAGTGCGTCGAAGATCAAGCCGCGCGCAGGAGCCCACGGCAGCTCGCGTGTGAGCCGCTCGAGGTGCTCCCGCACGCTCGCGTCCTCGACCAAAACTACTATCCGTGACGCGGACATCGACGACGGCGATTGTCTACGGAGTGGTCAGACGCGCAAAGCGCTTTCGTCGAGCGTGAGGACCTCGAGGATCGCGGCTGCGCGTGTAAAGCCCGCGCCTTGTCCGTAGAGCGCGGCGATCGCACCTGGCGTGAGCGCTGCGGTCTGTCGTGCACGCAAGAGATTGAAGACCGGGCCACAGGCGCCGACGTGTGCGATTTCATCGTACGTGGTCTTGGCGCACTCGCGGGACAGGCCCAGACGCTCGGCGATGCCCGCCGGTAGAAAGCCGCGTGGCTGCACGCTCGCCAAGACCGAGATGCGCTCCACGTCGATGGCGGCTCGTGCGGCCGCCTCGCGCACGGTCTCGGCGCCGAAGCTGACGGTTTCCTGCATGAGCAGCTTGGCCTGCTCGGGAGCGCGACTGCCGGCGTGAAAATCACCGCCCGCTTTCCACCACGACACGTCGCTGGCGTCGTCGCGACCGCGCACCCAGGTGACGGCGCGCGCGTACGCGCCGTGCGTGATGCCGAATGTAGAACGGATCGCTAGGCCGGGGCCGCGCGCGATCACCAGAGCGGAGGCCGCGTCGCCGAGGCCGGGCGAAGCCGGATGCATCATCGGCAACGTGCGCAGCATCAAGTGCGACTGCGTCAGGAGCACGACGCGCGCCTGCCCCGACTCGATGTACGCACGCGCGATCTCGAGCTGCGTGACCGCCGTGGCACAGACCGCGTCCACACCGAACGCTAGCGCGCGCCCGGCGCCGAGGCTCTCGGCGATAGAGCCTGCCGTCGGTGGCGTGACGCGATCCGGCACGATCGAGTACGACAGCAAGAGGTCGACCTCGGAGCCGCTCAGGCCGGCATCTGCCAGAGCGGCGCGCGCAGCAGCCGTCTCGCCCTCGGCCGCGGTCACACCGTCTTCGGCAAAGTAGCGCTGACGCGCACCCAAGAATGGATCCTCGGCTTCCCGGGCAAGGTCGCGCGCGAGAATCGCGGCGGCGATCGGATCGCGCGACTCGGGAATGTCGTTGAACGTGCGATCGTCCGAGGCGTGCTCGCGCTGACTGAACGAAGCGGGCCAGAAATCATTGCCGCGCACGTGTGCAGGCAACCAGGTTCCGATGCCCACTATGGAGACCGGATGCTCTGCCGACTTGGTCATGATGCCCCTTCCATTTCGCTTGGCACCCGTGGCGCACGCAAGTCGCCAGCGTGCTGCTGGGACAACATCGACATGTGCTGCAGCGCTTCGACGCGACCGCCGCCGCGGATGCGCACGCTCGGATCGATGCGTGCGTCGATCAACGCTGGCCCGCCGCCCGCGAGCAACGAGGCCACCAGCTGCCGATCGAGCTCACCCGGTTGCGACACGATCGCCGACGGCAGGCCGAGCGCACGCGCCCACGCCGCGAAGTCGACCGGTGGCATGTCGTACTGCGAAGCCTCGCCGAAGATCTGGCGCATGCCGTGATGCACCATGTTGTAGCGACCGTCGTTGAACACGACGAATAGGATAGACAAGCGCTCGCGCAACGCGACCAACGCTTCCATGCCGGCCATCTGCATGCCGCCGTCGCCCGCGATGCAGACCACGGGCCGCGTCTCGTCGGCCAGCGCGAGGCCAATCGCACCGGCGATGCCCGAGCCCATGCTGCCGAGGTTGAGCTGCACGTGGAACGAGTCCGGCGAGCTCGCGGTCAAGTAGTGCAGCGCGAACAGCATGTGCTCGCCGATGTCGCTCACGAAGCGCGCGCGCGGACCCACGGCCTCCTGCAGCTCGGCGATCAAACGGTGCGGGCGAATCGGACTAGACACATCGCTCGCCCACTCGGGCAAGTCGAACGGGTCTTCGTCACACGCCTCGCGATGCGCGATGCGTGCCGCCGTGTTGACGAGCACGGTGTGACCTAGCTCGGCATGCAGTGCTGCGGCAAATGCGCCGACGTCCGCGGTGACGCCGAGCGTCGTGGGCAGGTTGCGCCCGAACACGCGCGCGTCGAGGTCGACGTGAATCAGCCTGCCGCCGGCACCCAGGTAGCGCGTCGGGCCCATCGAGGTGTCGTCGAGGTCGGTGCCGAGCGCGAGGCAGACATCGACCGGCCCTTTGCAGTACCGGCGCGCCCACATCGAGGCCGCCATGCCGCCGTTGCGCAGCGAACGCGGATGACGCTCGCTGATCAAGCCCTTGGCGCGCGGCGTGGTCACGAACGGCACATTCATCGCGTCGACCAGGCGGCGCAGCGCTTGCTCGTGACCGCGACAGCCGGCGCCGATCACGATCAGCGGCCGCTGCGCCTGCGCCAGCCACGCCGCCGTGTTCGCGACAGCCTCGCGCGGTGGCTCGTTCACGATCGATTGCTGCGGGCGCGTCACCACGGTCGCCTCGCAGCTCTCCATCGCGCGATCGAGCGGCAGCACGAACAGCACCGGGCCGGGATGCACAGGATTCTCGGCCACGTCGAGCGCCGCGAGCGCTTGGCTCACCACGCTGCGCGCGTGGGCGGCGCGCACCTGCACGCGCGTGATCGAGCGCAGAATCGACTCGATCGCGATGCCTTCCGGGCCCGAGTCCTGCGCCATGCGTCCGCCAGTCGTCGCCCAGGCGACGTCGCCCGCGATCACGAGCACGGGCGTGCGTTCGAGGCTCGCCGACGCAATGCCGGTCACGGCGTTCGTGACGCCTGGACCCGCGGTCACCACGACTGCAGGCACGCGCCCTGTCGCGCGGTAGAAGAGCGACGCGGCGAACAGCGCATGACTCTCGTGGCGCGACTCGATCAGCCGTGCGCCGCGCGCCAGGCGAATTGCTTCGAAGACCGGGCATACGGGACCGCCAGGCACACCGAAGAACGTGTCGACGCCGCGTTCGACGAGCGCCGCGATCAAGCGTCGTGCGGCCGAGCTTTCGGCGAGCCGCGACGCGGGCGGCAGCATGGGCGGCTGCGCCGTCGACGGTTCGTCAGCGGCCGCATCAGCTGGAACAGATCTGCCGGAGGACGGAGAGAGCTCGCGGATCTCGGAGCGGCGCTCGCTGCGTTCGGTTTGCGGGACGGCGGCGTCGGCCACGCTCGCGCGCGACCGGGCGGTCGTGTCGTCGACTGAATACGGCATGCGTCACTCCCAAGCCAAGCGGGGCGACTCGGCGCCTCGCGGCGCACTGCCCCGTGCAACGACTCGGAACCTAGCCGAACAGCCTGAGGTATACCAGGCACCCACAGCAACTTATGTGCGATTACATGCGTTTTGTTGTAGCCCTGTTGGATCATGCGCGTATGAGCAGGTTCGGCTGGCAGCTGCAACGGCGCGCTCTCACCAAACCAGCACGTGCCGACCGTTATACGGGTCGTCGAGCGTGCACTCGATCTTCACGGGCACGCCGATCGTCTCGAACGTTCCGTACGCCGCGCCAAGCAGGTAGGACTCCATGTACAGATACTCTTCCTTCATGATCATGAGCGCGGAGTGGTCATCGGGGAACGTCAGATCCCAGGTGCCGACGTTGTTGCACTGACGACGCACGGCCGCGCCTTGAAGCAACACCTTACGCGGGTCATGCGACAAGAGGCGCAGAAGCGCCCTGCCAAACAGCGTCTCGGATACAGCGACGGCATTTCGCCGGCCGATCTCCGACATGCCTTCGTGCACGCGCGCAGCGCCCGTGAGCATCGCGGCGCCGACCGTGAGCTGCACCAAGAACTCGGACATCGGGTACCAGAGCACGGAGGTCGGTCGCGTCGGGAACATGGTCTCGAAGCGCTCGCCCAGGCCCGCGTTGCCGAGAACGCGCTCGATGCTGCGGAAGAACGCGCCGCGCATCTTCGCGGAGGGCGGCACGGTGGCCAGCCGCCGCTGCACATCGCAATAGCGGCAGACCTCCTGGAACGCTTCATCCCTCGTCACGTCGCGCAGCATAGCCGGTTGGGGCATCTGGTGCCTCAATTGGCCTAGTCGACCCCGACCCAAACGCCCCAAAAGCGGCATCTCCCGTAGGATCCCCTATACTGCCGCTCGGTCACGTTGGAGGCGAAGACGTTGTGTCGCTGACGAACAAGGACGGAGACACAGCTCGGGTCGAGGTCGACGAGCCACACGACTCCGTGGCCCGAGGCCCCAAGAGCGAAGCGGTGCTCACAGTGCTGCGCGGGCAGAACCCGGGCGTGCTCTACACGCTGGAGGGCAGCGGGGCCGTGATCGGCCGCAGCCCGGACGTGGCCGTCACGATTCCCGACGACACGCTGTCCCGGCAGCACGCGCGCATCCAGCGACTAGGCAACGCCTACGCGATCGAAGATCTAGACAGCACGAACGGCACGTTCGTCGATGGCGAGCGGGTGCGCAGCGCGCGGGCGCTCGAGGACGGCTGTCGCATTTCGCTCGGCTCGCGCACGGTGCTGCACTTTCGCCTGCACGACGCGGTCGAGCTCGAGGCCGCGCGCCAGACGCAGGCCCTCACGGTGCGCGATCCGCTGACGGGCGCATTCAACCGCCGACATTTGCAGGAACGGCTCGCATCGGAGGCCGCGTTCGCGCGGCGCCACGGCGCGCACTTGTCGCTGCTCTTGCTCGACATCGATCACTTCAAGCAGATCAACGACGTGCACGGCCACACGGCGGGCGACACGGCGCTGCGCGCGCTGTCGCAAGCGCTCGCGGCGCTGGCTCGCGCCGAGGATGTGCTCGCCCGCTATGGCGGTGAAGAGTTCGCGTTGGTCGTGCGTGGCATCGATCACAGCGGCTCGCTGATGTTGGCGGAGCGCATGCGCAAGATCGCGGCCGAACAGCGCGTGAAAACCGACGCCGGCGCGATCGCGTTCACGGTCAGCGTCGGGGTAGCGCACTGCGCCGCAGGCAAAAACTGCGACGCGCAGCGCCTGTTCGAAGCCGCCGATCGCGCGCTCTACGCCGCAAAGGACGCAGGTCGCAACTGCGTCGGCGTCGAAGCCACGTAAAGCGTTGGTCGTAAACAGTGACGACGAAGAGCATCCAGATCAAACCGCCCACGACGCTCCCGACAAACGTCCTCCGAGGATCCGGAGCAGCGGCGAGAGCTCGCGCGCGCTAGAGGCGACGCAAATCGACAGCGCTGGCGACGATGCGCAGCTCGAGCGCGCTGCCGTCTGCGTTCTTGTTCGCGAAGTGACCGCCTTCGCTCTCCATGTGCGCAACCATGGCCGGGGGCACGACGTTCACGTCGACCACGCCCTCGACCCGGGCGTGCGAGCCGGCGCTGTCCAGTGGAACGAAGAAGGCGTGGTCCTTCAGCACGACGCGGCATCCGGGTGCAGCCTCGTCCATCGCAGTCGCGAGCTCGAGCCAGCAGCCACGCCGCGTGCACGAATGACGCACCATGCCCTCGACCTGCACCGGATGTTCAGGCTTCGTCGCTGCGTGCGCGAGCATGTCCGCGAAGTCCACGCTCGGAGCCGACGAAAACGCGGCTCCGTAGTGCTGCGTGCTGACCGGAGCCGCCGTGCCCGTAGCGTGCACCGCCGAGCGATCGGGGCTGCATGCGCATAGGCCGCACGCCCACGCCGCGATCACGCTTCGCATCAACGAGCTGGGCACGACGCGCATTCTGCGAAGCGCGGGCCGCGCGCGCAAGGCCATCGCGGCATAACACGCATTCCGTGCGCGATCGCGATGCGCTACCGTGCTCACAGCCCGATGAGCGCACGCGACACCGGCACCCATCACGTATACCTGATCCCAGGCCTATTCGGCTTCGGCAAGCTGGCGGGGTACGACTACTTCGTGTTTCTCGAGCGCGCGCTGCGTGATCGGTTCACGCGCGCGGGGGCTCCGGTACGCATCGAGGTGGTGGCTGCGCCGCCCACGGCGTCCATCACGGTGCGGGCGCGCGTGCTCATCGAGACTGTCAACGCGACGCTCGAAGAACAGGGCCCGATCCATCTGCTGGGGCACTCCACGGGCGGTCTCGACGCGCGTCTCTTGCTCGACCCGCAGACGACTCTGGAGGTGCCAGCTGACAAGCTCGCGTTTCGCTCCCGCGTGCGCACGGCGATCGGCATCAACGCGCCGCACTACGGCACGCCGCTGGCCGGGTACTTCACCACGGCCGCAGGCACGCGCATGTTGTACTTGCTGTCGCTGTTCACGGTGACCACGCTCTCGCTGGGCCGGGTGCCGCTCTCGCTGTTCGCCGGCATCATGGACCACGTCGGCGGGCTCGAGCGGCGCTTGGGCATCGAGATCAGGCCGCTCGACGAGCTGCTCGCGCAGGTGCTGCGCTTCGTGAGCCCGGCAGGGCGCGCCGAGATCGACGCCTACTTGCGACGCGTACGCGGGGATCAAGCCGGCATCGTGCAGCTGATGCCCGAGGTGATGGAGCTGTTCAACAGCGCCGTCCACGATCATCCGGCGGTTCGCTACGGCTGCGTGGCGACCGCAGCACCGGCACCCGGACCACGATCCTTGCTGTCCACGCTCGGCTCGCCGCTGTCGGCTGCACAACTGGCGATCTACACGACCGTGTACGGCGTCGCCAGCCACGCAGCCGGGCGCTATCCCTACGCCACGCCAACAGTCCAGCAAGCCGAGCTTCTCGCGCGCAGCTGGCCCGCGGGCGTCCGCCCTTCGAGCGTCGACGGCATCGTGCCTACCCTTTCCATGCTTTGGGGCGAGCTACTCTACTGCGGCGCAGCTGACCACCTCGACGTGGTCGGCCACTTCGACGACGGCAGCGAGCCACGCACACACGTGGACTGGCTGCGCAGCGGTGCCCGCTTCGACCGGCCGAGCTTCGGGGCCATGGCCGACGCGCTGTGCGGCTTCATGCTACGTGGCTAGTGATGCACGCGATCCCCGTTGACGGTTTTGAAACGCGCTGGCCGGCGGGTGACTCACGTCGGCGCTCACTTCGGCACGCAGCAAGCCGTGCCCTCGTCCGCGATCAGCCCGTTCGAGTACACGATGTTCGTGTAGAGCGTCTCGGTCTTCGCGCACATCGGCGGCGGACCGATGCCGGCCACCGCGTGCCCACCCTGCGCCTTGCAATCGAGCTCGGTGCACATTCCATCGTGCAAGATCGAGGACACAACGCCGGCTTCGCAGGTGTTGCCGTAGCTGCGGCGGTCGCAACCACAGACCGGCTTGTACTCCTTGGTGCAGACGAGCGGGCCGGTCGTGATGACGCTGCACGTGCCGCCGTCCGCTGCAGGCGTGGGTGCGGCGCACTCGCCTGCCTGCGCGACGGAGATCCCGGCGCCGTGGGCGGTGCAGTCGCTGCTGTAGGTCTTTCCGTCGCAGCCGCAGACGGGCGCGTAGATCTCGGTGCAGATCTGAGGAATCGGTTGGCAGTGACCGCCACCGTCACTTGCGCCGCAGTCGCCGCCGGTCCCGAAGTCGCAGAACTGGCTCTTCGCGCACTGCGCTGCGCCTCGCGTTCCACAGAGCAAGCCCGATCCTCCGTCCAGGGCCGCGGCACCGCCGTCGACGTCGTGATGGGACGCACCGCAGCCCTTGTTGCCCAGCAAGGGAGTGACGCTGAGCGCGACGACGAACGACACGACGACCTGTCTGCGGATGTTCATGACGAACCTCGTGCGTCAATGAGAACACGAGCACGGTCCGGCAGCAACCGACCTGTTACGCGGCCGTCGCGCCCAGCGCGCGGCTCGGGCGCGACACACTGAGCTCGTTGCGCAGCGCGCTCGCACCCAGCGCCGCGCACAGCGCTTCATGCACCTGCTCGCTGCGCGCGCCGGGGTCGAGCTTCCTGCCGTCGTTCTCGGTCACGTAGAACACATCGATCGCGCGCGATCCTTCGGTGTTGATCTTGGCGATCGTGATCGTGATCCCGAGCTCGTGCAGCACCTGCGCCAGCGTGAACAGCAGGCCGTGACTGTCCTTGGTCACGACCTCGATCACGGTGTGTCGCTCCGACGCACGATGATCGAACATCACCTCCGTGAACACCGCCGGCATCGGCCGCTCACTCCACGACGGGGAGCTCGGCCGACCCAAGAGATCCCGCGGCGCGACGTGGCCCGAGATCACCTCGCGTAGATCTGCTTCGAGCCTGGGCAAGCGCTCGGCCACGTGCTCGTGACCGCCTGCGACGCTGCGCACCCAGAACAAGTCCACCGCCTGCACGCCGCCCTCGGGCAGCGCGCGCGACTGAATCTGGGCCGCGTGAATCTCGAGCTTGTTGGCGGAGATCGCGGCCGCGATCGACGCGAGCAAACCGGGGCGGTCACCCGCTACCACACACAGGCCCGTCTCGGCGGGTCCGTCGGTCACTACGCACAGCTCCGCGACCTCGGGATCGGGACAAGGCACGAGCGCAGCTGCAACGGATGCGCTGCGCGGATACATCGCGACGCGCGCATGCGCGGCGATCTCGGCCGGCGTGTGCGCGAGCAGGTAGCGCTCCGGCATGGTGCCGATGAACTCTTCGAGAAAGCGCGGATCGGCATCCGTGCTCCAGTGCTGACGCACCTGCACGCGCAGCCGCGCGACCCGGCTGGGATCGACGTCGGGATGGCCTGCAAAGAACGCCTCGGTGGCACGCAACAGCGCATCGAGCATGCCGGCTTTCCACTTCGTCATGGCGGTCGGGCCGGTCGTCGCGAGATCCGCGACCGTGAGCAAGTACAGATCGCGCAGCCCCGCGCGCGTCTCGACCTCGCGGGCAAACGCGGCGATCGTGGCGGGATCGCCCAAGTCGCGCCGCACCGCCACGAGGTACAGCGCGAGATGCTTGTCGATCAGGTGGCAGGCGTCGTCGATATCCTGTGCCGGGAGGCCGAGTCGAGCGAGGATCTCGCGCGCCATGAGCGCGCCTCGTCGCGCGTGATCGGTGCCACCGATGGCTTTGCCGACGTCGTGCAGCAGCGTGGCGAGCAGCAGCATGCCGG
The DNA here is from genome assembly GCA_017881055.1 of Sandaracinaceae bacterium. Classification (GTDB taxonomy): domain Bacteria; phylum Myxococcota_A; class Polyangia; order Polyangiales; family JAFGIB01; genus JADGRF01. Next base: position 17,827 of record JADGRF010000217.1, read on the forward strand.
GACGCTCGACCTCCGCCGCCAAGCGCGTGGCGAGGGGGTGCACTTTTGCCAAGTCTCCACGCATCAGCGCGCGCAGGCGATCGGTCGCGGCCACCGAGTGCACATCCACCGTGTACACATGATAGACGTCGTGGTGCACGCGCCCGACGACCGGCGCAAACTCTGGAATCATCGCCACGAGCAAGCCCACGTCGTGCAGCTCGGCGAGGATCGAGTCATGTCGAAAAGGCGCCGCACGACAGCTGGAAGCCAGCTTCACGAACAGCGCATTGGCCTCGGGGCTCGCACGCAACGCTTGGGCCACGCTCGCATCGCTGACCGCAGCGGCTACGGCGTCGCGCGAGCGCCCTAGCACCGGCATCTCGCGCGTCAGCGCAGCGGCGTACAGGCGCAGCGCGAGCGCAGGGTCTGTTTTCAGCTGACACGGATCGCTGATGCCCACGCCGCCTTCGCAAGAAAAGAGCCCTTGACCGAGCTCTTCGACGCGGGCTGCGACACGCGCAGTGCGCCGCTTGGCGCGGCCGAGAATCTGACGACTGACGTGCGTGATCGCACGCGCGTGCAGGTAGTAGTCGGACATGAAGGCTTCGACCATGGCACCCAGCGCATGAGCTTCGGGCCCGCGAGCCAGCTCGCCAATGCGCCGCTCGTAGCCCAAGGCGCGAGCGAGCGTCTCTTGGTCCGCGAACGTGAGCCGATCACAGCGACGCCCTGCGCGTTGGTGCAGATGATTGCGCACCGTCCACAGAAAGTCGACCGCCTGCCGTGTCTGTTCCGCCTGGCGCGGCGTGAGCACGTCGAGCTCTGCGAGGCGGGTCACGACGCCGCTGCGAAAGCGCGCGCCCGCAGCCCACAGCGCCAGATCGAGGTCACGCAGACCGCCGGTGCCGTTCTTCACGTCGGGCTCGAGCAAGTAGATCGAGTCGCCGTAGCGCGTGTGGCGCATCTCGGACGCCGCCTCCAGCTCGGTGAGAAAGCTGGACACGTGCAGCTCGCTGAACACGCCGGCAAATGCGCGCTCGCGCAGCGCTTGCAGAAGTCCGCGATCGCCGGCAAGCGGACGAAGATCGAGCAGCGCGGTAGCTCCCGGCAGGTCGTTCGCCGCACCCTCGACCGCATCGTCGAGCGTCGTGACCTGGTGACCGATGCTCACCCCGGCATCCCACAGCGGATAGAGCACGGCTTCCACGAACGGCTCGATCGTCTCCGGTGCATCGCGCGTCACGAAGCGCACATCGAGATCGCTCTTCCAGCCAAGCAGCTGCCTACCGTAGCCGCCCACAGCCCCCAACAACACCGAGCGCGCGCGAGGGTCGGTGCCAGGCGCTTGGAGCGCCGCCGCGTGCAGCCGCTGCACCAGCGCGTCCATCAGCTCGGCGTGGCGACGCGCGAGCACGACGCCTGCTGAGCCCTCGATCGCCAAGAGCGTACACAGCTCCTGCCGACAGTCCTCCAAGTACGCGCGCAGCGCGCTCGGACTGCTCGTACTCTCGCTCGAAGTAAGGGTCTGCGGATGCTCGTTCATGCTCTGCTCCCGCGTGCGCTGCGAGCAGCGTAGACGGCGCCCGGTAAGGTAGGAGTTTCCCTTTTGTTTCCAGCCGGCTCTGACTCGGGTTTCGTGCTCCTAGCCGTTTTGGTCAATCCGCCGACCCAAGTCGACTAGGGAGCACTACCTGCCCGCGCGCAGCGCACTAGTGGTATCGTCGCCGCAAGGTGCACGTGCAGACAGCAGAAGATCCGCACGCTCAGATTCTCGTCATCGACGACAACGCCATCGTGCTGCGCAGCGTCGCGCGACTCCTGGAGCGCGCGGGCCTCAGCGTGATCTCGGTGGGGTCACCACTCGGTGCGACGCGCACGATGCTGCGCAGTCACGTGAAGGTGGCGATCGTGGACCTAGACATGCCCGAGATGCGCGGCAGCGCGTTGATCGAGCTGTTGCGCAAGAATCCCAAGCTGTCGAACGCGGGCTTCGTGATCCTGTCCGGCAGGCCAGCTGACGAGCTGGTCGAAGAAGCGTCGAGCTCCGGTGCAGACGCGGCCGTCTCGAAGCTCGACATGCACGAGACGCTGGTGCCGATCGTCACGCGCCTCTTGCGCCGCGCCGACAAGCACGCGACCTGAGCGAATACGCCGCTGCGACGACGCGCTACGCCAGCTGGAGGTCGGGCTGCGAGACCACGAGCATGCGCCGCGCTTTCAGCGCAGACAGGACTCCGCCGCCGCCAAGAAGGCGCGCGCGATGCTGGCGCAGCTGCAGGCGCGCTGAGGACCAGCTTTCAGCCTCGGCACAACTCGCAGGCACGCTGGCCGATAATCGTCCATGCGCCATGGACTCCGGGCAGCTCTCACGTTCTGCGTCGCGCTCGGTGGCTGCAGCTGGGATGCCTCCCTTGCTGCGCAGAAGAGCGAAAACGCGGACGCGAGCAGCCCTTCCTGCGCCTTCACGACCGACACCCCGCTGGCAACCCGCGATGCAGGCACGCCGATCGCCAACGGCTCGGCCGCAGCCATCTCGGTGCTCACCTGGAACCTCGATTGGTTTCAAGATCCCAGCGAAGGACCCAGCGACGATCGGGCACAGTATAGGGCCGTGCGCGAGACCTTGGCGGACTCGCACGCAACGCTGATCGCGCTCGAGGAGGTCGCGTCGGAACCGGCGTTCGAGCGCTTGCTGCACGACTTGCCCGACTACGCAGGAGTGCTCTCGGGCTATGCGTGGACGCAACGAACCGCGTTGCTCTGGAACCGCCAGCGCTTCGAGCTGAGCGCCGCACACGCCATCTCAGGTCTCGACGACGCAGGGCGTCCACCGCTGCAGGTCAGCTTACGGAACCGGGCAGACGAATCCGTCTGGCTAGTCGTCGTGGTTCACGCCAAAGCCCAGGCCGACACCGCGTCCCACGAGCGACGTGTACAGCTGTCACGAGGTCTGCATGACTACTTGGCTGCTCAGCACCCAGGCGCTGCGACGTTGGTGCTCGGCGACTTCAACGATCGGCTGTCGGGCTCGATCACGCGCGGTGCCGAGTCGCCGTACCGCAACTTCGTCGACGACCCGCACTACTTCGCGGCCACGCTCGGGCTCGATGCCGCCAGCGCGCCAGAGTCCTCGTATGCCTGGGGCTCCACGATCGACCACATCCTGGTCAGCGACGCGCTCGCGCCGCTGGTCAACGACTCTTCGGTCAACGTGCTGCGGGAGGAGCTCCTGTCCGCGTATCCGACCTACCAGGAAACCGTGTCGGACCACTTTCCCGTCGAAGTCACGCTGCAGCCATAGCTCCGAGCTGGCGGCGCCGCCCAGGGGGTTAAGCTCTCGGTCCGAGGAACAACGCCCCGTCGCGCGGCGTTGCGTTCTCTGTTCTCCGTTTCTCAAGGAGCCTCCATGCGTTCGAACCAACTTGCATCTTTTACATTCCTGTTGTCGCTCATCAGTGCGCACGCCTTCGCGCAAGCGGCGGCTGCCCCTGCGCCCGCGGCTGCTGGCGCGCGTCCGATGATGGGTGGCATGGGCGGTGGCATGGGCGGCGGCATGGGCGGCGGTCGCCACGGCCACGGCGGCGGCGACTGCGACGGCGAGAGCTGTCCCTTCATGATGCACGAGGGGATGGGTGATCACGGCGATCACGAAGACGGTGACCATCCGCACTTCGCCATGCTCTCGCACATGGCCGAAGAAATGGGCCTGCCCGACGCGACGCGCAAGAAGATCAACGACCTGGCGTACGACGCGCAAAAGCAGAGCATCACGCTGCACGCCGAGCTCGAGCAGGCCAAGCTCGACCTGCAGCGCATGATGGATCAGGACAAGCCCGACACCGACGCCGTGCTCAAGCAGCTCGACAAAGTCGGTCAGCTGAAGAGCGAGCTCGCCAAGATCCGCATGCGCACCATGCTGGAGGTTCAGAAGCTACTGACGCCGGAGCAACGCAAGAAGGTGCATGAGCACATGATGACGATGATGATGAAGCGCGGTGGCTGAGTTAATTAACATACCCGCCGAGCAGCCTGCGGCTCTCGGCGGAATAACATACCCGCCGAGCAGCCTGCGGCTCTCGGCGGAATAACATACCCGCCGAGCAGCCTGCGGCTCTCGGCGGAATAACATACCCGCC
>JADGRF010000218.1 GCA_017881055.1 Sandaracinaceae bacterium
CTCGAAAAGCCGCAGGCTGTTTCGAGGTGCGTGACTCGAAAAGCCGCAGGCTGTTTCGAGGTTCTGTGACTACACCGAACCAGCGGATCCGCGGCGCGGCGTGGAGAGCGGGCTTTTTAGGGGGGCACCGCGTAGTTGTCAAGCAACGCGGCAGAAACCTGCGCGTTTTCGCGGAAATTCCCCAACCTAGAGTTACTCCGAGGCGGCGTCGTCGCCGGCGACAGGACGGGGCTTCGGACGGGCAACCGCATTCTTCACCGCGGGCGCCATGACCAGCGTCATGTTGCGGCCTTCCATGCGCGGCGTGAGCTCGACGATGGCGAGGTCGCGCGTACGGTCGACGACCACGTGCAGCTGCTTCTCGGCGGCTTCCGGATGCGTGATCTCACGGCCACGGAAGCGGCACGTGATCTTGACCTTGTTGCCCTCTTCGAGGAAGCGGCGCGCATGGTTGATCTTCACCTCGAGGTCGTGCACGTCGGTCTTCGGGCGGAGCTTGATCTCTTTCAGCTCGACCACGGCCTGACGCTTCTTCGCATCGTTGGCGCGCTTCTTCTCCTCGTACTTGAACTTGCCGAAGTCCATGATCTTGCAGACCGGTGGATAGGCCTTCGGATTGACTTCGACGAGGTCGAGGTTGGCTTCGCGGGCAAGCCGCTGCGCCTCGTGCGTGTCCAGCACGCCGAGCATGCCGCCATCGGCGCCGACGACGCGCACTTGGGGCACGCGGATGCGATGATTGACTCGGGGTCCGGTTTGCGATCCCGGACGTTCACGACCTTCAAAACGTGGCTTGCTGATTGGCACGGTCCTCCGATGTGTGAGCGCTTCCCTCGCCCACTCGTTCTACGTATTCGGTCTAAGTGAGCTGGGAAGGCTCTCGGTGCGAACCCGGGCGATGAAGTCGTCCAGGGTCAGGAATCCTAGCTCTTTGTTCTCGTCGCGCGAGCGGATCGAGAGGCCGCGCTGCTCGGCTTCTTTCAAGCCGACCACAGCAAGGTACGGCAAGCGCATGTTGCGTGCGTTGCGAATCTTCGCGCCGAGCTTGTCTGCCGACGTGTCGGCAATTACGCGGATGCCGGCGGCCTTGAGCAGTGTCACGACCTCGGCCGCGTAATCGTTCACCTTATCGGTGACCGTCAGCACGGCGACCTGCTCGGGCGCGAGCCAAACCGGAAAAGCGCCGCCGACGTGCTCGACCAGGACGCCGAAGAAGCGCTCGATCGAGCCCAGGATCGCGCGGTGCAGCATGACTGGCGTGTGGCTGGTGTTGTCTTCGCCGACGTAGCCCAGGTTGAAGGCCTGCGGCATATTGTAGTCGACCTGAATCGTGCCGAGCTGCCAGGGGCGGCCTAGCGCGTCCTTCAGGTGGAACTCGATCTTCGGGCCGTAAAACGCGCCCTCGCCTGGCGCGATCTCGAACGGCAGGCCCTTGGCCTGTACCGCAGTCTGCAGAGCTGCTTCCGAGCGATCCCAGACTTCGTCGCTGCCCATGCGCTTCTCGGGCCGCGTCGCGATCACCACGCGCACTTCGGAAAAACCAAAGTCTTGGTAGACCGAGTAGACCTGACCGAGGAACGCGACGATCTCCGACTGCAGCTGATCGAGCGAGCAGAAGATGTGCGCGTCGTCTTGGCAGAAGGTACGCACGCGCGTCAGGCCCTGCGTGACGCCGCTGCGCTCGAAGCGATGCAAGCGACCGAAGTCGGCGATGCGCATCGGTAGCTCGCGGTAGCTGCGCCGTGTCATGCCGAACATCAGGCAGTGACCGGGGCAGTTCATCGGCTTGAGCCCGAAGCGCATCTGATCCCAGACGGTCTTGTGCAGCTCTTCCGCGGTGGCGCCCGGCTTTGCCACGAGTGCTTCCGCGGCGCGCTCGACGGTCTCGACCGTAGCGGCCATGAACATGTTGTCGCCGTAGGTCGGCAGGTGCCCCGACGTCTCGAACAGCTCGCGGTCGAACACCTGCGGCGTCACGACTTCTTGGTAGCCGCTGCGATCGTAGAGCGCGCGCACGTAGTCGATCAGGCGACGGTAGATCTGCGCGCCGCGCGGCAGAAAGAACGGCGACGCCGGTGCCAGCGGATGAAACGCGATCAGCTCCAGCTCTTTGCCGAGCTTGCGGTGGTCGCGCTTGCGCGCTTCCTCCAGCGAGTGAAGGTACGCATCGAGCTCCTTCTGCGAAGGAAACGCGGTGCCGTAGATGCGCTGCAGCATCGGGTTGCGCTCGTCGCCGCGCCAATACGCACCGGCTACGGAGGTGAGCTTCACCGCGCGCAGAAAGCCAGTCGACGGAACGTGTGGGCCTTCGCAGAGGTCGACCCATTCGCCGTGACGGTAGAGCGAGATCTCCCCCTGCAGACGCTCGAGGTGCTCGACCTTGAAGTTCTCGCCCATGCCCTCGAGCAGCTTTTTGGCGTCGGCCTTCTCGATCACTTCGCGGCGGAACGGAAAGTCGGCGGCCACGATCTCGCGCATCTTGGCTTCGATTTTCTCGAAGTCGTCCTCGGTGAACTGGCCGTCGCGACGATCGAAGTCGTAGTAGAAGCCGTTCTCGATCGCGGGACCGAAGGTGACCTTCGTGCCCGGGTACAAGCGCTGCACCGCGTCTGCGAGCACGTGCGCCGTCGAGTGGCGAATCACGGCGAGCGCGTCGGGATCGGTCACGTCGATCGGCGTGATCTCCGTACCTGCGGGAACCGGCGTCATCAGGTCGAGCGTGCGCTCACCCGCATGCACGGCGATCACGGTCTTCGTGAGCTTACCTTGCTCGGCCAGGATCTCGCGGGGAGTACGAAGAGGGGCGTTCACTGGGGATCCTACGTGACTTTGTAGGCGCGGGCGGGATTGAACCGCCGACCCCTACCGTGTCAAGGTAGTGCTCTACCACTGAGCTACGCGCCTAGTACTACATAACTCGGAAATAACGAGTCGGGCCGGGCATGTAACGCGACCTCCCTGGGGTGTCAAGCATCGCGATCAGGGCCGCCCGTGAACGGGGTCGGTTTGCATGCTGGGAGCCCCGTTGATATCCCTCGTTGCGTGATGCGGTCCGAACCGGAGCAGGAGCAGGAGGCATTCCGTCCGAAGCCCTTGCCGTCGGTGAACATCGCGCTTCTGCCGCATGAGCTGCGCGCGGCGCGCATGCAGCGCTGGTTCCTGTTCGGTGCGATCGCGGTCGCACTGATCGGCGGTGCCGCTGCCGCGTTCGGCCCTGCGCTGCTCTCGCGCTTCGGTCGCCGCAGCGAGACGGCGGCGACTGCGTTGACGGTCGCCACCAGTGGCGCAGCGCTCGGCACGCCGAGTGACCCGGCTGCTGCGACAACTGCCCCGAAGCTCGACACGCCCAGCACGGCGCCGCTCGCTGCCGAGGCCGCACCGATCGGCACACCGATCCAGCCGAGCGCGACGCCCGCACCGCTCCCGACGCCAGCAGCAGCCGTTGCGCGCGACGAGCCGAGCCCCGCACCGAGTCCCAGCCCGGCAGTTGCCAACACGGTCACGACGACGACCACACCCGACAACGATCTCCGCACCGAGCGCAAGGTCGGCACCGCCCGCAGCTTCCGCGACGCGCTGCTCAAGGCGGGCACCTCACCTGCCGAAGCGGCCGAGCTCACCTTCGCGCTACAGAAGCTAGTCGACTTCCGGCGCGTGAAGCCGGAGCAGACCTTGATGATCGAGCGGGACCCCGAGCACGCGCTGCGCATCTTCGAGTACCGCGCAGGCCTCACCGAGGTGTACCGCGCCAAGCGCGGCGAGAACGGCAAGCTGCGCGGCGAGCGCGTGCAGATCCCGATCGAGAAGCGGCGCATCGCCAAGGGCACGCAGATCTCCGGCTCGCTCGGTCAGTCACTCGCGGCCTTGGGCTTGGGCCCGGCGCTCGCAGGCGCGGTGATCGAAGCGTTCGATGCCAAGATCTCGTTCAAGAAGGACACGCGCGCGGGCGATTCGGTGAAGCTGATCGTCGACGAGGAGTACGTGGACGGTCAATTCCTGCGCTACGGCAACGTACTCGCGGTCGAGTATGCGGGCGAGAAAGCCGGCAAGCAGCAAGCGTTCTGGTTCGACGACGATCACGGCGGCGACTTCTTCGATCCGAACGGGCGCGCGATGCACGGCGGCTGGCTGCGCACGCCGCTCCGTTACGATCACATCTCGTCCGGCTACAACCTGCGCCGCCGGCATCCGATCCTGAAGCGGATCATGCCGCACCAGGGCATCGACTACTCCGCCGGCACCGGCACGCCGGTCTGGGCTGCAGCCGAAGGCTCCGTCACGTTCGCAGGTGCACGCGGACCGAACGGCAACCTCGTCTCAATCAAACACGGCAACGGGTACGAGAGCCACTACGCGCACCTCTGGCGCATCGCCGCAGGCGTCCGCGTCGGCGCGCACGTGAAGCAGCGCCAGGTGATCGGCTACGTCGGAACCACCGGCCGCTCGACGGGACCGCACCTGCACTTCGCGCTGAAGAAGAACGGCAACTTCCTCGACCCCGCAACCCAGCTCAACGGCCCGGGCCTACCGCTGCCTGCGGCCGCGATGCCGCGCTTTCGCGCGATCGCTCAACGCCTGCGTGCCGAGCTCGACCGCATTCCGCTCGCTCCGCCGACCGTGACCGGTGTCGTCACCCCCGAACACGACGACGACAGCAACGCCGAAGAAGAGATCGATTTATGAACGTCGCGGCGCGGCTCTGGGTGTAGGCTCGCGCGCGTTTTCGTGGGGAGTACGAGACTTGGAAACCGTTCGACGACAAAGCACTTTGCTCGCGGCTCTCGCAGTCGCGTTCGTTAGCGCGCTCTTGTTCGTACACATCTCGAAATTCGGCATCTGGGACCCGTGGGAGCTGGGCACTGCGGACAACGCACGGCGCCTGCTCTCGGGTGAGCACCTGACGACGCATGCGTCGTTCTCGACCTGGCTCGTCAGCATGGGCTTTCGCCTGTTCGGCGTGCACGAGTGGGCGGGTCGCGCGCCGATCGCCGTGTGCGGCGTGCTCACGGTCCTGTTCGCGCACCTGCTGGTCAGCCGGTACAGCAAGCCGATCACAGGCTTCTACGCCGCGCTGATCGCCTGCACGAGCCCGCTGTTCGTGTTCAATGCGCGCGCGATGCTGGGCGAGGCGCCTGGCTTCGCCGTGCAAGCCGCAGTTGCGCTGTGCGCCATGGGCAGCGTGTTTCCGACCCGCAGCGGTGAAGCTCCCAAGGCGTGGCAACGCGCAGGGTTTCTGGTTGGCCTAGGTGTCTCGGTCGTGCTCGCGGTCGCCACGCGCGGCGCGCTGCTCGGCGCACTGCCGCCGTTGGCGGCAGTGGCGCTCGTGGCGCTGCTGGTCGTGGATCCGCGCGACCGGCCGGCGAGGCAACTGACGTTCGTGCTGCTGGCAGCCAGCGCGGCGCTGTGCGCCATGATCGCGCGCGACGTGTCCGGCGATAGCGCCGAGTACAGTCGCTGGCTCGGCGGGCAGGTGAGCGCCGGCGCACCGCCCACGTTCGACGGTGTGCTCGAGGAGATCTTCCACGCCTTCGCACCATGGAGCGCGCTACTCCCGCTCGCGATCGCAGGCCTCTGGCAGGAGCTGTCGGGCACGCAGCTCGACGCCACGAACGACGCGCCCGAAGACAGCGTGCGCAGCGGCGAAAAGACGCTGTGTCTGGTCGCGCTGGGCTGGGCGGCGATTGCCTATGCCGCCCAGACGCTGTTCGTCTCACGCTACGGCCGCGAGGTGACGTTCCTGCCCATCGTCGCGCTCGCGAGCTTGGTCGCGCTGTTTCTGTCGCAGAGCGAGCGGCAGCGCGGCGGCCTGTGGGTGCTGGCTGTTTCCGCGGTGTTCCTCACGGGCCTGGTCTTGCGTGACTACGCGCTCTACCCGAACGGTCCCGGCGCGGGCCTGCCGATCGCGAACTTCGACGTGCCCAAAGTGTTCGACTCGCGCGGCCCGTGGGCCTTGCTGCTGACGGCGTTCGCGGGCGCTGCTGCGCTCGGCTTCGCCGCCGACCGCGAGGCGCAGCTCGATCTGCGTGCGCCCTACCGGTTCGTGCGTGCGCAGTGGCAACGCGGCCTTCCGCACAAGCTGTGGCTCGTGGTGTTCGCGCTCTCGCTCGTGACGCTGATCGTGTTCGGCGTGCTGGCGTACGCGATCCCGGATCAGCTGCACCTCAACACGCTCGGCGCCAAGTGGGTTCGGCGCCTTCTGTTCGTGCCGCCCGCGGTGCCGATCGGCGTGGCCGCAACGCAGCTCGCGTTGTTCGTGTTCGGCAAGCTGGGTCGCTTCCGTTTCGCGCCGCTGCTGCTCGCGGGTGCGGCCGTCGGCGTGTACTCCGCGCAGGGTTACCTGCCTGCGCTGTCCGAGCATTTCTCGCCGCGCGAGGTCTACGAGACCTACAACAAGCTGGCGCGGCCGGGCGAGCAGCTGGGCGAGTACCAGGTGAGCGGTCGCGCCGCGGCGTACTACGCCAACGGCAAGATCATCGAGCTGAAGAGCATCGGCGCCTTGGTCGAGCACCTAGCCACGCACAGTCGGCGCTGGATCGCGTTTCCAGCCGACGACCTGCCCACGCTCGATCGCGCGTTTCGCAAGCGCACCGGCGATCACATCGTGATTGCGGACTCGCGCAGCGCGCATGTGCTGCTCGGGACGAACCTGCCGCTCGCGGGCAACCATGATCCGAGCTACCTCGCGGCGCACGTGCAGAAGGCGTTGCCGAAGACGCTGCAGCATCCGCTCGACATCAGCTTCGACGACAAGATCGGCATGCTCGGCTACGACTTGATCCTCCCGCACGGCAGCTACGTCGGCGCCGGCGAGTCGTTCAAGGTCGTGTGGTACTTCAAAGCGTTGCGCACCGACTTGAGCGACTACCGCGTGTTCGTGCACATCGACGGCGAAGGTCAGCGCATCCATGGCGATCACGACCCGGTCGACGGCAAATACCCGGTGCGCCTGTGGGATCTGGGCGATGTGATCTACGACGAGCAGACGCTCGACGTCCCCTCCAGCTACCGCGCAGGCGCCTACCAGATCTACGTCGGCTTCTACACAGGAGAGTCGCGGCTGCCCATGAAGAGCGGTCCGAACGACGGCGAGAACCGAGCGAAGCTCGGGGTATTGCGTATTCAATAGCTCGCATGCAAGAACGGGCGGGCGCATGACGAACAAGAGCGACAAGCCCCATCCAGAGCCGCGCGAGCCTTCGGGTTCCGATCGCCGCGAACACCAGCGCTTCGAGACTTCGATCTCGGTCGACTACGCGAGCGGCGAGACGTTCCTGTTCGCCTATCTGCAGAACATCAGCGAGATGGGAATCTTCATCCGCACCGATCGGCCACAAGCCGTCGGCACACGTCTGCGCCTGCGCTTTCAGAGCGACAAGCTGCCGGGTGATAGCAACACGCTGGTCCTCGAAGGCGAGGTCACCTGGGTCAACCCGTGGCGCGAGTCAGGTGACAACCTGAACCCCGGCATGGGCGTGCGTTTCATGGAGCTGACAGCTGACACCCGCGAGCAAGTCGTGAGCTTGGTTCGCACCGTGGCGTATCTGCACCACGACGACGACGCCGAAACCCAGGCGTGAATGGGCAGCGCGCCCGCTGCGTGCTACGCAACCACGCGCAGCGCATGGTTGCGCTGTAAGATCGCGCTCATCGGAGAGCTGAATGCGATCACCGGCGCGTATGCTGGAACGGTCGCCGCGGGCGCGAGGCCGCGACCGGCAGTGAGTAGGGGTGCTTCCGCACGGAACGTGAAGCGCGAGCCGTCCGCCAGCACCAGGTGCGGCAGCGGGCCCTCCTCGATGCTCGGTCGGTCGAGCTCGATCACGCGCTTGCGCGAAGCTGGCAGCAGCGGCGGCAAGCCACGCAGCGCCTCTGCGAGCAGATCGCGGTGCTCGTGCTCGATATCCAGGAAACGCAGGCCCATGCCCGAAGCACGTGGCTCACGGCGACGCCGGAACATGCCCACGCGCGTGACTTCCGCCAGCGCGGTCACCGGTGTCTGCGACGGCCAGCGCGGCGGCAGGAACGAGACGATGAGCTCGGCCCCAATCTCGAGCGGCAGATCCGACTCGAGCCAGAGGCCGTGCTCGGACAGATCGGTCGCAACGAACGGAACCGCGCCGTCCCAGAGGTCGGCCTCGACGTCGGCCTCGACGCGAACGGACCGGCGGAGCGATCGCCGGCGAGTCCCAGGTGTATTCTCGAGAGCGCTGATCATTCGCGAGCCTCCAAAGTAGGACAGCACCTACAGTGTAAGACGCCATGGGGCGACGACAAAGAAAGGTGCAGCGCGGAGGACCGGGAGCCGGGTGGGGAACGAGCCCCAGAGCGCTTCAGAACGTAACGGTTTCCGCCGGTTCCAGCCGATAGCCGCCGTCCGCCCAGCCGCCGGGTGTGGCGCGCGTCTCCGTGTCGTCTACCTCGAACAGCCAGAAGCCTTCGCGCCCCGAGCACGTGGTGCTGCCCGAGCCGAAGATGCGTGCGCGGAGCGGAGCGAGCTGCAAATGAAAGCGCCAGTGAATGTGCCCGTGCAACACCGCGCCGCGCTCGATGCGCGCGCAGGTCGCGAGCAACGCATCGGCGTTGTCGAGGCCGTGCAAGGGCTTGTCGCGACTGCCGTCGGCGCGACGCGGCGCGTAATGCGTGGCCACGAAGATGAAGCGCCCGCGCAGGCGTGGGTCGTCGAGCACGCGCCCGAGCGCCGTCAGCTGCACCTCGGGGATGTATCCATTGGAACGCCAGACCTCGGGATTCGGACGCGCGCTGTTCACGGCGATCACCGCGATCGAATCCCCGCACAGCTTCACGACCGGCCACGGCCCGTCGCTGCACAGATCGGGCAGATCGCTGACCAGAAATTCGCCGAAATGCCGCTCGAAACGTGAATCCTGGAGCGTGTCGGGCATGTACAGATCGTGGTTTCCGGGAACGGTCACGTAGCCGAGCGGCGCGTGCGTGAGCGCGTCCACGGCCTTTCGCGCGGCGAGAAGCTCGGGCTCGGTACCGAGCGCGGTATAGTCGCCGGTGCAGATGACGAGGTCGACATGCCGCTGCGTCGCGAAGCTCGCGAGCGCGGCCAGCTTGTGCCGTGCGTCGGCGAAGTGTGGATGCCGACGCAGCACGAGGTTGGCTGCACCGAACAAGCGCTTGTTCATCATCTCGCGCCACGGCAGCGCGGCGAGCGGCACGTCGACGTGAACGTCGCTCAAGTGCAGTACGCGAATCACGGCGAGAGGCCCGAGACACCGAGGCCTGCCGCTTCCGGCAAGCCGCAGCGCAGATTCATGCACTGCACGCCCTGGCCCGCAGCGCCCTTCACGAGGTTGTCGATCGTCGCCATGCCGATGATCCGTCCCGTGCGATCGTCGCGCGCGTACGCGACGTGCGCGCGATTGCTGCCGCGCACCCAGAGCGTGTCTGGATGCATGCCAGGGTCGAGCACAGCCACCGACGTCGAGCCCGCGAAGAACGCACGCGCCGCTTCGGTGCAGGCCGCGGCCGTCACCTGCGGGCCTTTGGCCATCGCATAGGTCGTCGCCAAGATGCCTCGCGTCATCGGCACCAGATGCGGCGTGAACGTCACGCGCACGTCGCTGCCCGCGATGCGTGACAGCTCCTGCTCGATCTCCGCTGTGTGTCGATGCTGTCCGCCGGACTTGTAGGCGCGAATGCCTTCGGAAGTCTCCGAGAAGTGCGTGCCCTGCGACGGCGCCTTGCCTGCGCCCGACACACCACTCTTCGCATCCACCACGATCCCGGCAAGATCGATCAGCCCCGCACGCACGAGCGGAGCGAGCGCAAAGATGCTGCTCGTCGGATAGCAGCCTGGCACCGCGATCAGATCGGCGCGCTTGATCGCGTCGCGATGCAGCTCCGGCAATCCGTAGACGGCCTCGTTCACCAGCTCGGGCGCATGGTGCTCACCGTACCAGTGCTTGTGCGCCGCCAGATCGTGCAGCCGAAAATCCGCCGACATGTCGAGCGTGATCACCCCAAGCTTACGCAGCTCGCGAACCGTCTCCGCGCTAGCGCCATGCGGCAACGCACAGAACGCGACCTCCGCCCGCTCGCGCACCAGCTCCGGCGAAAACGCCTCGACCTTCAAATCACAGAGCCCCGTGAAGCTAGGCAGAAGCCGACTGATCGCCTCCCCCGCCCCACTCCGCCCCGCCACCAAAGTCACGCGCACAGAAGGATGCACGAGCAACAGCCGCAACAGCTCCGCGCCCACGTACCCCGTAGCCCCAACAATCGCGACCCGAACTTCAGCCATGACACACCCATGTTCCGCCGCCCCGCGCCGCCAATCAAGCGAGCCGCAACGATCAACAAAAGGAACATCCCGCTGCCGCGCGAAGCGCGCAGCGTCTTCCCCACGCCAACAGAACGGATCTCCGCAACACGAGCGTCGCGAATTGGGGTGCAGTCGCGAGCGCTCCCGCAGCGTGGCGAGGGAGCGTACTCACGTACGTGACCGAGCCAAGCCTGTCTTCGGGTTCGCGAACGCGAACCCGCCGTAAGCCGCGAATGCGCCCCCTATCCGGGATTCGCGTTCGCGAATCCCCAAACCAGCGCAACGCGATCAGCGCTTCGAATACTGGAAGCGCTTGCGGGCGCCGGGCTGACCAGGCTTCTTGCGTTCCTTCTTGCGCGCATCGCGCGTCAGAAAGCCCGCCTTCTTCAGGGTCGGACGCATCGCCGGGTCGATCACGAGCAGCGCGCGCGAGATGCCGTGACGCACCGCGCCGGCCTGACCGGACTCGCCACCGCCACACACGTTCACGGTCACGTCGAACTGATCCGACTTCTCAACCGCTTCGAGCGCCTGCTTCACGACCATCACGGACGTCGGGCGCGGAAAATACTGTTCCAGCGTGCGGCCGTTCACGGTGATCACACCGCTGCCCGCCTTGATGAGAACGCGCGCGATGGCGTTCTTGCGCTTGCCGGTTCCGTACGCCTTGCCGTGCATTGTGCCGTTGATCATGGATGCCTTATCTCTCGAACGCGGTGGGTAGCAGTAAACTGGAAGGTGACCATCTACGCGGAGAGCCGGCCGAAGGCTGCTACGCGGGTATGTGATTAAAGATATGTGACTAAAGATATGTGACTAAAGGCGAACCGTGAGGGCTTCGGGCTTCTGAGCCTCGTGCGGGTGCGTTGCGCCGCGATAGACCTTCAGCTTCATGCGCAGCGTGCGGCCAAGACGATTCTTGGGGAGCATACCGAACACAGCCTCTTCGATGGCGAGCTCGGGCTTGCGCTTGAGCAGCACGCGGTAGCTCTCCGTACCGAGACCACCCGGATACGCCGAGTGCCAGTGACGAAACTTGGTGTCGAGCTTGCCGCCGGTCAGCTTCACCTTCTCGGCGTTCAGCACGATCACGAAATCGCCCGTGTCGACGTGCGGCGTGTAAACCGCTTTGTTCTTACCGCGGATCACGGCGGCCACGTTGGACGCCAAGCGCCCGAGCGGGAGGTCGGTCGCATCGACCACGAACCAACGGCGCTCTACTTCATCCGCCTTTGCGCTGAACGTCTCCATGTCACGCCTTTCCAGAAGCAGAAAAACCCCGAAGGGGAGCGGTTTTCTAGCTGCGTGCCCTCGGCGTGTCAAGGAGTCGATGTGCGCGGCGAATTTCGTGGCCCCGGCGAGAGCGGCCATCGGGCATGGGAACTGCCTCGAATGACTCCGTAAAAGGGCACAAACACGCGGGCAGACAGGAGAATTGGCATTGTCGGCGTTCTCAGCCAGGATAGCGACCGCTGAATCCACGGTCGGGCCCGAGAGTCGATCGTGGGCCCCCCACCCGTGCAGAACCAGAGACGCGCCATGATGCCAAAAAAGACGCTTTCGGCTTTCGTTCTCAGCCTCCTGGTGCTCGCGGTGCCTGCCTTCGCCGACAACCCGAGCGGCAAGGTGAGCTGCGAGGTCCTCGAAAACGGTGAAGCTGCCACGGGCGATGTCTCAATCCTGCTCGACGGAACGCAGGTTGCGAACGGCGTGTGCGGCAAGGACCTGTCGGTTCCGGTTGGCAAGTACAGCGCGATCATCCGGCTCGATGGCGCGCTGGACAGCCCGCAGAAGACCGAAACCATCACGGTGAAGAAGGGTGCCACGAGCAAGCTCAAGGCCGACTTCGATACTGGAATGCTCGAGGTGCGCATCGCGAGTCAGGGCAAGCGCGCCGCCGGCATGGCGATCATCAAGCGCGGTGGCGAGCAAATTGGAACGCTCGGCAGCGGTGTGCCCGCGCACCTGAGCGCAGGCACGTACGAGGTCGTGGCGCGCTACCGCACGCAGGAAAAGACCTGGACCGACGTCAAAGTCGAAAAGAACGCGCACGCGACGCTCGATGCTGCGTTCGAATGAAACCCGCCTGACTGTGAGGCAAGGCCGTTTGGCCTCGGTCGCGTTCTGTTGCTGCGTAGCTACGCTCGCAACGAGCTGCGCCGCCACGCTGCATGACGCGACACACGATGGCGCACATGCCACACAGGCCGCCGGCGCGCTCGACCTGACGCTCGCGCACTCGGATCGCTCCCTGATCGAGCTGCGCGAGCTGCGCGGCCAGCCGCTGCTCTTGTTCCTGTTTGCAACATACGACGACGCGTGCCAGCTCGCGCTCACCCACGTGGAGCGTTTTCGGCAGCGCGATCCGCAGTTTCCGGTGCTCGGTGTGGCGCTGCAGCCGAACGCGCGTGAGTTTCTCGATGCGTATCGCGACGCGCTCGCGGTCAGCTTCCCACTCACCTACGACGCCAGTGACGTGGTGCTGAAGGGCAAGACGGCGCTCGGTCGCATCATCGGCGTGCCGGCGTTCGTATTGCTCGACGCGCAAGGCACGATTCGCGAAGTGCGCTACGGCGTGCTCGAGGCGAACGAGCTCACGGACTTCGTGGCGCCCGTGCGCGGCAAGTAAGAGCTCGCCCCTCGCAAGTGGCCACCAAGACCCGACGCTCGCTCAGCGACGCGCGATGACGGCGCACGCTACACGGCCTACTTGGCCGGCTTGGGCATGTCGCGGTGCTCGACCACGACGTCGCCCTGGTCGCGCAAACGCACAGCGAGCGCTTCGGCGACGGCCACCGAGCGATGCTGTCCACCGGTGCAGCCGACCGCGATCGTCAGGTACGCCTTGCCCTCGCGCGCGTACTTCGGCAGCAGCTTCTTCAGCATCGACTCGAGATCGGCGAGCAGCTCTTGCGCCTCGGGCGTGTCGACCACGAAGTGCGCGACCTCGGGATCGAGGCCGGTGCGCGGCTTGAGCTCCGGCACGAAGTGCGGGTTGGGCAGGTAGCGCAGATCGAACACGAGATCCGCATCGACCGGCAGACCGAACTTGAAGCCGAACGACACGACGCGCGTGACCATGCGCGAGCGCTTGCCGCCGCGTGCGATGTAGTCGACCAGCGTGCGCCGCAGGTCGTGCACGTTCATGCCGGTGGTATCGATGATCATGCCGGCGCGCGCACGCAGCGGCGCAAGACGCTCGCGCTCTTTGTGAATCGCCGTGAGCAGATCGCCACCCGGTGCGAGCGGATGCGCGCGCCGCGTTTCGCTGAAGCGACGCACGAGCTCGTCGTCGTGGCTCTCGAGAAAGAGCAGCTCGACCTCGTGACCGCCTGCGGTCAGCGTATCGAGCACCTTGGTCGCGCCTTCGAGAAAGCTGCCGGTGCGCACGTCCACGCCGAGGCCGACACGCGAGAGCTCGCCGCCCTTCGCGAGCAGCTCGACCAGCTGTGGGATCAACGCGGGCGGGATGTTGTCGACGCAGAAGTAACCGAGATCCTCGAGCGCGCGCAGCGCGGTGCTGCGGCCTGCGCCCGACATGCCGGTGACGACTACGAGGTGCAGCGCCATGGCGAAAGGCTAGCAAAGTCTCGCGCGGCACACGCGGAAATGAAGCGGCGGCGCGCCGAGCCCTTTTTCAGAGCACGGGCGCCGCCGCGGCATTTCGGTGACGGCTCGCGAGCGAGGTCTATTCGCCCGGGATGTCTGTCACAGCGGCCGCGCGGCGCTTCTGGTTGTGCGCGTCTTTGGCGCGCCGCAGCTGGTTGCGTACCTTGTCGACCACGAGGTCGATCGCGGCGTACATGTCCTCTTGCTCTTCGCGACCGAGATAGCTCTCGGGCCCCGCGTGGATGCTGATATCGACACAGCACAGGTGGCGCTCCACCGAGAACGTGACAGCGGCTTCCATCGGCGCGTGCAGGTACTTCTGCAGCTTGCCGACTTTGTCCGTGGCGTAGCTCTTCATGCTCTCGGATGATTCGAGGTTGTGGAAGGTAAACGCGATCCTCATGCCACCACTCCTTTCCACGGAGCGCCAGCGGCTCTCCGCGGTGTCTCTGAGCCCGAAGGCTCAGGGTTTGGACCTGTGCCTCACGAACGCAGAACGAGCGGCTGCGGAACAACTCTGTTCCGCGAGTGCCTTCTCCTTTCGAACCGCCACACTCACGTATAACCGTGAGTGTACCTAGAAATATTTCTTTCGTTTAGACGAGCTTAGAATGCCGAGCATTTCTCGGTACTTAGCCACGGTCCGGCGGGCGATTACGATCTTTTCCTTGGCCAGGAGCTCGACGATCTTCTGATCGCTGTAGGGGCGCTTTTCGTCCTCGCCGTCGCAGATCTTCTTGATCGCTTGCTTCACGCTCTCGGACGCGATGTCGTCTTCGCCGTCGCGGTTGATCGCGCTGTTGAAGAAGAACTTGAGCTCGTACACACCGCGCGGCGTGGCCACGTACTTGTTGCTGGTCACGCGCGAGATCGTGCTCTCGTGCATGCCGACTTCTTCCGCGACGTCGCGCAGGATCATCGGCTTCAAGTACTCGATGCCCTTCTCGAAGAACTCGCGCTGCTTGTCGACGATGCACTCGGTAACCCGCTCGATCGTCTTGCGGCGCTGATCGATGCTGCGGATCAGCCACTGCGCGCTGCGCAGCTTGTTCTGGATGTACTCTTTGGCTTGCGCGTCGCCCTTCATCGCGGCGCGATAAAAGCCGCTGATCTTGAGCTTGGGCATGCCGTCGTCGTTGGCCACGACGAAGTACTTGTCGCCGACCTTGTGCACCCAGACGTCGGGCGTGATGTACTGCGGCTCGTTGGTCAGGAAGTTACGTGCGGGCCGCGGCTCGAGCTCGCCGATCACCTGCGCGACGTCGTAGACCTCGTCGAGCTCGACGTTCAGCTTCTTCGCGATCGCTTGGTAGTTGCGCCGCTCGAGGTCGTGGATGTGCTCGTCGAGAATCTTGATCACGAGCTCGTCCATGCCGAAGTGGCGCGCTTGCACCAGCAAGCACTCGCGCAAGTCGCGCGCAGCAACGCCGATCGGATCGAACGTCTGGATCACCTTCAAGACTTCTTCGGCGTCTTCCGCATTGAGCTCGGCCTCGGCTGCGAGCCGCGGAACTACGTCTTCGGGCGCAACGCCCTCCATGGTCAGATAGCCGCGGTCGTCGAGGTTGCCGATCACGAGCACCGCAAAGCGGCGTTCGTCCTCGACCAAGTCGCTCATCAGCACTTGCCACTCGATGTGATCGACGAGGTCTTCGGTCTTGGTGAGCGTGGCTTCGAGCGACGGCAGGTCTTCGCCGCCACCGCGGTTGATGCCGCTCGGCATCGGCGCCTGCATGGCGTGGTTCTCGATGTAGCGATCCCAGTCGATCTCCGAGGCTTTCTTGTCGGCGTCGCGCGCGGAGACGTCGGGCTTGTGCTCGTCCGCGCTGATCACCTGCTCGAGAATCGACTGCGGCGAGGCCTCGCCGTTGCCTCCCGCGGCCTGCTGCGTGCCGCCCATGTCGGCGGCTTCGCGCACGTCTTCGAGCACGGGGTTCTCGAGGAGCTCCTGCGTGACGGTCTCCACGAGCTCCATGCGCGACATCTGCAGCAGCTTGATCGCCTGCTGCAATTGCGGCGTCATCACGAGCTGCTGGGACATCCTGAGCTGCTGCTTGAGCTCCAAACCCCCTACCCTCACCTTTCCATGCGAACCGTGCCGACCGCGCGAACCATCAACTATCTACGTCGCCCCAAACTCAGCGCCCGCCAGCCGTGAGGCGTGGCGCGCCATCCGCGCTAGTATACGGACGCTTCGCCTTGGGGAAAGCTGTTGTATGCGAAAATGGGGCCAAGCGCACGGGGATGCGGAACGATTCGCGAATTGTCGCGCGAAAGTGCACCCACGTGGGACGCGTGCGCACGACGCGCACTGTGAGCCGACGCCACCCACGGCGGCGCTAGGCTTCGCACCGCGGTGTCATGATACGAATCGAGACGACAGCACGCGCCGCACGCGATTTCGCGCGCGGGCTGGCGGTAAGAAAGCTTCTCCGACTTGGAATCGATCGCTACGACGGCCGCTGTAGATAGGGCTCCGAAGATCTTGGTAGCGGACGACGATCCGACCACGCGCCAATACCTCGCGAGTCTATTGGAACGTCACGGCATGCTGGTGGAGTTCGCGGAAGACGGGGCGCGCGCCCTCGCTCGCGCGCGCGACTTCGATCTCGACTTGGTGTTGCTCGACATCATGATGCCCGGGCTCGACGGCCTCGACTGCTGTCGGCTGATCAAGGGCATCACGCAGGACGTGTACCTGCCGGTGATTCTGGTAACCGCGAAGAGCGACACCGACTCGCGCGTGTCCGGGCTGCGCATCGGCGCCGACGACTACGTGTGCAAGCCGTTCGACGAGCGCGAGCTGATGGCACGGGTTACGAACCTCGTACGGCTCAAGCGCATGCACGATCAGATCACCGATGCGCGCTCGCGGCTCGAGCAGCTCGCGGTCAAAGACGACCTGACCGGCCTGTACAACTACCGTTATCTGCACACCCGCCTCAACGAAGAGTTCAAGCGCGCGGAGCGCTACCGCGAACCGCTCGCGTGCGTAATGGTCGACATCGATTACTTCAAGCGCGTGAACGATCGGCACGGGCACGACGTGGGCGACACCGTGCTGCGCGAGACCTCGGGACGCATACGCAAGGCCGTGCGCGAGATCGACGTCGTGACGCGCTACGGCGGCGAGGAGTTCCTGCTGGTTCTGCCCAGCACCAACTTCTCGGGTGCGCTCGCGGTCGCGGATCGCGTGTGGAGATCCGTGGGCAGCGAGCCGTTTGCCCTGCCGGCCGGCAACGAGCGCGTCTCGCTCTCGATCGGAGTCGCCGTGTTTCCGAGCCGCGACATCAAGTCGAAGGATCAGCTGATCAAGGCAGCTGACCGTGCGCTCTACCAGGCCAAGGGTGATGGGCGCGACCGCATCTGCGTGTTTCAGCACCAGGGGTACATCTATCGGCCCGAGTCGGTGCGACCGGCGGGCTGAGCGGCGCGCTCACGGCGTTCACGACAAGTGCGAGCCGAGCTTCACGTGGCGTGGTGGATGCACGCCCAGGCGGGCGCCGGCGAGCAGCATCGGCAGCGCGGCGATCCACGTGAGCCACGAGCCGGCGCCGACGTGCATGTCGACGGCGGTCTGCATGCGCGCCGTGAGCAGCGCGGCGGCCGCACGCACACCGAGCACCGAGTAGAGCACCGACACGCTGGGTAGCAGCGCGCACATGAGCACGAACACGCGCGAGCCGCGCAGCTCGCGCGGCGTGCGACGCCGACGCAACACGACCAACTGAGCGAAGCCAGACATCGGCACGAGCCAGAGCAGACGTTCGCGCGTGCGGGCGAGCGCGTACAGGCTGCTGCTTGCGCTGAGCTGGCCGGAGAGACTCGCCAGCGGCAGAAAGAACGCGAGCAGCGTCAGCGCGGCGCCGAGCACGAGCAGGCCGCGACCCATGCGCGGCGAGGCGACCGGCAGCGCGGCGTCATCCTGCTCTTCCTGGTCCGCCGGGAGTTGCCGGAACGGGACTAGCTCGAGGTCGTGCGTCGGGCATTGCGACAAGCCCTCGAAGGGCTCGCGACAGAACGGGCAGAACAGCACCGCGGAGCCCGAGGCGTGCTCGTCGCTCACGCGGACCGCCATTGTGCGAGGGCGCGCATCGCGGCATCCTGGCAAGACCGATGGACAGAAACAACAAGCCGGACAGCAGCTCGTTCGTGATCAAGGCCGAGGATGAGGTAGCCAAGGGCCGCTTCAGCAACTTCGCTCAGGTGAGCAGCGCGCCGGACAGCTTCGTCCTGGACTTCTCGTTCGTGCAGGGGCCCGCCGGTTGGCTGCTGTCCCGCATTCTGCTTTCGCCACAGCACGCCAAGCGCTTGAGCGTGGCGCTGTCCGAGACGATCGCGAAACACGAAGAGCGCTTCGGGAAGATCGACTCCGGCCCCACTCTGCAGTGAGCGAGCCCGACCTAACCGGTTATCCGGTTGGCAGGGGCACGACGAAGGCGTTATCATTCTACGGCAAGGCGTGTTGCACGATCGGTGCGGGAGAGACACTCAGCATGACATACCCGGGCGCGGCTGCTGCCGCTGAGAGTCGAGCGCTGCTAGGAACCGCGCTCGAAGCACTGCAGCAGGATCCGAATATCCCCCCTGAAGTGATGAGCGTCGCCGAGAACATCGCGCGCGCCGTGGGCGCGCTGTTCGAAGCCGAGCGCGCCAGCTCCGACGTCGATGGTAAAGCCAGCGTCAAGCACGCGATGGGCTCGCTGAGTCAAACGATGGCGCTGCTGCAGGACGTGAAGGGCGACCATAGAGGCATCGCGGTCGCGACCCAAGCGTTGGCGCAGGTCATGGGCAAGCTGTTTCCACTCGCGCAAGCGCCCAGCATGCGACCGAGCTTGACCGGCGTCGGACACGCTGCGACGATCGCCAGCATCCCGCCGCACAAGGTGCCGACCGATGCGAAGCGCGCGTCAGTTGCGAACCCGGCGCCCATTGCCACGGGCCCGCGCGAGAAGCTCGAAGCCAACGTCGGCGCCACGACCGAGTCGAACTTCTACGTGGGCTTCTCGGGCGACATCGGCGACGGCGGCGTGTTCATAGCGACGTACGCAACGCTCGCGATCGGCGCGCTCGTCAATGTGCTCGTCACGCTGCCAGGCGGCTTCGAGTCGTCGATCCCCGGCGTGGTGCGCTTCGTCCGCGACCCGATGGACATGGAGTCCGAGCCCGGCATCGGCGTGCGCTTCGAGCGCCTCACGGCCGAGCAACGCGACCTGATCTTGCGCTTCATTCGCAAGCGCCCCCCGATGTTCTACGACGACTGAGCAGGCAGGTCGCGTCTTCGCACGACGCGAGCGTCGCGATTTGGGATGCAGCCGCGAGCGCGCCCGCAGCTCGGCGAGGGAGCGTACTTCCTGTACGTGATCGACCCGAGCGAGGACGTAAGCCGCGGATGCGCCCAAAGCGCGGCGCGATCAGGGCGCAACGGCGCTGGTCAGAGCTAACAGCTGGACCAACAGCATTTCGTAGAGGGCGTCGACGGAGAGGGTGCGGGCTTCTTCGGGGGCTTCGTCTAGGGCGCGGTCGATCTCGGAGCGCAGTAGCGCGACCAGGGCGGGTTGACCGATCGCGATGGCGTCTTCGCTGTAGGTGATGGTGTCGCCGCCCTGAGTGCGCAGCTGACCGTCTGTCACGAGGCGATCGACGGCTTGCGTGAGGTCGGAGAGCTGCACTCGCCCCAGGCGCTGACCGAATGCCTCTTCGAAGGCTTGATGCACGAGCACGGCGAGAAAGTAGGCGACCGCCGAGATGCGTGGCCCGTCGACCTGCGAGAGCTCGTTCGACACGAATTCGGCGAGGCTCGGTTGGCTGCGCTCCATGCGACGAAAGCCATCGTCGAGCATGTGCACGAGCGCATCCGGCTCGCCCAGCATGCGCGAGAGCACGTGGGTGAGCACGGCAGGCGGGACGCGAGCAAACTCGGGCACGGGTGAGAGCGCGACGGACTGAACGAACATGCTGCGGGCGTAGCACGCACCGGCGCGTGCGGTCGATTAAGCGGCCAAGAGGCCGGGGGCTCGCCCGTGGCCCTGAAAAACAAGGGGCCGGGCTCGCCCGTGGCGCTGAAAAAAGAACTCGCTCATTCGCCTAGCAGCTGCGCCATCGAGGCTTCATCGGCGGGCGCGAACTCGTAGTCGTCGAACTCTTCGGAGCGGATCCAGCGGAACGCTTGCACCGCGCGCGCTTGCAGCTCGGACGTCACCAGGCGGCACTCGTAGAGGTACAGGTCGACGGTGTAGTGCTCGTACGGGTGCGTCACGAACGAGATCATCTGGCCGACTTGCACGTGTACGCCGAGGCGCTCGGCGATCTCGCGACCGAGCGCGACCATGTCAGTCTCGCCGGTCTCGACTTTGCCGCCCGGGAACTCCCACAGGTCCGGCAACACGGCGCTGGCGCGTCGCTGCGTGACGAGGTAGCGCCCGTCGGCCTCGATGACGGCGGCGACCACGCGGATCGTGCGTTTCGACATCAGGACCGAGCTTATATCAGGTTTCCGCGCGGGACGTGTTTCACATACCCACGCAGCAGCCTGCGGCTCTGCGCGGCGGCGCGTTCAACCTTCGCGGTTCGCAGGTTCGACGTAGTCTGCCACGATCTCGGGGCGGGGACGCTCGACCGAGACGACCGAGCTGGTCACCAGATCGCGGCCCAGGTCTTCGAAGTACATGGACTCGCCGACGCGCGGCAGGCCCGGCGACGCGGTCATCGCACCGCTGTCGAAGAACTTGATCGAGCCGACGATCGGTCGTTTTACGGCAAAATGCGCACGCAGCCACTCGCCGCTCTCGCGGTCGCGCACACCTACGCAGGTGCCCTTGCGCACGTGGTATTCTGTGTTGCGCGTGATGAAGACCTTGTGAACTCTGCGATCGGGTCCGTCGTATGTCATGTTCGGCCTCTGGCGACAGACGCGAAGCAGCCTGCGGCTTTTCGCGTGGAACTCGCTGCTGGGACTCTGCTCGTGACTGAGTTTTACCGAGACTGCGGACAGGCCCAAATTTTCTGCACATGATCCGCCCGCTCCTGCTCCATCCCGCTAACTTCACGCCCCCTGCTCGCACGCCGTGGGGTGGGCGGAAGATTGTCGGCCGGTACAAGGCCGAGTTGCCCGCGTGCGCCGCGTTTCGTGAGCAAGCGGTCGGCGAGTCGTGGGAGCTGTCGTTCGGGCCGGAGCTGCCGAGTCGAACGCTGGACGGGCGCTCGCTGGCGGAGGTGGTCGGGCTCGATCGACAGGCCGAGCTGGGCGAGGAAGCGGCGCGCGGCGGCAGCGCGCTGCTCGTGAAGTGGCTCGATGCTGCGGATGATCTGTCGGTGCAGATCCATCCCGATCTCGACGACCCTGCGCTAGCCGCGGACGAAACTGGCAAGCCCGAGTGCTGGTACATCGTGGAGCGCGAGCCGGGCGCGGTGATCTACCTCGGGCTGCGACCCGGCGTGGACGAAGCTGCGATGCGCGTCGCGCTGCGAGCCGGCAGCGATGTGTCGCAGCTGCTGGAGCGCGTGCCGGTCGAGCCGGGGGACTTCTTTGCGCTCACGCCGGGCCTGCCGCATGCGGTCGGACGCGGTGTAACGTTGCTCGAGCCGCAGTACGTCGTGCCAGGGAAGAAGGGCGTGACGCTGCGCTACTGGGATTGGAACCGGCGCTACGACGCGCAGGGCAAGCTCGATCCGAAGGGTGAGGCGCGCGAGCTGCACGAGGCGCGCGCGCTCGCGGTCACGCGCTGGCAGGACGCGAGTGACCCGGCGTTTCTACGCAGCATGCGCTGCTCGCTCGGGGCCGCGCATGTGAACGACGTTGCGCGCGTGGAGCTGTTGTCGGGACCGAGCGACGCGCCGGTGGCGTCGAAGTACCTGCGCGCTGCCGCCATCCGCGGCAACGGCGAGGTCAGGTTGCCAGACTGGAAGACGCTGCGCTCGCTGACCGTGGTGACCGGCTCGATCACGCTGCATGGCGCGTTCGGCGAGGAGACGGTGCCGGCGGGTTGTACGGCCGCGATCGCTGCCGGGCTCGGCGCGCTGGGTTGTCGGGCGAGCTTCGCGCACGCGCTGCTCAGCGCCGCTGTGGCGTGAGGGGCGTGAGGGGATCCGTCATCGCAGCTGCTCGCGCTTGACGCGGCCCCTACCGTGTTGAACATTCTCGGCCCGATTGGGGCGAATGACTGCACCGATTCAGATCTTGGGCGCCGGGCTGACCGGGATGTCGGCTGCGCGCCACCTGGCGGACGCGGGCGCCGACTACGATCTGCACGAGCGGCTCGGCCACGTGGGCGGGCACGCCATCACCACGGAGCACGACGGCTTTCGCTTCGATCGCACGGGGCACCTGCTGCATCTGCGCGACCCGCAGATCCGCGCTTGGGTCGAGAAGCTGGTCGGGCACGACTCGGTGGTAGTGCAGCGTAAGAGCCGAATCTGGAGCCAGGGCACGTACACGCGCTACCCGTATCAGGCGAACACGTTCGGCCTGCCGCCGGACATCGCGTACGAGTGCCTGATGGGGTACTTCGAAGCGCTGCGCAACGAGGCGGCGACTCCTGCGCCGAAGACGTTCGAAGACTTCTGCTTCAAATTTTTCGGTGCGGGCTTCAGCAAGCACTTCATGATTCCGTACAACGAGAAGCTATGGGGCATTCACCCGCGCGACGTGACGGCCGAGTGGTGCTCGCGCTTCGTGCCGCGGCCCAAGCTGGAAGACGTGATCGCCGGCGCGGTCGGCAAGAACGACGTCGAGCTCGGCTACAATGCGAGCTTTCTGTATCCGTCGCTGGGCATCGGCGCTCTGCCGACTGCGATGCACGCCGAGCTGAAGAAGCCGGTGCAGTTCGAGCATGCGCCGACGAGCATCGACTGGCGCAACAAGAAGCTGCTGTTCGCGGACGGCGCGGTTCCGTACGCGGTTCCGTACGAGTGGTTGATCTCGACCATGCCGATGGACACGCTGATCAAGACGCTGCTCGATGCGCCGGCGGAGATCGCAGCCGCGGGCGCTCGACTGCGCGTGAACCCGCTCTACTACCTCGATGTCGCGCTCGACGTCCCGTGCGGCGTGGATCTGCACTGGGTGTACGTGCCCGAGCCGAAGTATCCGTTCTACCGCGTAGGCTGCTACTCGCACTTCAGCGCGAAGATGGCGCCGCCGGGTAAAGCGAACCTGTACGTCGAGCTGTCGTCGCGTGAGAAGCCAGACATGACGCGCCTTTTGCCTGAGGTCGCGGCAGCGCTCGTGGAGATGCAGATCATTCAGAGGCCGGAGCAGGTGCTGTTCGCGGATCTGCAGCGCATCGATCACGCGTACGTCGTGTACGACCACGCGTACTTCGGGGCGCTCGAGGTCATCCGACCGTTCCTCGAGGAGCACAGGATCGTGTCGTCGGGTCGCTACGGCGGCTGGAACTATTCTTCGATGGAGGACGCGCTCTTGTTCGGCCGCGATGCGGCGAAAAGCGTGGTTGGCTGAATGACGCAGAAACTCAAAGCCACGATCGTCATCCCCATCTACAACGAAGAGGGCATCCTGCGCTCGGCGGTGCTCGATCTGATCGATCGCATGAAGCCGCTCGACATCCGCTACGAGCTGGTGCTGGCCGAGAACGGCTCACGCGACAACACGGTGAGCATCTGCCAGGAGCTGGCCCAGCGCTTTCCCCAGGTGAAGCACTTCTCGGTGGGCACACCGGGCAATGGCAACTACGGGCTCGCGCTTCGTCAGGGCATTCTCGATGCGCAGGGCGAGCTGGTGTTCTGCGACGAGATCGACTTGTGCGACACCGAGTTCTACGCGCGGGCCATGGACGTGCTGAACCGGCACGAGGCCGATCTGGTGATTGGCTCGAAATTGCTGGCAGGCGCTGAAGACGAGCGCCCGCTCTTGCGACACGCGGGCAGCTTGGTGATCAACGGCATGCTGCGTGTCGCGCTTGGCTTCAAGGGCACCGACACGCACGGGCTCAAGGCGTTCCGGCGCGATGCGCTGTTGCACGTGGCCAAGGCGTGCGTGGTCGACAAGGACCTGTTCGCCAGCGAATTCGTGATTCGCGCCGAGCGCATGGGCGTGTCGATCAAAGAGATCCCCGTGCGCGTGATGGAGAAGCGCGCTCCGTCGGTTCATTTGTTCCGGCGCGTGCCGAACGTGCTGAAGAACCTCGCGAAGCTCGTGGTTGCCATCCGCATCAAGGGATAGCTCGCGATTCGGCGTTTCATTTGGCGTCGTGCCGGATGCTCAAACCGCGAACAGAAATCATGTAGGCTCGACGGATGCGCCTGTGCGCCGTATCGGTCGACCTCGACGAGATCCCCTGCTACTCGGCGATCCACGGTCTCTCTGCGCGCGTTCCCGCGCTCGAGGGCGAGGCCTGCCACGCCGTGTATCGTCGCGCGGTGCCGCGCTTCGAGGCGCTGTTCGACGAGCTGGGCATCCCCGCTACGTTCTTCGTGATCGGTCGCGACCTCGCAGACCGCACGGCGGCGGACGCTACGCTGCGCCTCCACGCGCTCGGTCACGAGATCGGCAACCACACGCAGGATCACTTCTATGATCTCGTGAAGCGTGAGCGGGCCGAGATCCGCGCGCAGATCGTCGGCGGCAACGAGGCGATCGCGCGCGTCATCGGACGCACGCCTGCGGGCTTTCGCGCGCCTGGCTACACGATCACCGACACGGTGTTCGAGCTGCTGAGCGAGCTCGACATGGCCTACGACTCGAGCGTGTTTCCTTGCCCGAGCTACTACGCCGCAAAGGCCGCTGCGATCACAGGCTACAAGCTGCGCAAGCGCCCGACGCACAGCGTGATCGACGATCCGCATGTGCTCCTGGCACCCGCCGAGCCGTACCGGGTCGGACGTCCCTACCCCAAGCGCGGCCGCGGCCTACTCGAGCTGCCGATCGGCGTCACCGGCGAGTGGAGCGCGCGCCTGCCGTACATCGGCACGAGCTTGATCATGGCCGGAAAGCGCGGCGCGCTGACGCTGACCAAACTGATCGCGGGGCGCAGCTTGGTGAACCTGGAGCTGCACGGCATCGATCTCGCGGACGCCGAGGAAGACGGCCTGAACGATCTGCGCGAGCATCAACCCGATCTACGCAAGACGCGCGGGGAGAAGAACGAGATCCTGCATGCTGTGATCGAAGCGCTGCACGATCAGGGCTACCAGTTCGTGACACTCGCGCAAGCCGCCCACGTATTCTCCAGCATCGAGCGGCACGAGCACTAGATTGCATTCCACGTTGTGGACTGCACACTCGGGTTTCGCGCGCTCAGTACGTGAGCCAACCGGTCGTCGATTCGGTCTTCACGGCTTGCACCGCTAACGCGTCAGCGCGCTCGTTGAGCGGGACGCCGGCGTGACCGGGCACGTGAATCAGCTGCACATCCGTCAGGCGTGAGAGCGCGACCTTCGTGCGCTGCACCAGCTCGATGTTGGCTTTGGCTTTCCAGCCCATGCTGAGCACGCCGATCGCGTACTTGCTGTCGGTGTGCATGCGAACTGGTCGCGCGGCATCCTCGATCGCGTTGGCGGCTTCGAGGATCGCAGTGAGCTCGGCGATGTTGTTGGTACCGACACCGAGGAACATCGACAGCTCACGGCGCACCATGCCGTCTTGAAGCACGACACCGAGGCCCGCGGGGCCGGGATTGCCGGAGCATGCGCCGTCCGCGTACACGACGTAGGCGTCGGCGGCGTGCGTGAGCGAGCGCGCGCGCTCGGCGGCGACGGCTTTCTTGTCGGGTGCGGCGACGGCTTGGACGCAGGCGTCGTCGGGCAGGATCTCGCCGGCGTCCGGTGCAGGCTCGAGGTTCGCTTTGCCCGCGCGGTACGCGCGCGGATCCTTGGGCTTGTAGCGGATCTCGACGCGACCGTCAGGGCCGGTGGTCGGCTCACCACGTTCGTTGCAACGCGCGAGCACGCGGGCTCCACGCAGGATCATCGTTCGCCAAGGCACGAGAGTGTTTAGCACGCGCGTGGTCACGCGCGGAAGCTCACTTGGTGCCAGCTGCGAAGCGCTCGCCGAGGCGGTCGAGAAAACGATCGGCGTCCGCGCTGGGCACACCCGAGAGCGCCAGCGTGCGCACCCCGTCGAGATCGATCTGCAAGCGCACGTCGCCGCGCACGGACGAACCGAGGACGTCGAATGCCAGGTCGAGGCCGGTGCCGAGCGCACACAGCACGGCCGAGGCCGAGAGCAGCGCCGAGGCGCCGCCGCGAGCGGCATCGAAGCCGAAGTAGCCGCCAATCAGGACACCGAACGAGAGCGAGAGCATGCCGATCACGGTGCGTAGCAGCGCGTAGCGGCCGTAGCGGCGGACGCCGCGGATACGCATCAGGGGAAACACGGCGTCGCTCTTGCGGATCGTGCGTCCGAATAGCAGCGTGCGGCGCTGCGTGCGCAACGCGCTACCGTCGAGCTGCACCTCCAGCTCGCGCTCGAAGCGCAGCAGAAATCCGATGGCGCGCAGCGCGGCATGGAGCAACGCAAAACCTGTGAGCCAACGCAGGGCCGCCAAGAACGGCTTGCGCGTGATCGACGCGGTGCGCCCGGTCAAGCGCAGGGGTGCAGCCGTTGGCGGCAGAGCTTCACCGAGCAACGCCGCGCACGACGCGCGCAGGGCGGGCTCGCGCAGGACAGCGCGCAGGCGTTCGAGCGCGGCCCTGGAGCTCGGCGCATCGCCAGTCGCGAGCATGGACAGGCGTGCGGCGCTGCGTGCTCGGACTGCTGCGGCATCGGGGAGCTTCGCGATGTCGGCGCGATCCTCGCTCGTGAGCGCGTGCTCCAGTGCACTATCGACGGCGCTGCGCGCGTCCGGCTGCAAGAGCGCGTGCAGACAGATCCAGACGCGATAGCGCGTCGCGGTCTCCAGCCACTCGAGCTCCGAGACCAGCTTGCGCGCCAGGCGCTCGCGGTCGCCGTTGCCGCCATCAGCGGCAAGCAGCGCAACGGACGCGCCCTGTGCTGCGAACGCCGAGACCAACGCAAGCTCGCTCGGCTCGCTCGGCCCGCGCTCGAGCACTTGCAGCAGGTTGCCAAGCTCCGTGACCGCACCCGCGACGTCGATGCCATGAGCGGCAGCGCGCTGAGCCATGAACTTCTGACCGGCGAACAGCGCGTGGCCTTCGGCCTGCGCAGCGATGGCGTCGTAGGCGAACGCCCCGAGCGGGGCAGCACGCTCGTGCGCACGCACGCAGGCGATCGCGCGTGCGAGCTCGTCGGGCTGCAACGCGGCTTCACTCATCGATCGATCCGAAGCGCGTGCCGGTCACGTCGGTTGGGACGCAAGCGCAGACGCGCCGGGCGTGTCGGGCCCGACACCGCGCGCGGCTCGTCGAGGTACAGGGCGCTGGAGCGGTAGTGCACGAGGCCGTGCATCACGAACACTTTGATCACCGCGCTCGCAGGCAGCGCGAGCATCACGCCCACGAACCCGAACAGGTGCCCGAACGCCAACAACGCGAACAGGACCCAGATCGGCGAGAGGCCGAGCTTGCCACCAACGACGCGCGGTGTGATCACGAAGCCCTCGAGCAGCTGCACGATCGCGTACACGACGACCACGCCGATGACCTGCCCGATGCTCTCGAAGTGCAGGCCGACCATCAGCAAGCCGAACGCGAGCGCGACGCCGCTGCCGACGTACGGGATGAACGAGAGCAAGCCCGCGATCACGCCGATCGGAACGGCGAGCGGGACGCCCACCAAGGCGTAGCCGGTCGCGTAGAGCACGGCCAGGATCGCCATCACGGTCAGCTGGCCTCGCACGAAGTGACCGAGCACGGTGTTCACTTCGCTCGCGAGCGCAACGACGAGCGGTCGATACGCGCCGGGTACGAGCTCGCGCATGGCCGCGATCATGCGGTCGAAGTCGTACAGGAAGTAGAACGAGAACACCGGCACCATGACCACGTTGCCGAGCACTCCGAGCACCGACGCCGTGCTTCCGACAGCTGCTTCGATCGCGCCACCCACCGGACCGAGCGCGCTCGGCGCCCACCCGAAGGCCTTACTGCTGAGCGTGCCCAGAGCGGTCTGGGCGTCGCTCGGCACGGCGATGCGATGCGCGCGCAGCCAAGGCCCGAGGTTCTTCAAGAGGCCCGTGAACGCTTCGTAGAGCGCTCTGCCCAATGCGAAGAAGTCCCGCACGATCGGCGGCAACGCCAGGAGCACGAACAGCGTGAGCAGCGTGATCGCACAGCAGAGCAGGATGCCGATGCTGAGCGCGCGCGGAATGCGCAGCCTCTCCAGGCGATCGACCAGCGGGTCGAGCATGTAGGCGAGCAGCCAGGCGAAGAACATCGGCCAGAGCAGCGTGCGCAACCCGTAGACGATCAGGCCGAGCAGGAAGAGCCCGAACAGGATCGCAAAAGTCCGGTAGCGCGACGGCGTGGCAAACACGGGCGAGTTGTACCACGGGGCGTTGGCCGCTACCGCTCGAAGCACGAATCCACGATCCCGAGGCGCTTTCGCAGCGGACGGCTGCGGTCGACGAAGCGGCGTGTGACTGGGTCGTGATAGCCGCTGGCTCGCGGCAACTCGGCGTCGTGGCTGGCGTAGAAGCGGTTCTGGCGCTCCATCGCAAGCTCGCGCACGTACTTACCGACCATCGACGCGAGGGCCACAGGCAGATGCCGCGCGTCGGCGTCGACCTCGAACGAGAATGTGCCGAGGCCCGGGCTGCGGTAGCGCGAAGCCTTCGCGGTTTGCTCGAGTACGAAGAGCTCGCGCCCGCGCAGGTGGTCGAAGTAGCTGGGGTAGTCGCGAATGCCGCCTACCATGCCGAGCACGGTGTCGAGGTCGGATGGCGCTGCGCTGCGCGCGTCGAGCAGCAGGCGTTCGAAGAGTGAAAGATCGACGGTGGTGCGCGAGCCCAGGCGCGCGACCTCCTCGCGCAGCGCGCTCACGCACAAAATTTGGCTGCGCACGCGCGCGATCGTGACGCCGTGGCGAGCGAGTCGCGCAAGTGAAGCACGACCGGCGGCCGAGTCGCCGCCGAACGCAGGCAAGAGCACGCGCGCGGACCAGCACTGCGGCGAAGAGCGTTCTGGACAGCGTGCGCGTAGCGGCAGAAGGCCATCGAGCGAGAGCTGATGCAGCAGCTCATCGGCATCGCTCGGCGCGTGGCCGTGCAGCTCTTCGAGCACGGCGAGCGCGAGGCTCTCGGCGGCAGCCATCTGACCGAAGCCCGCGGTTTGCTTGCTGTCATCGATGCCGACGCGCCCGCCGATGCGGCGCAAGCGCGCGCGGTCGTAGCGTGGCAGATCGAGCGTGACGGCGGTCGCGATCAACGGCCCTAGCCGCGGTCCGAGCCCATTTTCATCGATGCCGCAGACCAGCACGGGGGCACGCTAGCAGAGTCCGCACGTTTCGGTATGGGCACAGGTCGGTGGGGCACGCAGATGATCGGGCGCCGGGTGGATTCCTCGGGCAGAATGACGTATAGCGGCCGGCTCGACATGTCAGAGGGCGACCAAAACGTGGGCGATGAAGCGGGGCGCGGGCCGATGGATCAATTCACGGCTCATCTCGACCGCGCGTGGGATCTCGTGCACCGCGGCGATCTGCGTGGCGCGCTGCTGTCTGCGGAGAAGAGCATCGAGCTCGATCCGCAGTCGCCCGAGGCCTACAACTTGCTCGGCTACGTGAAGGCAGCGCTCGGTCAAGCCGACGAAGCCCTCGAGCACTACAAGCACGCGCTCGCGCTCGATGACACCTTCGTCGAAGCCATGCTCAATGCGTCGGAAGTGCTGATCCATCCGCTGCACGAGTTCGAAGCGGCAATCGCGATGGTCGAGGAAGCGCTCGATTTTGCCGAGAACGACGACGAGATCGCTGACGCGCTGTTGCTCAAGTACGACGCGTACCTGCACCAAGGTGACACCGACAGCGCCGCGCGCGTCGCGAAGCGGCTGCCGGACGGTCCGTTCGAGAGTCCGCGTCTCGACTTTCTGGTCGGTCGCGCGCACTTCGAGACCGGTGGTCACGCGGAAGCCAAGCGCCTGCTCAGCAGCGCCGTGACGCGCGAGACGTTCGACGCCGACGCGCACTACACGCTCGCGCTCGTGCACGAAGCGCTCGGCGACACGACGGCCATGGTGGCGGCGTTCCTCGATGCGCGGGCAGTCGACTTGATGGTGCCACCAGTGCCGTGGACGCTGGATCGGCCAGCGTTTGCCGCACGAGCGAAGGCCGCGATCGAGCGCTTGCCCGTGCCGCTGCGCAACGCGCTCGAAAACGCGCAGGTGATCGTAGCGGAGTCGCCTGGTGCGGAGGTCGTAGCAGATGGCATCGATCCGCGCGTCGGCGTGCTGCTGGATACGGCGCCGCGCGGCGCAGGCCCAGCACTTGCTGTCGAGCCGAACGTGACTCGCATCTTCGTGTACCAGCGGAACTTGGAGCGCGCGGCGGAGCAGCTCTCGCAACTAGACGACGAGCTCGACCTATCGCTCGAAGAAGAGCTGTGTGCGCAGTTTCCCGAGCTGGCTACCCACGCGACACAGCGCACACGACCTGACGGGCACGAGCACTGAGCGGCCCAACGCCCCGATCGTGAAGACGTAGCGGCCTCGGCTCGTGCGTGGTGCCTCCGCATCGCGGCGGTCGAGCAAGAAGAGCCTGCGCGCATCCGCCGCAGCTGGGACGACACGGCGCGCGACTCCATCGCGGCTGTTCAGGCGTTCGGTTCCTGACGCAAGTCCTCGCGCAAGCGCTCGAGCTCGAGCAGCGACGGGTCACCGCCCAGCGCGCCGAACAACGCGAGCATGTCAGCGGGCACGGGCGCTTCGAGCACGAGCACACCTTCGCCGCTCGGCGATGGGATCTTCACCTGCAAGCAATGGAGCATCACGCGCCGCGCGCTCACCACGCGACCGTCGGGTAGCACCACGCGCGTCGGGCCACCGTAGTGCTTGTCGCCGAACAGCGGTGCGCCCGCCTGCGCCACGTGCACGCGCAGCTGATGTGTGCGACCCGTCTGCGGAAACAGGAACGAGAGCACCACGTTCGGTAACACGCAGCGCACACGATACTTCGAAAGCGCATGAGCACCCTCTGGGCCGTCCGGCGCAAGCGCCACGCGGCGCCGCGCATCTCGCGGATCGTGCCCGATGGCCCAGCGCAGCTCGCCCACGCTAGGCTCGAGCGCACGCGCCGACAAACCCAGATAGCAGCGCTCGTACGTTCCCGCCTTGCGCGCGGCCAGTAACGCTTGGATCGCGCGATCGCTGCGCGCAAACGTGACCAGGCCCGTGACCTCGGCATCGAGTCGCGACGAGGCGTGCATGCGCGGAGCCTCGGGGTCCAGCTCGCGCGCGTTGCTGGCCAGGCAGTTGGTCCCGTCCGGGCTCGTGGTCGAGAGCCCAGACGGCTTGTTCAGCACGAGCAGATCTGGGTCGCGATGCACGACCTGCACGCGCGTTTCAGCTGACATGCTACGTCCCGCCGTCCCGTAGCACTTGCAGGCGGCCCGTGTCGCCATCGAGCAGCACGGTGTCGCCCGTTTTCACGGCGCGCGTCGCCACGCGCAAGTTCACGACCGCAGGAATGCCGTACTCGCGGGCGACCACACAGGCGTGCGAGAGCGGTCCACCGAGGTCGGCAGCGAGCCCCGCAGCGATCAGGAACAGCGGCGACCAGCCGATGTCGGCGGCGGGTACGATCAGGATCTCGCCGGCCTGCAGCGAGCTCGCGTCGTTGGCATCCGTGAGCACGCGCGCTCGTCCCCGCACTTGCCCCGAGCTCGCGGCGATGCCATCGAGCCGCGTCTCACGACGCGCCAGCTGCGTGACCGGCGGTGGATAGTCGACGAACGTATCGGGCGGATCCGGCAAGCTGCGGTCCCGCTCGTAGCCCGCGCGGCGCATGCGTACCAAAGGCCTCGCGGCACGTAGCTCGCCGCGCAGGAACGCGTGCACTTCCGGCAACGTCAGGTAGAACGCCGCGTCGGGGCCGATGCCGGGCTCACGGATCGCCATGCGGCGCGACACATCGCAGCACAGCAAGCGAAACAGATCGAGCACCTGCACCACGTCGCCGCGCAGTCGCTCACGCAAGCGCATCGAGTGCCGCACGACGCCGAGCAGCGCGGTGATCGCGGCGCGCGCCGGCAGCGCTAACGACATCAACGCCGCTTCACTCTGTGCGCGCAACACCTCGCTGCGCGGGCTGGGCTCGCTCAGCTCGGGCGTGCGCAGGTGCAGGCGGATCGTGTCGAACAGAAAGCGCGGCTGCTCGCGCCAACGTGGCTCCGCCAGCTCGGCCT
Organism: Sandaracinaceae bacterium; assembly: GCA_017881055.1. Lineage (GTDB taxonomy): Bacteria > Myxococcota_A > Polyangia > Polyangiales > JAFGIB01 > JADGRF01. The sequence goes on from JADGRF010000218.1 coordinate 32,152, forward strand.
CGCGAATGCCGCGGTGCCCGTGACGCAGCAGGAACGCATGGATGGCCGTGCGCGTCGGCCCGAGCGGCAAGTGCTCGACGCGCAGCTCGCGGTCGCCTTGCTCGATCACGGTGCGCGCCGGCTCGTCGAACGCGGCGATGCCTGCGATCCGTGACAGCTCGCGTCCCGGGTGTGCGCTCTCGACGTCGCGCAACGACGACAGCAAGTCGCGCTGCAACTTCTCGGCCTTGTCGCCTGCAAACAGGTGCAACGCCGCCGACAGTGGCACGAGCGCCGCCAAGAGGCTGCCGTACGCGGTGAGCATCAAGCCACCGGTCTCGTTCAGCAGGCGATGCACGTCGGACAACGTTTCGTCGAGCGATGGGGCCGGCAAGATGCGCAAGTCGAGCGCGCGGATGCGGGCGGCTTCTTCCTCGAACGCCGGCTCGAAGCGCTCGATGCGCCGGCGCAAGCCCAGGTTCTCGCGGGTGAAGCGTGCCGCCGTCAGCGGCAGGCGCGCCATGAATCGAAACGAAGGAGCGCTCGGCAAGTCGCGCTCGAGCCGTTCGATCTCCGCACCGCCGCCCAAAGGCAGCACATTGCGCGGCCGCAGGCCCGGAACCTGCGCGGCCACCTGCGAGAGCTCACTCAAGTTCAAGTAGATGCGCCCGCGGAAGTTGCCGACGAAGCTCGCGCCCTTCGGCACCGAGCAGCCGAGCGCTGCGAACGCTTTGCGAAAGCCGAGATCGCTGAAGCCTGACAGCACCGACCAGGTTAGCGGTGTCGCCACGCCGGGCAGCGCTTCACCCACGTTCACGTTCGACCACACGCTGCTCGGCTCGTGCAGCTCCTTGCCGCGACGCGTACGCGCCTTCTTACGCCCACTGCGCTCACCGGGCAGCGCGATCGGTCGCGCCTGCAGCACGTACAGGCTCTCGCCACTGACCGCCCACTCGACGTCGCGCGCATCGCCAAAGTGGCGCTCGATGCGCGTACCGAGATCGATCAAGCGCGAGAGTGTGTGCTCGTCGAGCGCCTCTTTGCGCGCCTGCGCCGAAGGCACACGCCGCTCGACGATTCCCCCGCGGGGGTCGGCATCTTGGCGCGTGGCTTTGTCGCCGATCACGCGGTCGCGCAGAAAGCCGCTGTCCTTGTCGATGTAATAGGTGTCGGGCGAGACGCGACCGTCGGCCACGCTCACGCCGAGGCCATACGCTGCGTTGATCACGATCTCGTGCGGGTTTGCCGTGAGCGGATTGACCGTGAACAGCACGCCTGCCACGGCTGCCGGCACCATCGCCTGAATCAGCACACCGACCGAGCCCGCCTCGCGGGCGCCGAGCGCGTGCAGATACGTGAGCACGCGCGGAGAGAACACGCTGGCCCAGCACTCGCGCACCGCGGCGAACAACGCGTCCTCGTCGAACACGTTGAGCACCGAGACGTGCAAGCCGGCCGCCGAGGCAAGCTGCGTGTCGTCTGCGGTGCTCGACGAGCGCACCACCAGGCTGGGCGCGCCAAGCGACCGTAGCTCGCGCAACGCACCTCGTAGCGCCGCCGCGAGGTCGGGTGCGAGCTCGGCGGCCAGGACCCGTTCGCGCGCCTCGGCGAGATCGCTCTCGGCTGGCAGCGACGCGGCAAACAACGCGCTCGGCTGCAGCCCCGGGGGTAGACACGTCGTGAACGCGCGCTCCGCGGCCTCGCACGGCAAGGCGTGCGCAGCAGGTACCGGGAACCCAGCACGCGCCAGTGCCGCGAGGTTCTTTGCCTTGCCACCAAAACTGCGTGCGGCCCGCGGTAGGATCGCGTCAATCGGCCGAAGAAGAGCGCTCATGGTCACGTAGCGGAGGGAAACAGAGCACGAAAGCGCGCTCCAAGTACGGCGGAATAGTCGTACGGAGTCACGTCGATAGGCAACGTTTTCCAGGCTCTACTCCGGCCTTTCGCACGCCAAGAACCTTCACGCTCGCGCCGTTTCACCGTGGACGATCAGCGATGCGGGCGCTATAGGATCGCCCCGTGAATCGCCCCGAAGCAGCCCACGAGTTTGACATTGCCTCGGACGACGACGGTCCGTTGGAAGACGACCACTTCCACGACCAATGCGGTGTGTTTGGAGTCTTCGGCTCGCCGGAAGCCGCGCACTTTACGTACCTTGGTCTACACGCGCTGCAGCATCGCGGGCAGGAGAGTGCAGGCATCGCCGTCGTCGATCAGGCGCGGCTCACGCTGCATCGCGAGCTCGGCCTGGTGCGCGACGTGTTCACGGCCAGCGTGCTGGCACGCCTGCCGGGTGATCGCTCGATCGGCCACGTGCGCTACTCCACGGCCGGCGGCACGCACATCAAGAACGCGCAGCCGCTCGCTGTCGACTACACGCTCGGCTCGATCGCCGTCGCGCACAACGGCAACTTCACGAACTACGAAGAGATGCGCGAGCAGCTCGAGGGCATGGGCTCGATCTTCCAGTCCACGAACGACAGCGAGCTCTTGGTTCACCTGATCGCGCGCGCCACCGAAGATCAAGCCGTCGATCGCGTGGCCGCTGCGCTGCAAAAAGTTCGTGGCGCGTTCTCGCTGCTCTTCCTCACGAACAAAGAGCTGATCGCCGTGCGCGACCCGCAGGGCTTCCGCCCGCTTTCGATCGGCAAGATCAAAGACGCATGGGTGGTTGCCTCCGAGCCGCCCGCATTCGATCTGATCGCCGCCGACTACGTGCGCGACGTCGAGCCCGGCGAGATGATCGTGATCGACGAAAACGGCCTGCGCAGCTACCACCCGTTCGCGCCGACGCCGCGCAAGATGTGCATCTTCGAGTACGTCTACTTCGCGCGTCCCGACTCCGAGCTGTGCGGCATCAGCGTGTACGACGCGCGCAAGCGCCTCGGCGAAGCGCTGGCCCGTGAAGCGCCGTGCGAAGCCGATCTCGTGATCGCGGTGCCGGACAGCGGCGTGTCCGCAGCGCTCGGCTACTCCAAGGAGTCCGGCATTCCGTTCGAGGTGGGCCTGATCCGCAGCCATTACGTGGGCCGCACGTTCATCGAGCCCCAGTCCTCGATTCGCCACTTCGGCGTGCGCTTGAAGCTCAACCCGGTGCGCACCGTGCTCGCGGGTAAGCGCGTGGTCGTGGTCGACGACTCGATCGTGCGCGGCACGACCAGCCGCAAGATCATCAAGATGCTGCGCGACGCGGGCGCCAAAGAGGTGCACATGCGCATCTCCTCGCCCCCTACCCGCTGGCCCTGCTTCTACGGCATCGACACCCCGTCGCGCTCGGAGCTGATCGCCTCGAACCACAGCATCGAGGAAATCGCCAAGTACATCACCTGCGACAGCGTGGGCTACTTGAGCCTGGAAGGCCTGCACAAGGCCGTCGGCGGCAAGGGCTTCTGCGACGCCTGCTTCAGCGGCAACTACCCGGTGGCGTTCTCGAACCCCACGGGCACGCGCCGTCAGCTGGAACTAATCGGCGTCTGAACCCGAGGCGCGCTCGCGCGCCGAACACACAGCGAACTAATTGACGTCGGCCGGCGCGATCTTGTTGCGCAGCACCTGCAGCATGCCTTCCACCTCGGTCGCCACTTCGATCTCCGGGTTCGTCTGCAGGAAGCGGTTCAGGTAGTCCATCGCTTTGGCGTCGTCGCCGCGCGAGAAGCAGCACGTGCCGATCAGGAAGAACGCGTCCGGATCGTTCGGCGCGCGGATCAGCACCTGCTGCGCCATGCGAATCGCTTCCTGGTGTCGACCGAGCATGCGCAGCGTGTGCCCCGCGCCGACCATCGCGCCGAGGTAGTCCTGGGCTAGCTCGAGGGCCTTCACGTACGCGGCCAGCGCTTTCGCATACGTGCCCTGCTCGTAGTGCGCGGCGCCCAGATAGAAGTACGCGTAGCGGTTCTGCGGCGACTCGGCGATCAGCCGCTGCAACACGGCGATGGCTTCGTCGACTTGGCCGTCGGCGATCAGCTCCGCGCCATCCTGCGCGGCATCCCACTGCGCGTTGGCTTCGAGGTCGTCCTGGTCCTGGGGCCTGTCGTGCTCTTCGTGGTCGTGGTCGTGGTCGTCCTGCTCCATGGCGCGGCGTACTTTGCGCGTGCGGGAGGGCCCGTGCAAGGCCGCGATTGCACGCTCCCAACGTGCGTGGGAGCCTGCGCGCATGTCGATGTTCGCCGCCGTATTCGATCGCGCCGCGCACCTGCGAAAAGACTTGGATTTCCTCGAGGCGCGCCTGTCCGATCCGAGCACGTTGCTCTTGCCGGTGTGGCGCGAGCAGCACCTGATCGAGGCTGGAGCGCTGGTGCTGCCCGAAGCGCAGAGTGCCGCCGAGCTGCTCGACGCGGGCGGCGAGCTGGTGTGGCTCGGGTTGCTCGGTGAGCGCTCGTGCTTCGTGGTCGACATCAGTCGCCTGACCTCGCCGCTCGCGCATCCGGCGCTGCAGCGCGCCGAGCTGGTCGATCTGCGCGGTGTGGTCATGCGCTTGACCGCCAGCGACGTCGAGCTGGCGTGCTGTGCGCGCGCGCTCATGATCTGGCACGCGCGCGCGCAGTTCTGCGGCGTGTGCGGCCACGCTACGCGCCCGCGCGACGGCGGACACGTGCGCGCCTGCACGAACGCCGAATGCAAAGCCGAGCATTTCCCGCGCACCGATCCGTGCGTGCTCGCGCTGGTCACGCACGACGACCGCGTGCTGCTCGGCCGACAACCTGGCTGGCCGCGCGGCATGTACTCGGCGCTGGCAGGCTTCGTCGAAGCGGGCGAGACGCTCGAGCAAGCGGTAGCACGCGAGGTCGCGGAGGAAGCGGGGGTCGAAGTGGACCCTGCCTCGTTGCGCTACGCAGGCTCGCAGTCGTGGCCGATGCCCGCGTCGCTGATGATCGGTTTCCACGCGCGTGCGCGCCACGATGCGCTGCGCAGCAGTGACGAGCTCGAAGACGCACGCTGGGTTTCCCGTGCGGAGCTGGCGGAGCGTCGGGACGATTTCTGGGTGCCGCCACCCGCAACATTGGCGGGCCAGCTGATCGCGGCGTTCCTGGCGGGCACAGCGCCGAAAGAACGGGCTTGAAGCTGACACCGCCTACTGTTACAGTTGCTTCATCATGACTGTCAACGCCACGGATTCAGAGGCCCCGCAGGCCGAGCACGAGTACACGATCGATCAGCTCGCCGCGAAGACGAACGTCCCGAGCCGCACCATCCGTTTCTACCAAGCGAAGGGCGTGCTCGCGCCGCCGAAGCGGCGAGGACGCGTGGCCTTCTACGACGACTCGCACGCCACGCGCCTCAAAGTCGTATCCGAGCTGCAGGACAAGGGCCTGCGCTTGCGCGCGATCCGTGACTTGATCCTGACGCCCGACGCCGACAGCGAGACGATTCAACAGTGGCTGGGCCTGGGCCGGACCATCGGCAACTTCGTCGACGACGGCCCGCAGCTGTACACCGAGGACCAGCTGCGTGACCTGCTCGGCAATCCTCCCGCGGGCACGATTGCGCGACTGCGTCGCCACGGCTCGGTCACCACGGAAGGCACGGGCCTTTCACTGCGCTATCTGGTGCAGAGCCCCGCGCTCTTGAAGATCGCGATGCGCCTGGAGGAGGCCGGCATCAGCTTCGAGACGGCGCTGAAGTTCCACGAGATCCTGGAAAAGCATCTGCGCCGCACAGCCGACGAGGTCGTGGAGTTCGCGCTCAAGCACATCGGCAACGGCTTTGGAAAGTCCTCGCATCCAGAAGACGTGGGACGCGCGGTGGAGTGTCTTTATCCTACGGCACCGGGCGGCGATGCCGTGCGCGTAGTGTTCGCGCGCGAGATTCAGCGCGCCGTAAGCGAGCAGCTGACTCACCACGTCGACGTGCAGAAGCGCGGACGTCGCTGACACCCCGGATCACGCTCGCGCCGCGTCCCAACTCGTACTCCGCCATGCACGTGAGCTGTCAGTAATCCGTGCAGCGCACGCTCGTGTGATCAGAGATTGAAGCTGACTTTGGCGGCGTAGGAGCCTGGGTCCGGCATGCGCCAGGTCTTCACGGCGCTAAGCACGCAGTCGATCTTGTCGGCTGCGGGCTGCGAGTCGGCCGCAGCGCCGGCAGCGAGCACGCTGCCACCGGTCGAGACGTAGGCCGTCACGACGTAGTGTGCATCACCCACGCCGCACGCAGCGATGGCCGCGCGGCCCTTGGTCACGGCGTCGGCCACGCGATCCTGTTGCCATTCGACGGGCGGCCGCACGCCACCGGGCGCGTCGATCTCGAAGCCCCAGACGAACTCGGCTGCGTCGCCGCCCTGCGGCTTCGGAAAGCGCGTGCGCTTGGCGATGTCGAGCAGGCAGAGCTCGGTCGCGCGATGGCCAATGCTCGAGCTGCGCGGGTGCACGTACTCGACGCGTCCGTCAGCGCCGACGCGGAAGTAGAACTTGATGTACCCCGCGAGGAACTCCACCTCGCCGGTGCCTTCGAAGAAACAGCGCTGGAACGCCGGTAGCTTGCCGGCCATCGCAGCCTCGATGCGCGAGGGCGGGATCGTGCCGAGCGTGCCCTCGATCTGCATGCGGTGCGCATCCGACGACGCGGCTTCGTTGCCGCTTGTGGCTGCCGGCTGCGGAGCTTCCGTGCTGGCCTCGGACGCAGAGCCGCCGCAGCCGACGGCAGCAAGCCACACCACGCACGACAGCGCGCGAGCGAACGACGAAAGGGCGCGCGCTCGCATCAGTCTTTGAGCACGCTGGCTGCGATCACGATGCGCATGATCTCGCTCGTGCCCTCGTAGATCTCGGTGATGCGTGCGTCGCGGTAGTGCCGCTCGGCGTCGCACTCGCGCGTGTAGCCGAGGCCACCGTGGATCTGCAGCGCCTTGTGCGTGACGCGCGTCGCCATCTCGGACGCAAACAGCTTGGCGCTCGCGGACTCGCGGCTGTGCCGCACCTTCTTGTCCTTCAGGAACGCCGCGCGGTGAATCAACAGGCGCGCAGCATCGATCTCGGTCGCCATGTCGGCCAGCATGAACTGGATGGCTTGCTTGTCGGCGAGCGGCACGCCAAACGCCTTGCGCTCTTTGCTATACGCGACGGCCTTCTCGAACGCGGCGCGCGCGATGCCGAGCGCCTGCGACGCGATGCCGATGCGACCGCCGTCGAGCGTGCCCATCGCCACCTTGAAGCCCTCGCCTTCGCCGCCGAGCCGGTAGCTCTCCGGGATGCGACAGTTCTCGAAGAACACGCTGCACGACTGCGCCGCATGAATGCCTAGCTTCTCGTCGGGCTTGCTCGCGCTGAAGCCGGGCGTCTTCGTCGGCACGATGAAGGCGGTCACGCCCTTGTGGCCGATGTTCTTCTTCGTCATCACGAACACGACGATCAGGTCTGCGAACGGACCGTTCGTGATGAAGTTCTTCGAGCCGTTGATCACGTAGTTATCGCCGTCTTTCTCGGCGAACGTGGCCATGGTGCCGGCGTCGGAGCCGCTCATCGGCTCGGTGAGACCAAAGCAGCCGAGGATCTTGCCGGACGCCATGGGCGTCAGGAACTCGCGCTTCTGCATGTCGCTGCCGTGCTTCCAGATCGGATCCGAAGCCAGCGAGTTGTTGACCGACATGATCACACCGAGCGACGCGCAGGCCGCGCTGATCTCCTCCATCGCCAGCGCGTAGCTGATGTGATCGAAGCCCGAGCCGCCATACTCCGCCGGAATCGCGACGCCCATCAGACCGAGGTCGCCGAGCCGCTTCACGAGATCCGCAGGCCACTCGCCCGAGGCATCGAAGTGCTTCGCGCGCGGTGCGACTTCACGGGTTGCAAACTCGCGGGCCGTATCCCGCAGCATGGTCTGTTCTTGGGTCAGGTCGAGGTTCATGGTTTTCCAACTACCCGTGCGGATGACGGTTGTTCTGCAGGCACGTCGAGCAAAGGACCGAGCGCGCGCTTGGCGCGGTCGGCGTATCTACCACTGGGTTCGAGCGCGAGGTAGCGCTGATACGCCGCGTGCGCTTCCGGCGTGATTTTCCCGCCGAGCGACTCGCCCAGCCAGAAGAACGCCTCCGCGGCAGCACCGGGAATTTGCACGGCTTCGCGCAATGTGGCGCGGGCCGTGTCGAGATCTCCATGCATGCTGCGCATCATGTACGTGTGGCCGAGCGCGGAAAGAAGGCGTGCACGCACGCTCGATGGACGCAGTCTGCCGGGCAACGATTTCTGCGCGGTTTCGAGATACTTCAACGCATCGGCGGCACGCTCGGCGTGCAGCGCGACCTCGGCGCGACCGATCAGCGCTTCGGGCAGCTCGGGATCGATGGCGAGCGCGGCTTCGTAGGCGCCGGCGGCCGCGTTGACCTGCTCGGCGGCGTGCAGCGCATCGCCGTACAGCGCCAGAATCGCAGGCTTCGGGTTCGGCGCATCGACGAGCGGACGCACGAGCGTGAGCGCATCGCCGGGCTTACCGACGGCGAGCGCCACGCGCACCGCAAGCGAACGGTAGCCAGCGCCGTTCTTCTGGCTCTCGGGAATCGCGTCGAGCTGAACTTGCGCGTCGGCGTTGCGACCTTCACCAAGCAGTGCTTCCACGCGCCCGAGTCGACCTTCCAACATGGTTGCGCTGCGCGAGGCCAGCCCCTCGTAGACGACCTCGGCGTCGGTGTACTTGCCGGAGTCGAGCAGCACCGCGCCCAGCCCGGACAGCGCATCGGCATTGCCGGGCGAGAGCGCGAGTGCCTTGCGGAAGTTGGCTTCGGCACCGGCAGCATCGAGCGCCATGCGGCGGGCGCGGCCTTGCAAGTAGTAGCCGCTGGCGTCGTCGGGCAGGAGCACGAAGCGCTGGGTGAGCGCGCCGGATGCCGTGTCGGGATCATGCGCGGCGAGCGCGGCCTCGGCGAGCGCGAGCAAGGCTTCGGCGTCGCCCGGTGCAGCTTGCACGAGCGCCTTGGCCTTCACTACGAGCTCGGCGCTGGGTTCCAGCTGCGCGTGCAGACGAATGCGCAGCGCCGCGATCAAAGTCTTCTGTTCCGTGGCGGAGAGCGTGGCCAACGCATCGAGGCCTGCATGCAAAACGGCGGGGTCGCCGGACAGGAGCGCGGCCTGCGCCTTCATGATCTGCGCATCGGCGTCGTCGCTGGGCAGGTTCGCGAGCAAGACCAGCGCGTGCTCACCGTCACCGCGCGCGAGCAAGATGTGCGCGAGCAGGCGCCGGTACGCCGCCACGTCCGGTGCAGCTGACAGCGCCTGGCTTGCGGCCCGCTGCGCGAGCTGCAGCTTGCCGAGCGCGAGCGCCTCGCGCGCGACCCAGGCCGTGAGATGCGGCTCGTCCGCAGGAGCTGTGCCGGCGTCTTCCACGGCCTTGCCGGCCTCGTCGTTCTTGCCTTGGCGGCGCAACAGGCGCGCACGCGTCAGCGCCAGCACCAGTTGATCGCTGGGCGCAGCCTGCTTCACCTGGGCTGCCAAGCCGTCGAGGGCCTGCATCGAAACTGCGGGGTCGCTGTCGTCGGCGCTGACGAACGCACGCAGCAGGCGTGCGCGCACGTGGTTGGGATGCGTCGCGAGCAGGGCGTCGAGGCGCTTCAACGCATCGGCCTGCTCTCCGGCGTCGAGGGCAAGCTCGGCCAGTGCCAGCTGCGCCGGGACGAGCTTCGGGTCGGCCGTGGCTGCCGCCATCAGCTGCGGCTCGGCATCTGGCCGACCGAGGCGTTGTTCCAGCCTGCCGAGCAAGTAGCCGAGGAACGGATCGTTGCCGACACTCGCGGCTGCGGTCTTCAGCTCGGAGTCGCGGCCCGGTGCGCCCGGAGAGTACGCGGCGACGATCGCGCTCGCCGCTGCGACGGAAGGCGCATCGACCGGCAGCGCGCGCGCACGCGCCAGCGCGCCCTGCAGCTCGGAAAGATCGCGTTGCCCGTCCTCGAGCACGCGCTCGGCGCACAGCAGAAGCAAGACCCGCGGCACATCGCGCGACGCGGGATGTTGCTCCCGCGCGAGGCGCAGCTGACGCTCGGCGTTCACGAGGCCCGCGTGATCACCTTCGTGCATCGAAGCGACGGCCTCGCCCACGCGCGCCGCGGCGCCGGCATGACGCTCGGTGATCCACGCTTGCCACCCGTAGTACCCGCCGCCGATCAGCACGAGCGCGAGCAGCCAGACTCCGATCAGGGCGTTGCGCAGGCGCGTACCGCTCGGCACGACCTCGCTGCGCGGGCTCCACTGCGCGAGCGGGCTCTGCGGCTCTTCGAAGAGTCCCCGACTGCGTACGATCGCGAACGCGTGCTCGGCGTCGGCGCTGTGCTCCACGGCAGCGCCGAGCGCCAAATCGGCGGCTCGCGCCGGGGGTGCTGCGGCGGGCGCGAGCTCCTCATGCATGGCCACCATATCGTCGGCGTCGTCACCGTCGTCGGCTTCGGGCGAGGAGAGACGATACGAGCCGGTCTCGAGCTCCTGCGCGTCGTCGAGCTCGGCACGCACGGCGGGACGCGCTTGCACGACCGGCGCTGCGGGCAGCTCGGGGTCGGTGAACGAGGGTGCGTCGTCGTCGCCCGAGAGCGTCGAGAGGCCCTCGTAGCTGGGCGCGCTGATAGCTGGCACCACGGGCGCTGGGATCGTGCCCGGAACGCTGCGCGGCGCACGCGACGGAACGGCGGGCGCAGGGAGGGACCCCGGTGACGTGCCCGGTGCAGCCACGGAGCCCGGTGACGTGCGTGGCGCTCGCAGCGAGCCGGACGACGAAGCGTCCGGCGCAGCGACGGAGCCAGGCAAGGTGCGCGGTGCATCGAACGCACCCGGCGACGTGCGCGGCGCTGGCAGCGAACCGGGTGAGCTCGGCGCAGCCACCGTTCCAGGGGACGTACGCGGCGCTGGCAGCGAGCCGGGTGAGCGCGGCGCAGCCACCGTTCCAGGCGACGTGCGCGGCGCAGCCACCGTTCCAGGCGACGTGCGCGGCGCTGGCAGCGAGCCGGGTGAGCTCGGCGCAGCCACCGTTCCAGGTGACGTGCGCGGCGCTGGCAGCGAGCCGGGTGAGCTCGGCGAGCTGCGCGGCGGAGCTACCGCTGATGGCGGCGGAGCGCTGGGTTGCGGGGGCGCGAAGCCACCGGCACGTGGCTTGGCACGTGGGGCGCGCAGCGGCTCGGTAGATCCCGAGAACAGGCCGGGTGGCGCTTTGCTTGGCACGACGCGCGCGTCCAGCTTCGCGGCGGGTGTCGGCGGCGCCGGACGCGGCGGCGGGGCCGGTGCACGAGTCGAGCTCGTCATGCCATTTGGAAACGGAGACGGACGGCCGGAGGGCAGCGCAGGCACGTCGGGGGCGACTGGGCGAGTCACGGCGACCGCAGGCGGCAGCGCGTCGCTGTCACCATCACCATCACCATCACCATCACCATCACCATCACCATCATCATCATCATCATCTGCCTCGAAATCGAAGGCGATGTCGGCGCCTGGAGCGGGCGGCGCGCGCGGCGCAACGGGCACCGGTTCGACGCGTGCGCGGACAGGCTCGACGCGCGGCGGGGGTGCCGGCGGTGGCGGTTCGGAATCGGCCTGGAGCTCGTCGTCTGTGTCGACGTGAAACTCGGGCTCGGGCTCGGGCTCGGGCTCGGGCTCGGGCTCGGGCTCGGGCTCGGGCGCAGGGATGATCGCGGCAATGACCGGCGCCGCAACGATCGCGCGTGCAGGCTCGACGATCGCAGGCGGAGCTGCAGACGCACGCACCGGCGCTGGCGCTTCCTGCTCCTCGGCCTCCTGCATCGCGACTTCCGACAGGTATTCGGCACGCGCCGCCAGCGCAGCGGCCTCGACGTCGCTCGGGTCGAGCTCGAGGGCGCGCCGCAGGGTCTTGGCCGCGCGCAGCGGGTCGCCGCGCTTGAGCAGCACCTCGCCCAGCCAGCGATATGCGGAGCCGCGAATCGGGTCGACACGTACGGCGCGCAGGAGAGTGGCCTGCGCGCGGATCAGGTCGCTCTCGAGGAACCAGGCCCGACCCTCGAGCACGAGCAGCTCGCCGTCGTCGCCGCTGTCCGGCTGCGCGCTCACGGCCACGCCTCGCGCATCGCCGTAGCGGCGCGCCGCGATCAGGTCCTCAACCAAGGCTCGTGCATCTTCGACCCCCACCTGCGAGCGAAACCGCAGCAGGCGAGCGTTGAGTTGATGCGCGGTCTGCTCCGAGTCAGCCTCGCTCACGGCCTGCATCGTACACTGAAAATTCCAGCAGCGCCTCGGTTGAAAAGCCCTCGGGCCCCGCATAGAAGCAACCCCATGCAAGGCCTGCGACGCGCGTCCAACGGCTCGGTTCTTCCTCGGTCAGCTCATGGCGTCCAGGCTGCGGTCGTTTCATGGCTGGCCGCCGGCCTGCTGGCCGCGAGCTCGACGAGCGGCTGCGGTGCGGCCCAGCCCAAGGCAGCCACGCCCGAGCAGACCGTGGTCACGTTCGCCCGCGCGCTCGGCGAGGGCAAGCTGGACGTGGCGTATGCGCTGATGTCGGACGACTACAAGAAGCGCGTCAGCCTCGATGCGTGGAAGAAGCAGCTGAGCGAGAGCACGGACGAGGTGGTCGAGGTCAGCAACGCGCTCGCACGCGTGCGCGGGCCGAGCACGGAGGAAGCCGTGTTGCGCTTCGGTGAGGACGGCGAGTTGCGCCTACGCAAGCTGGGCGATCGCTGGCTCGTGACCACCGACGTGGTCAGCTTCTACGATCAGTCGACGCCGCGCGCCGCATTGCACGCCTTCGTGCGCGCGCTCTCGCGCCATCGCTACGACGTGCTCTTGCGCCTGGTGCCCAACGCCGACAAAGAAGGCATGACTCCGGACCGCATGGAGGCCGCGTGGTCGGGCGAGACCCGCGACGAGGTCGAGCGCATGCTGGCCAGCTTGAAGACACACAGCGAGGATCCGATCGAGATCGTCGGCAGTCACGCCACGATGCCCTACGGCGATCACGCACGCGTGCAGTTCGTGCGCGAAGACGACGTGTGGAAGATCGAAGATCCGGAGTGACGACGGCGACTCGCGTCGGTGAGCTCAGCCGCCTGCGGTGCCCGGAGCCCCGCCGCCCCGCGTGCCACCACCCGCGCCGCCCCGCGTGCCACCACCCGCGCCGCGTCCGGTCCTGCCGCCGTTAGCGGCATTGCCACCGCCCGCGTTCGCGCCACCGCCGAACAGACCGCCGCCCGCGTTCGCACCGCCCCCGAACAGACCGCCGCCCGCGTTCGCACCGCCCCCGAACAGACCGCCGCCCGCGTTCGCGCCGCCAGCTGTGCCCAGCCCGCCGCCCGTGCCGCCGCCGCCGAGGTTCGGAAAGCCACCGGTGGTGTTGCCGAGACCGCCTCCGGTGCCCGCTCCGCCGAGCGCACCGTTGCCCAGGCCGCCTCCGGTGCCCGTTCGGCCAAGCGCGCCGGTGCCGGTGCCGGTGTTCTGGCCGGTACCGATCGAGGCGGAGCCGCTGCACATCGAGAGGTCGAAGCTGCACGTGACCGCGTCGCACGCCAACCTGCCGGTGCCCGCGCCGAGCGTCGCGCAGGTCATGCCGCCGAGGTTCGTCGGATCGCACGTACCGCCGCGACCGCAGGCGTTGTCGGACGTAGCCGCGTCACCGGCAGCGCCACCGTCGGCGGCAGCCGTGATGCCGTCGCCCTCGCTCCCCAGCACCGAGCGCATGCCGCAGCCGAGCGAGAGGGAACAGGCCAGCGCACAGCCAACCAAGAGCACACGCGTTGCGTTCGTCATCGCAGCCTCCGTGCATGTCTTGGGCAGCGTGGCGCAAACGGGTCGGAACTATCGCGCAGCCGACTCGCCGCGCGTGCTGGCATTTGCGCAGCGCACGCCTGTGCCCGCAACCCACGCCCACACCACCTTCAGTGCGCGGGCAACACGACCAGCTCGACGCGGCGGTTCAGCGCGCGCCCCTCCGGCGTGTCGTTCGGTGCGAGCGGCTTTGCAGGCCCGTAGCCCATGTACTCGAGTCGATCCGCGGGTACGCCGCGCGCGACCAGGTACTCCACCACGGCCTTGGCGCGGCGGTACGAGAGGTCCGTGTTGTAGTCGGCGCCGCCGACGTCGTCCGTGTAGCCCTCGACGCGCACGCGCTGATTGCGCAAAAGAGGCACGAGCGCACGCGCAAGCTCGTCGAGCACGGGGCGACTCACGCTGCGAATGGTATCGGCGTCGTCCTCGAAGTAGATGCGATCCGAGACCAGGATGCGCGTGCCCTCGACGCTGACGCTGATCTTCTGCGGACCGGGCTCCGGGCAACCGTCGTCGTCTTCGTAGCCGTCGCGGTCTTCGGGATCGAAGCGGCACGCGTCGGCGCCATCCGGAATGCCGTCGGCGTCGTTGTCGGGCTCCGGGCAGCCGTCGCTGTCCTCGTAGCCGTCTCGGTCTTCGGAGCGTGTGGGACATAGGTCAGCTGCATCAAGCACGCCATCCGCGTCGTTATCGGGATCGGGGCAGCCATCGTCGTCGGCGAATCCGTCGCGATCCTCGGGATCACGCGGGCAGGCATCCCGCACGTCGGGAACGCCGTCGTGATCCGTGTCGAGCAGTGCACAGCCTGGGCCGCTGGGACACGCACTCGCTGCGATGCTGCCGCTGACAGCTGCAAACGTGCGAAACGAGGGCGCGCCAAGACCGGCGTCGCCGGGCCACGCACCGATGCCGGCGCCAAACGTGATCTTCGTGGCGAACGGGCCCGGCACGCGCGCACCGAGGTCGAGCTCGATCGGGCGGGCGGACGCCCTGGGCCAGCTCTCCGTGAACGCGAGCTGTGCGCGCAGCTCGCCGAGCACCGCGAGCTGCGACAGCAGCGCATAGCTCGCGCCGAAGCCGAGCACGAACGTATCGCCCTGCTGGTAGCTGAGCACGTGCGCGCGCCGCATCAGGCGAGAGCCGAGCTTCGTGCTCAGTGTAAGCTTCCCAAAGGCGTGGGCGACGACGAGCGCAGGCGTCACGCTCACGCCTCGCACACCCGCAAACACGGCGGCGCGACCGGTTGGGAACGTGCTCTCGAACGTCAGCGCGACGGGCCAGGCGCTGCGGGCGAGCGGCACCGTCAGCGACAGGCGCAGATCACCGAGCCCGACCCGCTGTTGCAGATGCTGCGGCGTGGCCAAGTCGTCGGCAGCGCGCGCGAACAGCACCGGCAGCGCTGCGCCGAGCGTGATCGCGTCGCGCAGCGCGACAGCTGCCAAGAGATCGAGCTGGGCGAGATCCGTCACGACCGAAGTGCGCCCGTCGCGCGTGCCCGTGAGGCACGAGCTGTCGAGCAGCGTGGCCGAGGCCGGACACGGCACGACACGATCGAGCAGCCCATGCGCATAGTCGAGTGCCGCTCCTAGCTGCAACGCGCTCGACGCTGGTGCGATCGGCGACTCGATCGTCAGCGCGCTCGACGCGCCCGCGCTCGGCCGAAAGAACAACAGGTCCACGGGCTGCGCCTGAGCCACTCCTACACACAGTAGAAGCGTCACGAGCGTCAGTAGCCCCGTGGCACGCCAGCCCCACGCCGACGCACGGTCGCTCCCGGCCAAGCCGCGAAATCGCACGCGCACGCGCGCAGCCTACACCCGGGGCCATGTCATCGTGCTCGGGAATTCGAGCAGAGTCATTCGCGACCGGTATACTCGCGCTTGATGATCTCCGTCGCCTGCTCCGGTTTCCCCGTGCCCACGAGCACGTATTTTCGAGAGTTTCGCGCCGTCGAGATCTCCGACACCGAGCTGGGCATACCCGGGGTGGGCACCCGCGACCGCTGGCTGCGCGAAGCGGCCCCGGAGTTCGTGTTCACGGTGCTGGCGCCCAAGCAGATCGCGAACGCAGGCTTTGCGCTCGACGCGGAGACCACGCGCGCGCTCGACGAAGTTACGGCCTTTGCCAAGCAGCTGAAGAGCCGCACCGTGGTGTTCGCTGCGGATCCGAGCTTTCTGCCGACCCGTGCGCACCGCACGCGCATCGCAGCGTTTGCGGAGCACGTGCAGGGCAAGCTGAAGTCCGCCGTGCTCGATCTGCCCGGTTGGCCGCTCAAGGAGACCGAAGCGGCGCTGAAGAAGGCGAGCAGCTCGATCACGATCGCGTTCGACCCGCTGACCGAACAGCCCTCGAGCGTCGGGGACTTCGCGTACGTGCGCCTGCCGGGACCTTCCGGCTACCGCTCGCGCTACGACCCGACTACGCTCGATCGCGTTGTCGAGTACGGCACGAGCTGCAGCGCCAAGCAGCTGTTCGTGGTGCTGCGCAACATCGATCGCTTCGAGAACGGCAAGTACCTGCAACGACACTTCAATCACGCCGACTCAATCACGTAGCGACGTGAGCGCGCGCATGAAGTCGGCCGGCGGCTCTGCGACGAAGCGCAGGCTCTCGCCGGTCGTCGGATGCGTGAAGCCGAGCACGCGTGCGTGCAGAGCTTGGCGACCGATCAGCTCGCCTGCCGCGCTCGTACGCTCGTCCTTCGACATGCGTCCGTACATCGGGTCGGCGAGGATCGGAAAGCCGTGGTCCGAGAGATGTACGCGAATCTGATGCGTCCGGCCCGTCTCGAGCGTACAGCGCAGAAAGCTCGTAGCGTGCAGGCGTTCCAGCAGCTGCACGTGCGTAACCGCACGCTTGCCACGTGTCACGCGCGACGAGAACTTCTTACGGTCACGCGGATGACGTCCGTGCCACGTGTCGAAGGTCAGCGTCGCAGCCGGATGCCCCTGCACGATCGCCACGTACTCGCGCTCGATCGTGTGCGCCTGAAAGAGCGCAGTCAGGTGCTCGCGCGCCGGCATGGTCTTCGCGATCACCATCACACCACTGGTGTCCTTGTCGAGCCGGTGCACGATGCCTGGGCGCTCCGTCGACTCGTGATCCAGATCGGTCAGATCCCGGTGGTAGCGCAGCGCATTCACCAGCGTGCCACCCGCATGCCCCGGCGCCGGATGCACCACCATGCCCGCCGCCTTCATGATCACGATCACCTGCTCGTCCTCGAACAGAATCTCGATCGGAATGTCCTCAGGAGCTGCAGCTGACGGCGGCGGCGGCAACGGCCGCAAAATCACCCGCTGCCCAACCACAGCCTTGTCGCGCACCCCGGCAACTCGCCCCTCCACCTCGACGCGCCCCTCGCCAAACAAGCGCTGCACCTGCGACCGCGAAAGCCCCAACCCCTTCCCCGCCAAAACCCGATCCAACCGCTCCCCCACCTCCGCAGGAAGGATCACAGTCTCAATCGCTTGCTCGTCGTTCTTCGCCACTCGATCGTCCCCACGGGATGGGCAAACGTACGGGGCGCGATTTTGCCTCTAGGCGCGAGCGCGCCCACAGCGAGGCGAGGGAGCGTACTCACGTACGTGACCGAGCCGAGTGAGGACGTAAGCCGCGCCTAGAGGCAAAGGCGCGTCCCGTTCACCACATCTTGGAATCGATGTGGGCCTTGGACCGAACCATAATGTCGATGACGGCACGGTCATAGAAGTTCTTGGCATAAAGATCTGCGGTGACGCGGCTCTGAAACAGCGCGCGACCCTCTTCCAATTCCTCCGCCATCACTTCGTAGAGGCTGTCGTTGGTGATGCCTTCGACAACTTTTTCCTCGTTGTAGAGTGAGAGGTCACTCGCGATCGCTCTCGCCAAACGGCGGGCAGCCTCTTCGGTCTCGATCAGCGCCATGACTTCCTCCAGCTCGGGGATGCCGAGTCGGACGAGTATCGCGCAGCGGTGGCGAGCCTGTCAAAGCTGGTGCACGGGCAAGTCACGCGTCGCTGGAGATCACGGCCAGAAGGCCCGCCCCGTAGCGCGCGACCTTCACGGGACCCATGCCGTGCGCCTGCATGAGCTCGTTTTCGGTACGTGGGCGTAGGCGCGCGATGTCGCGCAGTGTGCGGTCACTCGCTACCACATACGGGGGGACCGACTGCTCGCGTGCGATCGAGAGCCGATGCGCGCGCAGGGCTTCGAAGAGCGCCACGCTGGCTTCGTCCTCGGGCGCTTCGGCCGTGCGCTCAACCGTCGGCTCGGTGGCGTAGGTGCGCGATTTCGGCAGAGGCGTGTCCGCGCCGGTACTAAGCTCGCGCGAGCGCACGCGACGCGAGCGTGTAGTGGGAGCCACGCGAGCGGGCAGGAGCAGTCTTGCGGGCACGCGGCCTTCCATCACGGCGCGGCCTTCTTCCGTGATCACCACCACCGGGCGGTCATCACCCGCGAACACGACCCAGCCCGCGGTCACGAGCCGACGCAGAAGGCGCGTGAGCCAGTCTTCGCTCTCACCACGGAGCGCCCCGTACGTGCGCACCGAATCGAGCCCGGAGCGTTCGAGGCGCACGTCTTTGGCACCCTTCAGCAGCTTCACCGCCGCCTGCAAACCAAAGCGGCCGTGCACGCGCGCCACGCCGCTCAGGGCTTTGCGCACGATCATCTGCGTCTCTTCGCTGGACGCGCTGCCAGCCTCGTCGCTCGCGTCGATGCGGGTGCACACGTCGCACAAGCCGCAGCCGCCGAGGGCTTCCGCGTCGGCGCCGAAGTAGCGCAGGATCGCATCGTGGCGACAGCTGCCACCCTCGACCCAACGCATCAGCTCGAGGAACAGCCCCCACTTGTGCTCGACCACCGCGGGATCGGTGCGCTCGCCGGAGGGCCCCGCTTCGATCAAGCGCCGACGCAGCGGCATGTCCGTGGACGACGTGAGCAAGAGCCCGTACGCACGCTCCCCGTCGCGACCGCCGCGGCCGACTTCTTGGTAATACGCCTCGACCGACGATGGCGGCGCCAGGTGCACCACCGCACGCACGTCGCTGCGATCGATGCCCATACCGAACGCGTTCGTCGCCACGACCACGTCCAGCTGACGCGCCGAGAACTTGCGCTGGGCCTCCTCGCGCGCTTCGCCGGTGCGACCTGCGTGGTAGTGGTCCACGCGAAACCCGCGCCGCGACAAGCGCACGGCTTCTTCTTCGGTCGAGGCGCGCGTGGGCGCGTAGATGATGGCCGCACCGCGCGGCGCGCTCGGCTCGCCGATCGCTTCAGCCAACATCTCGTCGACCCGCGCGTCACGATCCTTCGCGCCGGCGGTCTCCGCAGCGCGCAGCACCAAGTTCGGCCGCGCAAAGCCGTGCACGATCTGCGGCGTGTCCGGGCCAAGGCCGAGGCGCGTCACGATCTCGTCGCGCACGATCGGCGTGGCTGTCGCCGTGCAGGCCAGCACGCGCGCCTTCGGCAGCGCGCTGATCAAGCTGCCGATCTGCATGTACTCCGGCCGGAAGTCATGGCCCCACTCACTGATGCAGTGCGCTTCGTCGATCGCCACGAGCGGACACGACAGCTGTGGCAGAAGGCGCCGAAACGCTGCGCTCGTGAGGCGCTCGGGTGCGATGTACAGCAAGCGGTACGCACCGCGTGCTGCGGCACGAACGCGTCGATCGACCTCGTCCATGGTCAGCGTCGACGCCAGGAACGTGGCTGGCACACCGCGCGCCTCGAGCGCGCTCACCTGATCGTTCATCAGCGCGATCAGCGGAGACACGACCACGGTCACGCCCTCGAGCAGCACGGCCGGCAACTGATAGACCAGGCTCTTGCCGCCGCCGGTCGGTGCCACGTAGAGCAGCCGATTCTTCTCGAACAGCGTGGTGACCGCGCGCTCTTGACCTGGCCGGAAGCTGGAGTAGCCGAGCGTGGCGAGGCCCGCGCTGAAGTCCACGCCGTTCACGCTGCCATCGCTCATGACGCGATCTCGGTCAGGCGCACCAGGCGCTGATCGGTCGCGACTGGCTCGCGCAGGTCGACCTCGCCGCAAAGCGCCCAGGTGGTCTCGCCGCTCGGGTCGAGCAGCAGCTGACGCACGCGATAGAAGCGCGGCGCCAGCTCTTCGATGATCGTCTTGTCCGACAGTCGCGCCGCGTGACCGAAGAAGACCCGCTCGTGCTCGGCGAGGAACGGCGCCAACGCGTGCGCGAAGCGCTCGGGGGTCCAGGTGGCGCTACCGGCATCGGCGCCGGACACGGCGTCGCCCTCCCCAGCCCGCACCAAGCTCGCAGCCTCTTCGTAGTCCGAGTCGGCGAGCGCCTTCACCAGCAAGTGCAGGTCGGCGCGGATCAATGCACGCAGCGCCTTCGGGTCGCGCGTAATGTCGTACGCCGGTGGCGCGGCAGGCTCGTCATCGGCTGCAGGCGCCGCCAGCATGCTTTCCCACTCGGCGACCAAGCTGCTATCGACGCGTTGCAGTGTGGCGCGCAGGAACGACACGATGTCGGTTAGCTCGTCGGTGTAGAACGCCGACGGGACCGATTGCACGAGCGTCTTGTACGCGTCGCTCAGATACCGAAGCAAAACGCCCTCGGCGCTGGCCAAGCCGTAGCGCTTCACGTACTCGCTGAACGAGGCATAGCTCTCGTACATGTCGCGCACGACGGCCTTCGGACGAATGTTGTCCACGTCGAGCCACGGGTGCTTGCGCGCGTAGTTGTTGAACGTGTCGTAGATGAACTCGGCGTTCGGCTTCGGGTACGTGGCCTTGTCGAGCTCGGCCATGCGCGCGTCGTATTCAGCGCCCTCGGCCTTGAGCTTCGCGAACAGCTCGTCCTTCACCTTGCGTTCCTGCGCGTAGATGACGGGCCGCGGGTGCTCGAGGATCGCCTCGACCAAGCTCACGACGTCCAGCGCATAGCTGGGCAAAAGCGGGTCGAGCAACGCCAGCGTCTCGACCAGGTACAGCGACAAGGACTGGTGAAGAGAGAACTCGCGTTGCAGCTGCTCGCTCACGCGCACTTCGCAACCTCCGGGAGGTGTGTGTCCGACTCCCGGGGCACGCGGCCAGACCTCGATCACGGTTGCCTTGCGCAGCGACATGAACAGCTGCTTGCTCTCGCGCTTCAGTCGACCTTTGATCACCGGCCGCTCGTGACACGCCGAGACAAGCTCGATCAGCGCGCCGTAGCCGCCGTGCCGCTCGTGGCTGCGGCTGCGTAATAGCTGCAGCAGCATGCCGTGGTTGACCTTGAAGTGGCTGACCAGCGGCTCGGGCGGGCGCTCGATCAGCTGACGAAAGATCGGCTCGTCCCAGTGCACGTAGCCACGATCGGGCGGCTTCTTACGCACGACCTTCTTACCGGCCGCCGCCTTGCCTTCGAGGATGCGATTTTCGATCACGTGCTCGGGCGCCTGGCACACCACGCTGCCATGGTTGTCGTGCCCTTTGCGACCGGCGCGGCCTGCGATCTGCTTGAACTCGCGCACCGACAAGCGCTTTACGTCGGTGCCGTCGAACTTGCAGAGCTTGGTGAAGCAGACGGTGCGAATCGGCACGTTCACGCCGACGCCGAGCGTGTCGGTGCCGCAGATCACCGTGAGCAGTCCTTGTCGGGCGAGCCGTTCCATGAGGCGTCGGTACTTGGGTAGAAGGCCCGCGTGGTGCACGCCGATCCCGTGTCGCAGAAAACGCTTCACATCACCGCCGTACGGACTATCGAACCGAAAGCCGGCGAGTTGCTTGGCGATGGCCTCTTTCTGCGGTTTGTCGCAGAGGTCGAAGCTGGTCAGGCTCTGCGCGAGCTCCGCACACTCGCGCTGCGTGAAACTGACCACGTACACGGGCGTGCGCCCCTCCGAGAACAGCTTGCGCACGGTCTCGTGCAGCGGCGTCTCGCAGTACGCGAAGTCGAGCGGCACCGGGCGCTGCTCGGAGCGCACCACGGCCACTTCGCGGCCGGTACGCAGCGCGAGCGCGTCGCTGATCGGCTGCACGTCGCCGAGCGTCGCGCTCATCAGCAGCATCTGCGCGCGTGTCAGTAGCAACAGAGGAATCTGCCAGGCGTTTCCGCGCTCCGGATCGCCGTAGTAGTGGAACTCGTCCATCACCACGCTCTCGAAGTCCGCCTGGTCGCCGTCGCGCAGCGCAATGTTCGCCAGGATCTCGGCCGTGGCGCAGACGATCGGCGCGTCGCGGTTGATGCTGGCGTCGCCGGTGAACATGCCGACCTGCTCCGCACCGAACAGCTCGCACAGCTCGAAGAACTTCTCGCTGGCGAGCGCCTTGATCGGAAACGTGTACGCCGCGCGCTCGCCCAAGCACAGCGCGCGAAACAACAGCGCCGTGGCAACCAGCGACTTGCCCGAGCCGGTGGGCGTGTTCAGCACCACGTGCTTGCCGGCGAACAGCTCGAGGATGGCTTCTTCCTGCGCCGAGTACAGCGTGAGGCCGCGTGCGCTGACCCAGTCGAGGAACGCGTCGAGCATCGCGTCCGGGGTGCAGGCGTCTTTCGGCGGCATGCGCGCGTAGAGCGCCGGAACGCCAGCGGCGGCAGGCGATGCGGTTGCAACAGACACGACGGCGGTGCTTTCCATCAGCCGAAGACGACCGTCTTGTTGTTCGATACGAGAACGCGGTCCTCCAGGTGCGCGCGCACGGCACGCGACAGCACCATGCGCTCGAGATCGCGACCCTTGCGGATCAGATCATCCACCGAGTCGCGATGCGACACGCGCATCACGTCCTGCTCCAGGATCGGACCTTCGTCGAGATCCACCGTTACGTAGTGCGCGGTGGCGCCGACGATCTTCACGCCACGCGTGTACGCCTGGTGGTACGGCTTGCCACCCACGAACGCAGGCAGAAACGAGTGATGGATGTTGATCGCGCGCTCGGCGTAGCGCGCGCAGAGCTCGGGCGTCACGATCTGCATGTAGCGCGCGAGCACCACGACATCGATCCGCTCGCGCTCGAACAGCTCGAACAGCATCTGCTCCTGCGCCTGCTTGTCGTCCGCTCGCAACGGCAAGCAGTGAAACGGAATACCGTACGAGTGCACCGTCGGCCCGAGATCCGGGTGGTTGCTGACCACGATCGGGATCTCGCAGTCGAGCTCGCCGGCGCGCTGACGCAGCACCAGATCGTGCAAGCAGTGGTCATACTTCGAGACCATGATGGCCATGCGCTTCTTGGGACTGCCGTAGGCGAGCCGCCAGCGCATCTCGAAGCGCTGCGCCACCTCGGAGATCGCGCGCTCCAGCGTGCCCCGGTCCACGTGCATCTCGCGCAGGTCCATGCGGATGCGCTGGAAGAACTGGTTCGCCGACGAATCCGCGTGCTGCTCGGCATCGAGGATGTTGATGCCGTGGCCGTAGAGCAGCTGCGCGAGCGAGGCCACGAGCCCGCGCCGATCGGGGCAGGACACGAGGATGGTGGCAGTGTGCTGGGGCGTCGGCAGGGTCATCGGCGTGCGCAGCGTATCATGCGTTCAGGTCGACCGGCCCGCGGCGTAGCACGACCAGCGCGTCCGAGGTTGCGTCGACCAACGTGGAAGGCAGGCCGCCCGGCGAGAGGCCGGGAACGATCGCGTCGAGTCCATCGCCGAAGATCTCTCCCGCCTGTTCACCGCTCGTAGCCGCCGGTTCACCGGTGCGATTCGCGCTGGTGGCCGTGAGCGCTCCGCCGAAGGCGCGCACCAGGCGCAGCGCCGGACTCTCACCAGGCACGCGCGCGCCGAGCTTTCCGTCTTTGTGAAGGGCGGCGGGCAGACCCGACCGGGCGCGCAGCAGCAGCGTCAGCGGGCCCGGCCAGTGCCGCTGCGCCAGCACGCGTGCGCGCGCGGGGATCTCCTCGACCAGCGCCTCCAGCGCGGGCAGATCCGGCACCAGCACACCGATCGGGTTCTTCTCGTCGCGGCCCTTCAGCGCGCACACACGCTCGACGGCGCGCGCGTTCTGCGCGTCCGCGAGCAAGCCGACGAACGTCTCGGTGGGACAAGCGACGACGCCACCTGCGCGCAGCACGCGTACCAGCTCGACCATGTCCGTCGACACCAGCACGAGGCTACGCCTTATGGGTTGCGTGACTGCGCGCGTGATGCCCGATGTCGCGGCGCAGCTGCATACCTTCGAACTGGATCTGATCCACGGCTTCGTACGCGCTCGCGGCGACGGCATCGATGCTTGCGCCGCTCGCGGTCACGCACAGCACGCGGCCGCCACTGGTCGTGACGTGCTCGCCGTCGCGACGCGTGCCCGCATGCAGCACTTGCACTCCTGGCACGCGCGCGGCCGCGTCGAGACCATGGATCGGCAACCCCTTCTTCACGGTTCCTGGATAGCCGGGCGCCGCCAAGACCACGCACAGCGCGGCCGGCGTTTCCCAGCGCGGGGTGACCCCGCGCAGATCGCCGCGCGCCGAGCCGAGAAACAACGGCAGCACGTCGCCGCCGTAGCGCGCCATCAGCACTTCCGTCTCGGGGTCGCCGAAACGCACGTTGTACTCGAGCACGCGCGGCTCACCGCCGTCGATCATCAAGCCCACGAACAGCGTGCCGCGAAAATCGACGCCGTCTTCGCGGAAGCCACGCACGGTCGGCTCCACTACGCGTTCGAGAATCTTACGCTCGACCGCCGCCGTGACCACCGGCGGCGGCGAATACGCGCCCATGCCACCCGTGTTCGGACCTACGTCGCCGTCCTGCAGGCGCTTGTGATCCTGTGCAGCCGCCAGCGGCACGAAGCGTTCACCGTCGAGCACCACGTGGTAGCTGACTTCCTGCCCGAACAGACGTTCTTCGAGCACCACGTCCGCACCCGCAGCGCCGAATTCGCGCTTACGCATCAGACGATCGATCGCATCGAGCGTCTCGGCCACGTCAGCTGCCACGATAACGCCCTTGCCAGCCGCGAGCCCATCGGCCTTCACGACCCAGGGCTTGCCGCTCGCGCGCACGAATTTCTCCGCGGCGTCGGCATCCGAAAACGTCTCCGAAGCGGCCGTCGGAATGCCATGCGCGTGCATGAAGCGCTTACTCCACACCTTGGAGCCCTCCATGCGCGCCGCTTCACGACGCGGCCCGAACGCCAGGATCCCCGCCTCCGCCAGCGCATCCACCAGCCCGAGCACGAGAGGCGCCTCCGGCCCCACGAACACGAAGTCAATCTTCTCGGCCTTGGCGAGCGCCACCACCGCCGCAACATCCTCCGCATTCACCGCCACATTACGAGCAATCGCCGCCGTGCCCCCATTGCCCGGCGCGCAGAGCAACTCCGAGACCATCGGCGAGCGCACGAGCTTTGCCGCAATCGCATGCTCCCGCCCACCACTGCCAACAATCAACACCCGCATGAGTTATCCCCGGTCTGATCGCGGCGCGCCTTGGGCCCTATCCGCGGCTTACGTCCTCGCTCACGGCTAGGACCCAATTCGCGCCGCTCGCGTCGCATGAAGATCCTCAGTGGCGAAAATGACGGGTCCCCGTGAAGATCATGGCTATGCCGGCCTTGTCGGCGACTGCGATCACGTCGGCGTCCTTCACGGAGCCACCCGGCTGCACGATCGCTGTGATGCCGGCCGCGATTGCGGCTTCGACGCCATCCGGGAACGGGAAGAACGCGTCCGAGGCGAGCACGCAGCCCTTGGCTTCGGCGCCCGACTTCTTCACCGCGATCTCGACGCTGACCACGCGCGACATCTGGCCTGCGCCGACGCCGACGGTGCGCTCGCCGGCCGCGTCGCTCTTTGCGAACACGATCGAGTTGCTCTTCACGTGCTTACACACGCGCCAGGCAAAATCGAGCGCGCTCAATTCAGCGGCCGTCGGCGCACGCTTGGTCGCGACCTTGGCGTCGCGCACTTCGCTGCCGGCCGTGTTGTCGCGATCCTCGACCAGCATGCCGCCGCCCACCTGCTTCAGGTGGTACGCGCGGTGATCCGCGCTGAGCCACGCGCCGGTCGCAAGCAAGCGCAGGTTCTTCTTCTGCTGCAAGCGCGCAAGCGCGGCGGGCGCATAGCTCGGCGCCACGATGCACTCGATGAATGTCTCCGCTATCACTGCGGCCGTGGCATCGTCGACTTCGCGGTTCAGCGCCACGATGCCGCCGAACGCGCTCACGGCATCGGCGTCACGTGCAACACGGTACGCATCGACCAGCTTCTCGGCCACGGCCACGCCGCACGGGTTCGTGTGCTTCACGACCACGGCGGCCGGACGCTCGTATTCGCGCACGGCGTCGAGCGCCGCTTCGAGATCGACCAAGTTGTTGAACGACAATTCCTTGCTGCCGTTCGACACGACTTCGGCGCGCGCGAGACTGCCGGGCGGTGCCGCGGGATCGCGGTAGAACGCGCCCTTCTGGTGCGGGTTCTCGCCGTAGCGCAGCCCGTACACCTTCTCGTACACGACACCGAACGTGCCAGGGAACGGATTGCGCGAGCCGTCGTCTTCCACCGAGGTGAGGTAGCCGGCGATCGCAGCGTCGTAGCGCGCGGTGTGTGTGAACGCTTTGGCAGCCAAGCGCGCGCGAAACGCTCGATCGGTGCCGGTTTCGATCGCGGCGATCACGGCGGCGTAATCGCTCGGGTCGACCACCACGTTCACGCGCGCGTGATTCTTCGCCGCGCTGCGCAGCATCGAGGGCCCACCGATGTCGATGTTCTCGATCACTTCTTCGTGCGGCGCACCGCGCTTCACGGTGGCTTCGAACGGGTACAGATTCACGACGACCAGATCGATCGGCGCACCGCCCACCTGCTCCAGCTCCGCGCGATCGTTCGCTTGGTCGCGCATCAGGATGCCGCCATGCACGCGCGGATGCAGCGTCTTCACGCGGCCGTCCATGATCTCCGGCGACTTCGTGTACTCGGAGACGTCGGTGACCGGCACGCCCGCATCACGGAGGGCCTTGGCGGTGCCGCCGGTCGACAAGATCGTCACGCCTTTGGCGTGCAGCGCCTTGCCGAGCTCCACGACGCCCGTCTTATCGGACACCGAAACGAGCGCTCGCTTAATCGACCCCATCCAGCACCTCCCAGTCGCCTGCGCGACGGTCGCCGGGATACCTCGGGGGGCACTGGGCGTCAACGCGAAGCCGCGCGCTGCGCACGACCCGCACGCAAACTCGTAGCAGCCTGTGGGTGCGCGGAGCCTGACCGGCGCCGCCCCAGCATGCAAAGCTGGCGTGAATTCAACGCGCAGGGTATGAGATGGGGCGCCGTTTCCGGTGGGGTCCGCGCCGTATGCGAGGGGCTTACCCGATCGCAACTCGCACCGCGATTGGTAGCTTTGTCGTCTCGTCTCGTTTCCGCCCTTTTTTCCCTGAGGCCTTCGCTTATATGAGCAACGGGACATCGAAACGCCAAGCCGCGCTGTCACTGTGGAAATCGCAAGGCTCGCCGTGGGCCGTCGTGTGGCGCGCGCTGAGCGACATGGTTCAGCGCCCGTTCTATCCCGTGTACGAGCGCTTCCTGACCGCCGCCGCGGACACGTGGCGCAAGCCGCACCACATCGGCATCATCATGGACGGCAATCGCCGCTTCGCCCGCAAGCTCGGCGCATCGGACGTCGCGTTCGGTCACGAGGTCGGCGCCGACAAGCTGCGCGAAATGCTCGACTGGTGCTTCGAGCACAACATCGAAGTGGTCACCGTCTGGGGCTTCTCGCTCGACAACTTTCAGCGCGACTCGGCCGAGGTCGAGCAGCTGTTCGAGCTCTTCGAGCGCAAGACGCTCGAGATGGTGACGAGCCCCGACCTGCACGACAACCACGTGCGCGTGCGCTTCATCGGCCGCCGAGATCTCGTGCCCGAGAGCTTGCAGGCCGCGATCCACAAAGTGGAGCAAGCCACTGCGCACTACGAGCGCTTCGTGCTCAACATCGCGATCGCCTACGGCGGGCGCGAAGAGATCACCGACGCCTTCCGTGACTACCTCACGCACGCGCAAGCCACGGGCAAAGCCCTCGACGCCGTAATCGAAGACTTCAACCCGAAGTCGCTCGAGCGCTACCTGTACACCTCGGGTTTGCCCGAGCCCGATCTGATCATCCGCACCAGCGGCGAAGTGCGCCTCTCCGGCTTCATGCTCTGGCAGAGCGCGAACTCCGAGTACTACTTCTGCGACACCAACTGGCCGGCGTTCCGCAAGATCGACTTCCTACGCGCCCTGCGTAGCTACGACCAGCGCCAGCGCCGCTTCGGTCGTTAAAGCGAATCGGCGCTGCCCGCCTCTCGCGTGCCGCGCCAACCAAGCGTCGTGATTTGGGTCCTAGTCGCGAGCGCGCCCGCAGCGACCGAGGGAGCCGTACTTCTTGTACGGTGACCAAGGAAGCGCTTGTTTTCGGGTTCGCGAACGCGAACCCGCAACCCGACGTAAGCCGCGAATAGGACCCAAAGCGCGGCGCGCTATAGGTTCTTGTTGGCGAAGTCCCAGTTGACGAGCTGATCGAGGAACGTGTCGGCGTACTTCGGGCGCGCGTTGCGGTAGTCGATGTAATACGCGTGCTCCCAGACGTCGATCGTGAGGATCGGCTTGGCGGCGGTCGTGATGGGCGTCTCGGCGTTCGGGGTCTTCACGACCTTGAGCTTGCCGCCTTCCTTCACGAGCCAGGCCCAGCCCGAGCCGAACTGCGTGAGCGCAGCCTCGACGAACTGCTTACGGAACGTGTCGTAGTCGCCGAAGCTGGCGGTGATCTCGGCGGCAATGGCGCCCGTCGGCTGACCGCCGCCCTTGGGCTTCATCGAGTGCCAGTAGAACGTGTGGTTCCACACCTGTGCGGCGTTATTGAACATCGCGCCCTGCGAGCTCTTGACGATCTCCTCGAGCGACTTGCTCGCTTCCGGCTTGCCGGCGATCAGCTCGTTGAGCTTGGTCACGTAAGCCTGATGATGCTTGCCGTAGTGAAAGTCGAGGGTCTCGGGGCTGATGTGCGGCGCGAGGGCGTCCTTCGCATACGGCAGGGTGGGTAGCTCGATGGCCATGGCGGTCTCCTTGATGCTTTATTGAGGGAACTCCAGATGAGGAGATCCTGAAAGCGGACAGCCCAAAGCTGCTCCGCGTGTCTGCAACCAGACTACAACGGCGATCTAGAGTCGGAAAGGCTTACCGCAATGGGCGCCAGGCGCTCTTGACCGGCGCTTGCCACGACGATCGGCTTGCGCGGCTCGAGGCCCGCGGCGTTGTGCTCGTCGATGGCCATGATGCGCCGCCAGGCGTGGTAGACGAGCGTGCCGAGCGTGACGACCGGCACCACCATCATGAAGATGGTGCCCCAGAAGAACGCGCCCTGGTTGATGCCATTGCCCGAGAAACACATTGGGCAGGCATGAGCGACACCGGTGAAGGACACGAGCGTGGTGCCGAGGACGACGCAGGCCGCAAGCGCCGTGGCAAGCTGCGAATTCTTCTTCATAGGTAGACCCTCAAATAGAGCACCGGCCATACGGCCACGACGAAGTACCAGAAGAAGCGTGTCGCCCGAAACGCCGGCTCGCTCACCCCGCGACCCGCCATCTTCAGGTAGACGATACCGAGAGCGAGGATCGCGGCCGACGCGTGCAGGCCGTGCATGCCGATGATCAAGTAGAAGAACGCGCCGTGGTTGCTCGAGGTGAGCGTGAGACCCTCGTGGATCAAGCGCACCCACTCGGCGCCCTGGAAGCACACGAAGAACAAGCCGAGCACGAGCGCGATCAGCGTCGGACGGCGGGCCAGAGCCGGGTCGCGCTGCCAGGCGCGCGCAGCGAAGTGCATCATGATGCCGCTGGCGATCAACGCGCTGGTGTTGATCAGCGTCGCGCCCGCAGGCAAGCGCGGCTGGCCGATTGGCGGCCAGGTGTTGTACGCGGCACGGGTGATCGTGAAGGCGCTGACAAAGCCAGCGAACATCATGATCTCCGTCGCGATGAAGATCAGCACGCCGATCACGGCGTTGGGAGCGACCTGCTGGCGCGGCAGCCGACGGGGAAAAGTCAGGATGTTCTCGCTCATCTCTCCGCCTCTCCTGTTCGCGTCCAGCACGTGCCGTCAGCCGTGGGTCACACCGTGAGTCACGCCCTACTCTGCGTGCTCCGCGCCTTCGTGCTCGCCGGGATGCGCGGCACGCTCGGCCTGCTCCTTGAGAGCCGACGCCGTCTCTTCGCGGGCAGCAACGTTCTCCCAGTTGCGGCCGCGGTGCTCCATGATGTCCGGGCTCACACCCGCGAAGAACAGGAACATGAAGACGAGTGCGGTCGTGAGCATGTAGATCACGAACTTCTTCTCGACGTTCAGATGCATGAAGTGCGCGCACACGAGGTACGCCTTCACCAGCGCAATGCCGAATGCGGTCACGAGCACCAGCGCCTTGCTGTGCACGAAGTGATCGCTGATGAACGGACCGGAAACCGAGACGAGGAACAGCACGACGAGCGTCCTGTAGATCTTCATGTAGTGCGCGAGATGCGCGGCTTCGTCGTGCTCGCCGTGAGTTGCTGCTGCGTCTGACATGATCAGGTTCTCGCTTTCACTTCGCGATGTAGAGCAGGGGGAAGAGGAAGATCCAAACGACGTCGACGAAGTGCCAGTAGATGCCGATCAGCTCGACACGCTGCAGCTCTTGGTTCTTCTTGGCGTCCTGCGCGATGATCAGCATGATGATCGCGCCGCCGATGACGTGGCAGGCGTGGAGGCCAGCGGCCGTGTAGTAGAACGACCAGAAGGCGTTCTTCGAGATCACGAAGCCTTCGCTGATCTCGTGGTGCCACTCGTAGCCCTTGATGCACAAGAACGTGAGGGCGCCGCCGACCGTCATGTACAGCCAGTTCGCCGCGGACTTGCCGCGACCGTGCTCGGCCTCGAAGTGCGCGCGCACGGCGAACAGGCTCGACGTGAGCAGCACGAACGTGTTGGTGGCGCCGAGCGCGGTGTTGGTGTGCGCGGCGTAGCCACCGAACTCGGGGTGACCGAGGCGGTGCATGAGATACGAACAGAGCAGGCCGCCGAAGATCACGATCTCGGAGGCGAGCACCCACCACACGGCCAGCTTGCCGGTGGCGATGCCTGTCACGCTGCGCGTGGTTGCGATGGGTCGCGACATAATTCAGCCAACCTCGTTCTGCGGCCAGAAGTCTTCTTCGCGACCGGGCACGCTGTACTCGTACGGACCGCGGTAGCAGTTCGGCAGCTCGGCGAAGTTGCCGTGTGGGGGCGGCGACACCGTCTGCCACTCCAGCGTGTTGGCGTTCCAGGGGTTGTTACCCGCGGGCTTGCCTTTGAACATGCTGTAGAAAAAGTTGATGAAGAAGATGCCCTGGAACGCGATCAGCACCAGCAGCGACACGGTCGCAAACTCGCGCATCTGGATCAGGTGCGGCGTCCACTGCTCGGGGAAGTTCGCGTAGTTGTAGATGCGGCGGTGGTCGCCGCCCATGCCCGTGATGAACAGCGGGATGAAGATGCCGTTGAACGGGATGACCGTGCCCCAGAAGTGAATCTTGCCGAGGGTCTCGTTCATCATCGTGCCGAACATCTTCGGGAACCAGTACGTGGTCGCCGCGAACACGGCGATGACCGCGATCGGCACGAACGTGTAGTGGAAGTGCGCGAGCACGAAATACGTGTCGTGGAAGTAGATGTCCGAGCCGCTGGACCCCAGGAAGATGCCGGTCACGCCGCCGATGATGAACTCACCGATGAACCCGAGCGCCCAGAGCATCGGCGTGGTGAGCGTGATCGAACCGCCGTAGAGCGTTGCGACGTAGACGAACATCATCTCGGCGATCGGAATCGAGATCAGCACGGTGGTGGCCGTGAACACGTTCGCCATGCGCGGGTCGATGCCGGCGATGAACTGGTGATGCGCCCAGACGAAGAAGCTGAGCACGGCCGTACCGAACGCGGTGTAGAGCACGGTCTTGTACGCGAACAGCTTCTTGCGCGAGAACACCGTGATGATCTCCGCGACGATGCCGACCGCCGGCAACAGCACCACGTAGACCTCAGGGTGACCGAAGAACCAGAACAAGTGCTGCCAGAGGATCGGGTCGCCACCGCGGACCGGATCGAAGAAGCCGGTTCCGAGCTGCTGATCGAACACGAGCATGACGGCGCCGGCGACCAGCGGCCCGACCGAAGCCATGAACAGGATGCTGGCGATGACGATCATCCAGACCACCATCGGGATGTCGAACATCTTCATACCGGGCGCGCGCGAGTTCATCGCGGTCGTCACGAAGTTGATGCCGCCGAGCAGAAACGCCACGAACTCGAGCGCGACTGCGATCACCCACATCGTGGAGCCGAGCGGCGTCAGGTTGTACTGCGACTTGGCCGAAAGCGGCGGATACGCCGTCCAGGCGCCGCCGAAGCCGCCACCCGGAACGAACCACGACGCAATCAGCACGATCGCGCTGAGCAGGAAGATTTGGTAGCTGAGGCGATTGATGCGTGGGAACACCATGTCGTCGCAACCGAGCATCAGCGGGATCAGGAAGTTGCCGAACGCGGCGATCAAGACCGGCATGGCCAGCCAGAAGATCATGATCGTGCCGTGGTTCGTGATCAGCTGGTTGTACTCGTTGGGCGAGACCACACCGAAGCCGGGCACGTTGTGACCGGGGTACGCCATCTGCATGCGGAAGGCGTACGAGAAGAAGCCACCGATCAGGCCCATGGCCATGCCGGTGAACAGGTACTGCTTGGCGATCATCTTGTGATCGACCGACCACAGGTACTTCTTGATGAAGCCGTCTTCGTGATGACCGTGCGCGCCAGTATCACCGTGATCGTGATCATGTCCGTGGTCGTCATGCGCGTGCGCGTGTTCTTCTGCGGGCTGAGACATGGGTTTCCTGTCCTCTAACTAAACTCTGCCGAAGGAGTTACTTGGTGGCCAGCGCCGCTTGGGCGGCCATCCACGCGTTGTGCTCGCCGGCGCTCTCGATCACGATGCGTGCGGGCATCAGGCCGTGGCCGATGCCGCAGATCTCCGCGCACTGGATGTCGTGCGTACCGGTCTTCTTGGCGCGGAACCAGCCCGTGATCACGCGACCCGGAATTGCGTCCTGTTTCAAACGAAAGACAGGAACGGAGAACGAGTGCAGCACGTCGCGCGCTTCGAGCTTGAAGTGATAGGTGGTGTCCACCTTCACGTGCAGCTCGTCGACGGTCTTGATGTCGTCCGCGGTGTCCAGCTTACCGTCGGGGCCCGGCTGCACGAAGCTCCACGCCCACTGCTGGCCGATGATGCGCACGGTCTCCTGGGCGGGCGGCATGGTCTGCTTCACGTCGACCCAGACGCGTACGGCGCCGATGATGACCGCGATGTCGCACAGCAACACGAGCTCGTGCGGGATGCCGATCCAGCGCTTCTGGTGCTTCTCTTCACCCGTGATGTACTGCGCCTTGACGCCGGGCTTCTTGCGGTACGCGACGATCAGACCGAGGAACACGACCTCGACCAGCACGAACCAGAAGCCCGTGATGACCGCGATCATCGTGATCAGGTTGTCGATGTCGGCCGCGTAGGTCGACACCTGCTCGATGTAGTGCTCAATCATTGCGCACTCCGTGAGTCTTGGTCTTGGTGCACTCCGTGCACCGGCGCGCCCGCATGCTCATAGTCGCTCGGCTTCATGTGCGCTTCCTCGCGGCGGTTACCACCGATCACGAACATGAACACGACGCTGATGTAGAGGACGGCAGCGAGGATCGTCACGGCGAACGTCTTCGCAGCCAGCGATTCGGGAGTGATGTTTGGGTTCGCCATGTTCTGCTCTATTGCTGCAGGGTACCGATGTGCGCGATCACGTCCTTCATCGCCTGCTCGTCGACCAGCGTCTGAGACATCGGGCGCATCGTCGCGCCGGAGACGTCCAGCGGGTTGGTCCCGCGGATACCGGCCTTGAACTTCTTCAGCGACGCAAACAGGTACCAGTCGCTGGCGTGGTTGAGCGGCGGCGCCTTCATGGCTTCCATGCCGCCGGCCTGTGGGCCGTGACACGCCAGGCAGGTCGCAAACAGCGTCTTGCCGTGCTCGGCGTTGCCGTCCTTGAGCTCGGCGGCCGGCTTCACGACCGGCAGCTTCGAGACGTACTCCGAGACCACGGCGATCTCGGCATCGGTCGCGAGACTCATCGCCATCGGCCGCATCTGCATGCCGGTGAGATCGTCGAAGTGGGTGCCGCGCCCGCCCTGCTTGAACTTCTTGAGCTGCGCTTCGATGTACCACTGCGGCAAGCCCGCAATCTCGGGTGCGTTCACCGCGCGGTTTCCAGCTGCTGTCGGGCCGTGGCACTGCGAGCAGAGCTGGAAGAGCTCGTGACCTTCAGGCGTCGGCGCCGGGCCAGCCACGGAGCACGCGCTTGCGAGCATGCAGAGGACAAACAAGGCAGGGACGGTTCGCGCTTTCATGGGGGCCATGATCTTGGTCATGAGGGCATCGCTCGGGGTGCAAATCAAGGCTTGGCGGGCGGCTTGGCCGGCGCCTTCTTGGTGGGAGCCGCGGGAGCGGCGGGGGCGACGGGCGCGGCTTCGGGCGCCGGTGCGGGCGCGGCACCACCTGCAGCCGGACGCAGCGCATTCAGCTCGGTGGCAGTCCAGTTGGCGGTGTGGCTCGCGATCGCGGCGCGAACGGCCGCGACCTGATCCTTCGTGATGGCGCTCGCTTTGTTGCCGAAGTGCGTGCGCACCCAGGTCAACGCGTCGGCGATCTTCTGATCGTCGGCGGACACGCCTGGCGGCGGCGGCATGAGCGAATTGAACTGACTGCCGTTCACTTGGATCGGACCGCTCAGACCTGCGATCACGATACGGATCGGCGTCTCGGCGTCTTCGGCGGCCCAGCTCGAGCCCGCGAGTGGTGGGAACGTGCCCGCGAGACCCTTGGCGTCCGCCTGATGGCAGGTCGCGCACACGGTCGTGAACACCTTCTCGCCCGGATCGCTGGGACCCGACGACGTGACGATCGACGCGGCATACGGCGAAGGCGGCTCGACCTTCGGGTACGTCGGGAGATCTTCGACGCTCGGGATGAACGGCCGACCGAACCACAGGTTCAAGCCCGCGAAGATCATCACTCCGACTGCGACGCCTGTCGCCACCGGAACCACGAGCTTGCCGCCTTGCGCTTCCATCATGTCTCTTACCTTGTCTGGCGTGTCAGGTGGCCGGTGTGACTACGAAAGCTCCTCAGCGCGTGCCCGAAGGAGCGGCGCCGGGGGCACCGGCTGCGTCGGGAGCCGCGTTCGGATCGATGACGGCGGCCGCTGCGGCAGGTACAGGAGCAATCGGTGCGCGCGCAACACGAATCGGGTGCGCGACGGCGGCCTGAAAGCCAGGCTTGCGAATCCAGCCCGAGACTGCAGACAGATCGTCCGACTGCACGGGCGCGATCGTGCCGATGCCGACGCGGCCGCGCTGAGCGATCAGCGCCTTGGCCTGTTCGATCGGCAGCTTGCCGTTGTCGAGCTTCTCACGCTGCGTGGCGCGCTCGGCCAGCAGCGGCTCGTTGGCGGCGGTTTCCATGAGCTGCGCGTGGTAGCTCATGTCGATGTACGTGCCGTAGAAGATCTGGGCGGCGAAGAGACCGCCAGCAACGGCGCATGCCACCCCGATGTAAACGAAGAACTCGGATCTGCTGTCTTCTTGGGACATCGCTTTGACTCGGTGGGCGTGTGGGTCCAGTGCGTGCCGCGCCGCAAGGGCGGCTCTTGACCTCTGGCCTCGGATTGCAAGGCGGCGGGACTCGACGCGGTGCGACCCGAAGTACCTGAGGTTGCAGCGCGTGGCAGCGCGTTTTGCGCGCAACGTGAGCGCCCGGGGGCCTTCGGCGGGGGCGATAGATGGCACAGTTGGGCTGGCCGATCAAGCGTTTGCAGCGCGGGTTACGGGGGTTTACACGCGCTGGCCGACCTCATCCTCGACCCGCATCCGCGCCTCGGTCTCGGCCGCAAACTCGCGGTACCGGCCAGCCCGGATCGCGTCGCGCGCGGCCTGAGTCAGGCGCTGGTAGAAATGCAGGTTGTGCTGCGTGATCAGCCGCGGGGCCAAGAGCTCGCCGGCGGCCACCAAATGCCGCAGATAGGCGCGGGAAAATGTGCGACAGACGGGGCAGTCGCAGCGCGCGTCGAGGGGGGAGTCGTCCTCGCGGTGGCGGCTCTGCTTGAGGTTGACGCGGCCTCCCCAGGTGAGGGCCTGGCCGTTGCGCGCATTCCGGGTCGGGAGCACGCAGTCGAACATGTCGACGCCAGCGCCGATCGCGCGCAGCAGATCGATTGGCTTGCCAACCCCCATCAAGTACCGCGGACGGGAGCGCGGCATCTTCGGGGCGACCTCGGCGAGGACCCCGTAGGTGACCTCCATCGACTCGCCGACGGAGAAGCCGCCAAGCGCCAAGCCGTCGAACGGCATCTCAGCCAGCTCGGCCAGGTGGGCCAGGCGCAGATCCGGGAAGCTGCCGCCCTGGACGATCCCGAAGCGGGCCTGGCCGGCAGGTGCGGGCACAGCGAGACAGCGCGCGGCCCAGCGCGTGGTGCGCGCGACCGCGGCCTCGACGCTCGCGCGGTCGGCGGTGCCGGGGGGACACTCATCGAGCACCATCGCGATGTCCGAGCCGAGCAGCGCCTGGACTTCCATCGAGCGCTCCGGCGAGAGCGCGTGCTGGGCGCCGTCGATGTGCGAGCGGAACACGACGCCGTCGTCGTCGAGCTTGCGCATCTTCGCCAGCGAGAAGACCTGAAAGCCGCCGCTGTCGGTGAGCAGCGCGTGCGGCCAGGCCATGAAGCGCTGCACGCCGCCGAGCTTGTGCACCAGCTCGGCACTCGGCCGCAGCATCAAGTGATAGGTGTTCGCGAGGATCAGGCGCGCGCCCGTTGCGGAAAGCTCGTCCGGCGTCTGCGTCTTCACCGTGGCCTGCGTACCCACCGGCATGAACACAGGCGTCTCGACCACGGCGCGTGGCGTGGTCAAGCGCGTGACACGCGCCGGGCCGTCTTCGGCCAACACCTCGAACGCGAAGCCCGGTGTCATTACGGAGCGCCCGTGATCAACATCGCGTCACCATAACTGAAAAAGCGATAGCGCGCGGCGACGGCCTGCGCATACGCGGCGCGCACCGCGCTCGTGCCACCGAACGCCATCACGAGCGCGAGCAGCGTCGAGCGCGGCAAATGAAAGTTCGTGAGCAGCGCGTCGACGACGCGAAAGCGATACGGCGGGTAGATGAAGATGGAGGTGCGCCCTGCCCCAGCTCGCACTGCGCCGTGCTCGTCGGCTGCGGCCTCGAGCGTGCGCACGACGGTGGTGCCAACCGCAATCACGGGCCGCCCCTCGCCCTTGGCGCGCGCGATCGCGTCGGCCGTCGCAGGCGGCACCACGTAGCGCTCTTGGTGCATCGGATGATCAGCAAGCTCTTCACTGCGCAGCGGCGCGAACGTTCCGGGCCCGACGTGCAACGTGAGCTTCGCTAGCTCGTGGCCATGCGCGTGCAGCTGCGCGAGCAGCGCTTCGCTCAAGTGCAGACCCGCGGTCGGTGCGGCCACCGCGCCTTCGTGCGCAGCGAACACGGTTTGGTAGCGCGTGGTGTCGTGAACATCGTCGGCGCGGCGAATGTAGGGCGGCAGCGGCATGTGCCCGTGGCGCGCAATCTCGGCGGCCACACCGGACGCGGCGCGCAGTGTGACCTCGAGCCTGCCCTCCCCGCGCGCGTCTTCTATCGTGATCGTGAGCGGCGAGTCCGGCACCTGCAGCACCGTGCCGACACGCAAGCCTTTCGACGCCTTGCCAAGCGTGAACCAGCGCTGCTCGCCGTGACCCTCGACCAGCTTCTCGACGAGCAGGATCTCTGCGCGCCCGCCGCTCGCTTTGTGCGCGAACAAACGTGCCGGAATCACCTTCGTGTCGTTCACCACGAAGAGCGCGCGAGCGAGCAGCCCGGGGAGCTCGCGGATCTGGCGATGCTCGACCGACTCGCGTTCACGCTGCATCCACAGCAGGCGCGCGCCGTCGCGTTCCGGCAGCGGGGCCTGCGCGATCAGCTCGGGGTCCAAGTCGTAGTCGAGGTCGCTAGCGCGCATGCGGTTTCAACTCGGCCATGCCGAACGCAACCAGGAAGGGCCACCGCCCGTGCACACGCATCACGGCTTCGCGGGCAGAATGAAGCTCGCCTTGATCTTGGGCACGGTGACCACGTCGTTCTTTTCCGAACGAAACTGCTGCTCACCCTCGACTATGCCGAGCACGCGGATCCAGTCGTCGACTTTGACCTCGGTTTCTGTAGGATCGCTGATCCACACGGAGCAGCGCTGGCTGCTCGGGCACGGACGCGCGAACATTTGAATCACGCCTTCGCCGCCGCGCGCATCCGTCGCGTAGACGCGGCCTTCCAGCGCAATCTTTTGCCCGCGGTAGATCGCGGGGTTCGGCGCCAGCTTCGCGTACGTGATGTCCCTGTCGGCGCCGAACTCGGCCTCGGCGCTGGCCAAGCTCTCGACGCGACGAATCTCGAGCGTCACGCCCATCGGCGCTTTGCCGGCGGCGCTCGCCACGACACGCGGCTTGTACGTGTTAGGCGCCGGCAGTGGATAGCGATACCGGAAACGACCGTCCTTCACGGGCACGACCACACCGTCCACGGTCACCTGGCTGTCTTTGCCGACCTCGCCCGCGATGTCGATCGATTCGTGCGCCGTCACGACTTGGCGGCCCGGGCGATCGACTTGCAAGCCCGCGACGGGCACTTGCGTGTGCAGCGCGTCGACGACGGTCTCACCCGAAGGCGGCTGCACGCGGTAGTGCACGACGTGATCGATCATGCCGGCTTTCGCATCGGTCATGACGTCGATCGGATAGCTGCGCGTCGCGCGACCTTCGGCGTCGAGCTTCACGTCTTCGCCGTCGAGCGTGATGCGCGTGCCGGGCAGCGCGGTCACGATCACGTCGAGCGAGGACTTGTCGCTGCGCAGCGCGGCCGTGTCGACCCAGATCCGATAGAACACAGCGAGCGTGATGCGTGCTGGTTCGCTGGTTCCGTCGGGAGACACCACGTCGGCGAGCACGACGTTGTCGCCGACGCGCAGCGAGTCCGCAGCGAGCGCGAACGTCGCACGCCCCGCTTGCAACGGTTTCTCCTGACCGCCGAAGCGCACCTTCGAGCCGGCAGGCGCTGTCGGCACTTCGAAGAGCAGCGCTTCACCGGTGTCGATCGTGACGATCTTCGCGGTGACGTCGCTGTGCTGCGCGCCGCGCGACGAGCGCAGGAACATGAAGCCCGCGGCCGCCAGAAGGCCGAGACCGACCACGAGCGCCACCAACACCAGCGGGTTCTTGCGTGGGCGCGGCACCGAAAGCGTGTCGCCGTCCTCGCGGCGTATGCTCCCGGGCGGCTCGGAGCCGGGCGAGCGCGCGAAGCTATCGAGCTCGGTGCCGGTACCCCCGCTGCTACCGCCGCCATTACCTATGCCGCTCGGCTCACCGAACGACGAGTCGTCCTGTTGGTCGGGCTGCGTCATCGAGAGCGGAACACCGAGCATGGTGCGCCCACCGCCTGCCATGCCCGCTGCCGATGAATTCACACTCGGTGGCTTTGCGGCGGGCGGAGCAAAGCCTGCACCGCCGATCATCGTGTGCTTGCCGGCCCGCCCGGCATCGGGTGCCGCAGGCGCAGCCTGCGCGGCAGGAGCCGCGGGTGTGACCATTGCGCCGCCGATCATCGTGCGGGCAGCGAACTGCTTATTTCCAGCTGCTGGCGCAGCTGCCGCTGTCGGCTGCGGCGCTGCAGCTGGCGCAGCCGCGTGACCCGCCGTGTGCGCGGCGAGCTCGCTGGCGGAGATACCAATCATCGTCTTCGCGGGTGGCTTGCCGCCAGCCTCTGCCGCCATCGGCTGCGGAGCCGGCGCAGCCGCTGCCGCTGCTTTCGCCTTGTCGGCTGCGGCTTGCAGCGCCGCAGGATCGATGCCGAGCATCGTGCGCGCGCCAGGCCGCTCGGCGCTTCGACTCGGCGCCGCGATCGATTTGCCGCAGTTGCCGCAAAAACGCGTGTCCGCTGTGACGGGGGCTTGGCAATGCGGACAAGTCAGCTCGGTCTGGGCCATGGCCTCGCTACCCTATCAAATCTTCGAGACTGCTAGGAGTCCCAGCTGCTCGCACTCGTGCGCCATCACGTCGCAGCTAGACCGAGCACGTCGGCCATTTCGTAGAGACCCGGCGCGCGGCCCGTGACCCAGTGCGCCGCGCGCACAGCGCCGCGAGCAAAGATCTCGCGTGTGTGGCCGCGGTGCGTGAGCTCGATGCGCTCGCCAGGGCCTGCTAGCACCAGCGTGTGATCGCCCACGACGTCGCCGCCGCGCAGGGCATGGACACCGATTTCGTCCGCACGGCGCGCACCGACGAGACCGGTGCGGCCCGGCGTCACGGCCCGCGCCAGATCGAGCCCGCGGGCTTGCGCCACGACTTCGGCCAAGCGCACCGCCGTGCCGCTCGGCGCGTCGACCTTGTGCTTGTGATGCATCTCGACGATCTCGATGTCGAATTCCGGACCGAGCAGACGCACGGCCTGCGCTGCCAGCGCCCAGAGCACGTTCACGCCAACGCTGTAGTTCGGCGCAGCAATCACGGGAGCCACTTTGCACAAGGCTTCGAGCGCGAGCCTGGCAGGTGCATCGAGGCCGGTCGTGCCTACCACGGCAGCCACGCGCCGCTCGGCGCACAGCTCGAACAGCACCTTCGCCGCTGGCGGCAGCGAGAAGTCGATCACGACTTCGGCGTGCTCGATCCCGGAGCGCAGCGACGAGGTCAGCGCGACACCGAACGGCTCAGACAAGCCAGCGAGCACGCCTGCGTCCTGTCCGAGCGCAGGATGATCGGCGCGATCCAGCGCGGCCACGAGCGTGGCGGCGCCATCCTCGGCGAGCACCTTCACGATGTTGCGACCCATACGACCAGCGGCACCATGAATGGCGATGCGCGTCATAGCAGGCCGAGCTCCGCGAGCGCGGCACGCACGCGCGCGAGCGTGGCCTCGCCGGGCGTCACCATGGGTAGACGAATCTCTCCGGTCATCAGCCCGCGCATCGCCATCGCCGCTTTCACCGGGCCAGGGCTGGTCTCGAGGAACATCGCCTCGACCAGCGCACGCAGACGCTGATGTTGCTTGCGCGCGGCGAGTAGATCGCCTGCGCGAAACAGATCGACGAGCTTGCTCACTTCTTTCGGCGCCACGTTGCTCGCGACGCTGATCACGCCGTGACCACCGACCGCCATCACGGGCAGCGTGAGCGCGTCATCACCGGACAAGATCGTGAAGCGATCGCCGAAGACCGCGGCGATGTCCGAGCTGCGCAGCACGTTGCCGGTCGACTCTTTGACGCCGACGATGCTCTTCACGTCCGCGAGCCGCTGCAGCGTGGACAGCGCCATGTCGACGCCCGTGCGACCCGGGATGTTGTAGAGCAGCGTGGGCAGCGGCACGGCACGAGCCACGGCGGTGTAGTGCTGGAACATGCCTTCCTGCGTAGGCTTATTGTAGTACGGGACGACTACGAGCAGGCCGTCGACGCCGACGCGCCGGGCGATCTCGGAGAGCTCGATGGTGTGCTTGGTCGAGGCGCTGCCCGAGCCGGCGATCACGGGCACGCGGCCGCGCGTCTCGCTCTTCACGATCTCGAGCACACGGGTGTACTCGGCGGCAGACAGGTTCACGCTCTCGCCGGTCGTGCCGCACGGCACGATGCCGTCGATGCCACCGTCGATCTGGTCCGCGACGATGGCACGCAGCGCAGCTTCGTCGACGCGATCGTCGCGCAACGGCGTCACCAAAGCCGTCAACGCACCTTCGAACATCCCCATGACCACGCTCCTCCGCTAGGCGCGAACCATTACACGCCAACGCCCACTTTTCCATGAGACACACAACGCCAAAGCGCGCCGCGTGCCAGCGCTAGCCCATCGAGCGTTCGACGAGCCGGTCGATCAAGAAGCTCGACTGCTCGGTGGCCTCGATCGTGAAATCACCGAAGAACGCGCGCACCTCGCGAAACATGGCCTCGAAACGCGCTTGGTCGCGGCTCGCTAGGATCTCGGACAGCTCGCTGGCGGCTGCGCAGAACGTACCGACCACGTGTCCGGTCTGCGGGTTGAGCATTTCGATGGGCCCGTACAGCTCGGGCGCCTGCGCGAAGTGACGCGCGGCGACGTACAGCTCCATCAGATATGCGGGTGAGGTGAAGCGGCGTGACGCAGCGAGCGGCAAGCCCGCGCGCGCCAAGGCCAACCCGAGCACCTGCGTCTGGAAGTGCGTGAGCACCTGCACCAGCGCCATCGCGCGATCGTGCTCGTCGGCGGAGGCCTCGGTCACGACCAGGCCGCGAGCCTGCAGGTTCTCGACGAGCCAGGCGTGCCACGCCTCGCCCCGGCCCGCGCACACGACCACGCGCTGGCCCTGCAGCGAATGCACGCCGGGGCCGAACATCGGGTGCGTACCGACCACGCTGGCTTCGGTCGACGCGAGCATGGTCGCGAGCGGTGCGGCCTTCACCGAGGTCACGTCGAGCAAGAGCGCGTCTCTGCGGACCAGCGGCCCGAGCCGCTTGATCACGCCCTCGGTGGCCAGGATCGGCACCGAGATCACGACGACGTCGGCTTCGGCAGCTGCTTTTTCCGGCGTCAGCGCGGTGGCGACGTCCGCAACCTCCACGTGATGACCCAAGTCGCGAAACATGCGCGTGAGCACGCCGCCCATCTCGCCGGCGCCTCCGATGATCGCGACGCGCTTCTGCTCGACCTCTTCGTACGAGGCCGCGCCGAGCGAAGCCTGGTAGTCGCGGCTGGACACCATGATCTGCCGGTAGATCGACTCGATCGGCTCGGGATCGAGGCCTAGCTCGATCGCACGCGCGCGCCGGGCATCCAAGATCTGCCGCTCGCGTTCGTAGTCACGAATGTCGACCTGTTCCTTGCGCTTGAACTGCGCGACCTCGGCCACGATCTGCATGCGCTTACGCAGCAGCTCGAGCACCTCGCGATCGACCGCGTCGATGCGCTTGCGCAGCTCGGCCAAGCCCGAGGGTGTAGCTGGTGGAGACGCAGGTGGAGCCACGGGGCCTCCCATAGCGCATTCGTGACTACAAAACCAAGGGGCTGGTCATCGGGCTGCTGGACAGGTCGGTCTGACCGACCAAGAACGCGTCGACACCGCGTGCGGCCTCGCGACCTTCCCAGATCGCCCAGACCACGAGCGATTGTCCGCGGCGCATATCACCGCACGAAAACACACCGGGCACGCTGGTCATGTAGTTGTCGTCGGCTTTGACTGCGCCGCGATCGGTGAGCTCGACGCCGAGCTGCGAGAGCAGCGGCTTTTCGGGACCGACGAAGCCGAGCGCAAGCAACACCAGATCGGCATCGAGCACGAACTCCGAGCCGGGCAGCGGCTCCATGCGCTTCTGGCCGCGGTTGTCCATCTTCCACGTGAGATGCACGCCGTGAAGCTTGTTCACGTTGCCGTGCTCGTCGCCCGTGAACTTCACGGTGTTCACGCTGAAGTCGCGCTCGACGCCTTCTTCCTGCGAGCTGCTGGTGCGCATGATCATCGGCCAGTACGGCCACGGCATCTCTTCGGTACGAGCATCCGGCGGCTTCGGCAGCAACTCGAACTGACGCACCGATGCAGCACCCTGACGGTTGGCGGTACCCAGGCAGTCGGACCCCGTGTCGCCGCCGCCGAGAATGATCACGTGCTTGCCCTTGGCGAGCAGCTGGTTTGGAACTTGGTCGCCCTCGTTCACGCGGTTCTGCTGCGTGAGGTACTCCATCGCGAGATGCACACCCTTGAGGTCGCGGCCCGGCAGCGGCAGATCACGCGCTTGCGTGGCGCCTCCCGAGAGCACGATCGCGTCGAAGCTCGCGCGCAGCTGCTCGACGGTGATGTCGACGCCCACGTTGGTGCGGCGGCGGAACTTGACGCCCTCGCCTTCCATCTGGCGCATGCGCGCGTCGATATAGTGCTTCTCCATCTTGAAGTTCGGGATGCCGTAGCGCAGCAGCCCGCCGATGCGATCGTCGCGCTCGAATACAGTCGGCGAGTGGCCCGCGCGTGCCAGCTGCTGCGCACACGCCAGGCCCGCCGGACCCGAGCCGACGATCGCCACCTTCTTGCCCGTGGGCTTGCGCGACGGACGTGGCGCGTACCAGCCATGATCGAGCGCGCGATCGGCGATGTGCTTTTCGATTTGCTTGATCGTGACGGGCTCGTCGTTGATGTTGAGCACACACGCTTCCTCGCACGGCGCCGGACACACGCGACCGGTCACCTCGGGGAAGTTGTTCGTGGCATGCAAGCGCGACGCAGCCTGGTCCCAGCGATCACGGTAGACCGTGTCGTTCCAATCCGGGATCACGTTCCCGAGCGGACAGCCGGTGTGACAGAACGGGATGCCGCAATCCATGCAGCGCGCGCCTTGGTCACGAGCTTCGGCCTCGCTCAAGTTCTCCTCGAACTCGTTCCAGCTCGAAAGGCGCTCCTTCACCGGTGCGCGCGGCGCCTTCTTGCGCTTGAACTCCAAAAAGCCTGTGATCTTTCCCATAATTTCTCTACGCGGAGAACCGAAGGTTGCTCCGCGGGTATGTAACTAGACCGTGGCGAGGAACGATAGCTCGGTGTCGTACTTCTCGGCCGCGAGGACCTTCTTGTACTCGAGGGCG
The DNA here is from genome assembly GCA_017881055.1 of Sandaracinaceae bacterium. GTDB lineage: Bacteria > Myxococcota_A > Polyangia > Polyangiales > JAFGIB01 > JADGRF01. Next base: position 76,483 of record JADGRF010000218.1, read on the forward strand.
ATCACGCGCACGAACTTGGCGCGCGCCGTCTCCCAGGTGTCGAGCAAGCGCTTGGCAACCGCGCTGCCCGTGAGCTCGAGGTGACGCACGAGCAAGCCCCTCACGCGCTTCTCGTCGTCGGGCTCGAGCGCTTCGACGTCGACCATGCCGGTGTTGCAGCGCGTCTCGAAATCGCCTGCTTCGTCGAGCACGTACGCCACGCCGCCGCTCATGCCGGCGGCGAAGTTGCGGCCGGTCGGCCCGAGCACCAGCGCGATGCCACGCGTCATGTACTCGCAGCCGTGATCGCCCACGCCTTCGACGACCGCGGTTGCGCCGCTGTTACGCACGCAGAAGCGCTCACCGACGCGTCCGCGCAAATAACACTCGCCGCCGGTCGCGCCGTACAGCACGACGTTGCCCGCGATGATGTTGTCTTCCGCTTTGAACGTCGCGTTCTTCGGCGGCACCACCACGATCCGACCACCCGACAGGCCTTTGCCGACGTAGTCGTTGGCATCGCCTTCGACGCGCATCGAGAGGCCCGGCGCCATGAAGGCACCGAAGCTCTGACCCGCGGAGCCGTGGAAGAGCAGGTTGATGGTCTCGGGCGGCAATCCCTCGGCGCCGTAGCGACGCGACACTTCCGCCGAGAGCATCGCGCCCGTGGTGCGATTCAAGTTGCGGATCGGCAGCTCGATCGACACGCGCTCTTTCTTCTCGAGCGCGGGCATGGCTCGCTTGATCAGCTCGAGATCCAGCACCTCGGCGATGCCGTGGTCCTGTGCCTCGATGCAGTGCAGCGGCCAGTCGGCCGGTACGTCGGGCTTGTGCAGCACGGCGGCCAGATCGACGCCGCGCGCCTTGTAGTGATCGATGGCCGCGCGCGGCTCTAGCATGTCGACCCGGCCGACCATGTCCTCGAGCTTGCGGAAGCCGAGCTGCGCCATGATCTCGCGCAGCTCTTCAGCCACGAAGAACATGAAGTTGATCACGTGCTCGGGCTGACCCTTGAAGCGCTTGCGCAGCTCGGGATCCTGCGTCGCGACGCCCACCGGACAGGTGTTGAGGTGACAGACGCGCATCAGGATGCAGCCGCTCGACACCAGAGCCGCAGTGCCGAAGCCGAATTCCTCGGCGCCGAGCAGCGCAGCCACCGCCACGTCACGACCGGTCTTCAGCTGACCGTCGGTTTCCACGCGAATGCGACGGCGCAGGTCGTTCACCACCAACGTCTGCTGCGTCTCGGCCAAACCAAGCTCCCACGGCGTACCCGCGTGCTTGATCGACGTGAGCGGCGAGGCGCCCGTGCCGCCCGAGTCACCGCTGATCAGCACGAGATCGGCTTTGGCTTTGCACACGCCAGCCGCGACCGTGCCGACACCGGCTTCGGAGACCAGCTTCACGCTGATCCGCGCCTTGTCGTTCGCGTTCTTCAAGTCGAAGATCAGCTGCGCGAGATCTTCGATCGAGTAAATGTCGTGATGCGGAGGGGGTGAGATCAGGCCCACGCCAGGCGTCGCGTACCGTACGCGCGCGATCACGTCGTCGACCTTGTGGCCCGGCAGCTGCCCGCCTTCGCCGGGCTTGGCGCCCTGGGCCATCTTGATCTGCAGCTCGTCGGCGTTGACCAAGTAGAAGCTCGTGACACCGAAGCGCCCCGACGCCACCTGCTTGATCGATGAACGCTTCGAGTCGCCGTTCGGCATCGGCTTGTAGCGCTCGGGATCCTCGCCGCCCTCGCCCGTGTTCGAGCGCGCGCCGATCCGGTTCATCGCGATCGCGACGTTCTCGTGCGCCTCTTTGGAGATCGAGCCGAACGACATCGCGCCCGTCTTGAAGCGCTTGACGATCTCGCTCGCGGGCTCGACTTCGTCGAGCGGCACGGGCGTGTTCGCTTTGAACTCGAGCAGGCCGCGGATCGTGCAGAGCTGCTTCGAGCTGTCGTTGATCTTGCTGCTGTACTTACGGAACAGCTCGCGGTTGCCCGAGCGCACCGCGTGCTGCAGCGACGCGACGCTCTCCGGATTGTACATGTGGTACTCGCCGCGACGACGCCACTGGTAGATGCCTCCCGGCTCGAGCTCGGGGTTCATCAGTGCCGGCACTTCGTGCGCGATGTGGTGCCGGACGGCGACCTCGGCCGCGATCTCTTCCAGGCCGACGCCCTCGATACGCGACGCGGTCCAGGTGAAGTACTTGTTGATCACCTGCTTGTTGAGGCCGATCGCCTCGAAGATCTGCCCGCCCTGGTAGCTCTGCAGCGTGGAGATGCCCATCTTGGACATCACCTTGCGGATGCCTTTGTGCGCGGCCTTGATGTAGTTCTCGATGGCCTTCACGCCGTCGATCTTCTGCGTGTTGCCAGCCTGCACCTGGTCGTGCAGCGTCTCGAACGCGAGATACGGGTTGATCGCGCTGGCGCCGTAACCGAGCAGCAAGCAGAAGTGCATGACCTCGCGCGGCTCGCCCGACTCGACCACCAAGCTGCACAAAGAGCGCTTGCCCGCACGGATCAAGTGGTGATGCACCGCTGCGGTCGCGAGCAGCGATGGAATCGGCGCGTCGAACTCGTTGTGCCCGCGGTCGGACAACACCAGAACGCTGTAGCCCTCGCCGATCGCCTGCTCGGCCGCGTTGCACAAGCGCAAGAGAGCGGCTTCGAGACCTGCGCCGCGCCCCTCGATCGGGAACATCATCGGCAGCGTCTTGGTGCGCAGCTGACGGAAGTCCAAATCTTTGATGGTCTGCAGCTGCTCGTTCGTGACGATCGGTTTTTCCAGCACGAGCCTGTGGCAGTGCTCGGGCGTCTCGTCGAACAGGTTCTTCTCGGCGCCGAGCACTAGGCGCAACGACATCACCAGCTCTTCGCGCAGCGGATCGATCGGCGGGTTGGTGACCTGCGCGAACGTCTGACGGAAGTAGTTGAACACGAGCTGCGGCTTGTCCGACAGCACGGCCAGAGGCGTGTCGGTTCCCATCGAGCCGATGGCCTCTTCGCCGTTGGTCGCCATCGGACGGATCACGACGCGCACGTCTTCGCGCGTGTAGCCGTGCGCGCGCTGGCGCTTCAGCAAGGTCTTGCTGTCCCAGTCGATCGGCAGGCGGCTCGGATCCGGGACCGGCAGCTGATCGAGCTCGAGCATGTTGTCGCGCAGCCACTGCGCGTACGGCTTGCGCTTCGTGATGCTCTCTTTGAGCTCTTTGTCATCGACGATGCGCCCCTGCGCGGTGTCGACGAGCAGCATGCGCCCGGGCGTGAGTCGGCTCTTGCTGGCGATGTTCTCGGCGGGGATGTCCAGCACGCCGACTTCGGACGACAGGATCACGAAGTCGTCCTTGGTGACGTAGTAGCGCGACGGTCGCAGGCCGTTGCGATCGAGGATCGCGCCGACGACCGTGCCGTCGGTGAATGCGATCGATGCCGGGCCATCCCACGGCTCCATCATGCAGGAGTGGTACTCGTAGAACGCCCGCTTCTGCGGGCTCATGGACTCGTGATGCTCCCAGGCCTCGGGGATCATCATCATCACCGCGTGCGGGAGTGAGCGCCCGGACTGGAGCAACGCTTCGAGCGCATTGTCGAACATGCCCGAGTCGCTGCCGTCCTGGTTGATCACCGGGAGCAGCTTCTCGATCTCGGCGCCGAACTTCTCGCTCGCGAACTGCCGCTCGCGCGCGTGCATCCAGTTCACGTTGCCGCGCAGCGTGTTGATCTCGCCGTTGTGCACGATGAAGCGGTAGGGATGCGCACGCGACCAGCTCGGGAACGTGTTGGTGCTGAAGCGCGAGTGCACGAGAGCAAGGCCCGACTTCATGCGCGGATCGGCGAGGTCCGCGTAGAATTCCGGGAACTGCTCCGGAATGAGCAAGCCCTTGTAGACCACCGTGCGGCTGCTGAACGAGCAGATGTAGAACTCGTTCGAGATGCGCTCCGCGATCGCAGCGTTCTCGATCTGACGACGCATCAGGTACAGCTTGCGTTCGAACAGGTCGGAGCTGAGGCCCCTGCCGAGAGCCGCAGGCTGCTCCGCGGACAAGTCAGCGGGGATCGCCAGGTACACCTGCTCGAAGTCGGGCATCGACTCGCGCGCGAGCCAACCGCAGGCCTTGTCGTTCACCATGATCTCGCGGAAGCCCAGCACAGCCGAGCCCTCTTGCTTCGCGATGCGCTCGATGATCGCCTTGGCTTTGGCCTTCTTGCCCGCGTCGCGCGGCAGAAACAGCATGCCCACGGCGTACTGGCCCGGCTCCGGCAACTTGATGCCCTGCGCTGCACAGACCTCGCTGTACAGCTCGTGCGGGATCTGCGTGAGGATGCCCGCGCCGTCGCCCGTCATCGGATCGCAGCCGCAGGCGCCGCGATGACTCATGTGATCGAGCACGGCCAGAGCGTTGCGCACGACGGCGTGAGACTTCTCGCCCTTCAGGTGCGCCACGAAGCCCATACCGCAGGCGTCGTGTTCGAAGCTCTTGCGGTAGAGACCCTGCTCTTCCGCCGCCGCCCGCAGCTCGGCTTTCTTGTCTTCACTTAACAGATTTTGTCGTGCGCGTTCCATCACGCTGCTCCACTCACTTCGTCATGATCTTTAGGCGGCGGCTCGGTATTGCCGGCCTTCAGTGCTTTGGTTCCAAGACCGGCACGCTCGACCAGCGTCGAGAGCACGACGTTGGTTTCGGTACGTTCGACATCGGGCAGCGCGCGAATCGCGCTGATTAAGCGCTCGAGCGACTGCGTATTGCGCGTCTTCACCTTGAGCAGCAGCGTCGGTCCGCCGGTCACGTGATGACACTCGAGCACGTCTTCCAGCTCTTTCAGATGCCGCTGAAACTCTTTGATCGCGCGCGCATGCGTGGTCCACACGCTGATGAACGCGGTCACGTCCAGGCCCAGGCGCCGCGCGTCGATGCGCGCGTGATAGCCCTTGATGAAGCCCTCATGTTCCAGCTTACGCACGCGCTCGATGATCGATGGCGCCGACAAGCCCACCTGCTCGCCGAGCTTCGCGAGCGCGAGCTTGCAGTCGTCCTGCAGCATCGCGAGGATGCTGCGGTCGATCTCGTCCAAGCCCCGTTGATCGCGTTTTGGTCGCATTGGCTGGCTACACGACTCGGCGCGAATTCGGCCGGTCGAACCGAACTTTTAGAGGCCGAAGTGCCAAGTGTCAAACGAAAATTCGGTTAGCCCCGGGTGGTAGCCGAATAAAATTCGGAAACGTGTTCCGATAGCTGGAACGCTGTCCCACGGGTGTTCGTGATTTGCACGCTGGGCGACGCCACCGGCGCACCAAAAGAAAGAGGGCTCGACCCGCAATGGATCGAACCCTCTTTTCACTCTCGCGCTGCGACGCCCGCGGCGTCGCGAGCTGCGCTGCGATCAGAACGTGAACTCGGCCGCGACCTCAGTCAGGAACTGAGCCTTCTTCAGACCGCTCTTCTCGGCCAAGACCTTCTCGGTCGCGATGTCGGCGCGCAGGTCGGCTCGCAGCTTGAAGCCTTCGACGATCTTGTAGCCGGGCGTCAGGGTCACGTCGATGTAGTTTGCCTTGGTGCCGAGCACGCGAGCGCCGCCCGCATCGTCGAACCACTCGAGACGGCTACCGAAGCTGAAGTCGCCGCTGGTGTAGACCGGCTGCACGCCGAGACCGAACCACGACGCCGTCTTGCCGGTGGCGACGTTGGCGTGCGGCTGCATGCCGAAGTTGCCCTGGAAGTTCAGCACGAACGAGTCGCTCAGCGTGGCAGCACCGGTGAGATCGACCGAGAGCCGGTGATTCTTGTCGTTGGGCTGCTCGGAGCCGAAGCTCGCCGACAGCTGAACCCACGCCGAGGAGCTGGGCGTAAACTTGGCGGCGCCGATGATGGTCTTCATCGAGTTGTTGTCGACGATGTTGTCCCAGCCGTTCACCACACCGATGCCGAGGTTGATCTGGTCGGTGACCTGCGAGTGCGCCTTGAAGCCGGTGTGATAGACGGGCTCAGCGTAGTGGTAGAGCAAGCCGTGCGTGACGGTCGGGTTCGACGGCGCGCCGACGACCTCGATGCCTTCGTACGTGACGAACTTACCGGCGGTGAGCGTCCACGTGCCGCCCGTGTACGCGCCGTAAGCTTCCTGCACGTCGATCAGGCCCTGAAGAGCGGCCGGGTACGCGTACTCGTTCACGATCGCGTCCGTGCCGACGTCGACGCCGACGTGGACCAACAACGCGTCCGACAGCTTGTGGTCGACGTTCAAGTGGGCCGAGTGCAGGATGAAGCTGTGCCCCGTGGGGTTGTACGGGGTGAGCGGAACCGGTGCGTGCGAGGTGATGTTCGTGAAGTTCACGGAGTAACCGGTCGAGATGTAACCGCCGATGGTGGTCGCGCTCGGGGCAGCAGCCGGCGCCGCATCAGCGACGGGCGCAGCTTCCAGCACGGGAGCCGGCGCGGCTTCCGGCATCGGAGCAGGCGCGGGCTCGGCCATCGGCATCGGCATCGGCGCCGGCGCGGGAGCGGCCGGAGCGGCAGCGGGCGCGGCAGGCGCGGGAGCGGCCGGAGCGGCCTGTCCCTGTGCCACCGCTGCGATCACAGGCAGGGACACCACGGCCATCAGTGCCGACAGTGCCATTCGAAGAATCGTCTTATCCATCGTGTCTCTCCTGCCCTTTATGTGGGGCTTAGTCTGCGGCTATGGGTCGGTTGGCTCCGCACAAGGCAACATCGTCAGTCGGTGTTTCAAAAACGTTTCGCATGAGCAACAAGTTGTTTTGGACGCGAAACAATCGCCGCGGTCAGTCGGGCGAGGGCGCGAGCGTGCGAGGGCTCGCGATCGCTGCGATTTCAACTAGCTGGCGGCGGATCGAGCGACTCGGCTTCGCTGCCGATCGCCTCGGTGATCCGCGAAAAACCTTCGGATCGGGCGCGCATGGCGAGCTCGCGGGCGATCTTCGAGGGCAGTCCCGGACCGCCGTAGATGAGGCTGGTGTAGATCTGGACGAGCGTCGCGCCGGCACAGATCCGGGCCCAGGCGTCGTCTCCTGTTTCGATTCCGCCTGCCGCCACGAGCAGCACACGCGTACCGACCCGCGCGCGCAGACGGCGTAGCACCGCAAGGGAACGAGCCTTGAGCGGAGCGCCAGACAGCCCACCGGCTCCGCACGCCTCGACCTCGCGCGGATCGCTCGCGAGCCCGGTGCGAGCAATCGTAGTATTCGTTGCAATCAGCCCGTCGAGCGAGAGCTCGAGCGCAAGATCGCCGATCGCGTCGATGTCGTCGTCCGCGAGGTCCGGGGCGATCTTCAGCAGCAGGGGCACGCGCGGGTCGGCAGGACGTGCAGCGTCGAGCACCGCACGCACACGCACGAGCAGCGGTCGCAGCGTTGCAACTGCTTGCAGATCGCGCAGGCCCGGTGTGTTTGGCGAGCTGACGTTGATCACCATGTAGTCGGCGTAGGGCGCGAGCAACTCGGCGCTCTTCGCGTAGTCGTCGATCACCAGCTCGTTCGGCGTGAGCTTGGTCTTGCCGATGTTGATGCCGAGGCACGCGCGGCGCGAGCCAGCACGCGAAAGGCGCTCCGCGGCAGCGCGCGCGCCGCGGTTGTTGAAGCCCATGCGGTTGACGAGCGCGCGATCCTTCGGCAAGCGAAACAAACGCGGGCGCGGATTGCCGGGCTGAGGCTCGGCCGTGATCGTACCGACCTCGACGAAACCAAAACCGAGCGCGCCGAACGCCTCGAAGGCCTGCGCGTCCTTGTCGAGACCGGCGGCGAGACCGAGCGGCGAGCTGAGCTCGCGACCAAACGCCTCGACCGCGAGCACAGGATCGGACCAACGCAACAGGAGCCCCACGATGCGGGTACCAAACGGCAGCGCCGACAGTATGCGCATGCCCGCCATCACCAGGTGATGCGCGGTCTCCGCGGGCAGCGCATAGAGCAGGGGCCGCAGAACGAGCCGATAGAGCATGCGCGGGCGGAACTACCGCATTTCGCCCCGCATCAGAAGGGCCGAGCACGGGTAACGCGCCGGCAACGCGGGGGAAAGCCTTGCCGCGCTGCGCGTTTCAGTCTATTGGCGCGTAGCTTTTCGCTCGCCATGGCCCATCCCAAAGATAAGCGCCGCACGTTCGCGATCATCTCGCACCCGGACGCCGGCAAGACCACGCTCACCGAGAAGCTGCTGCTGTACGGCGGCGCGATCCACGCGGCCGGTGCGGTCAAGTCACGCAAGGCGCAGCGCGCGGCGACCAGCGACTGGATGGAGATCGAGCGCAAGCGCGGCATCTCGGTCACGTCGAGCGCGATGGCGTTCGACTTCGGCGGCTACCGCTACAACCTGCTCGACACGCCGGGCCACCAGGACTTCAGCGAGGACACGTACCGCACACTGACCGCGGCCGACTGCGCGATCATGCTGATCGATGCCGCCAAGGGCGTCGAGACGCAGACCCGCAAGCTGTTCGAGGTCTGCCGGATGCGGGGCACGCCGATCGTGACGTTCGTGAACAAGCTCGATCGGCCCGCACGCGATCCGATGGAGCTGATGACCGAGGTCGAAGAAGTGCTGAAGCTGCGCACGGCTCCGGTGACCTGGCCGGTCGGCAGCGGTGATCGCTTCCAAGGCGTCTACGATCGCGCGCACAAGCAGGTGCTGACGTTCGAGCGCACCGCGCACAACGCGACCAAGGCGCCCGTGACCGTGAGTGGCATCGACGACCCGGCGCTCGACGGCTTGCTCGGCGAAGATGCGGTGAAGACGCTGCGCGAAGAGATCGAGCTGCTCGACGGCGCCGGCGAGCACTACGATCAGGCGCGCTTTCTGGCTGGCGAGATCACGCCGGTGTTCTTCGGCTCGGCGCTCACGAACTTCGGCGTGGAGCCGTTCTTGCTCGCATTCGCGGCGATGTGCCCGACACCCGGCGCGCACAAGGCGAACGTCGGTGTGATCGAGCCGGAAGACGAACGCTTCAGCGGCTTCGTGTTCAAGGTGCAAGCGAACATGGATCCGTCGCACCGTGATCGCATCGCGTTTCTGCGCGTGTGCTCGGGCAAGTTCACGGGCGGCATGCGCGTGCATCACTTTCGGCTCGGCAAAGAGATTCGCTTGGCGCGCGCCGAGCAGCTGATGGCGCAAGAACGCCAGAGCGTGGACGAAGCCTGGGCCGGCGACATCATCGGCCTGTACGACCCGGGTCTATTTCGGATCGGCGACACACTCTCGACGGGCGAGCCGCTCTCGTTCGACACGGTGCCGCGCTTTTCGCCGGAGCACTTCGCGCGCATGGTGCTGCTCGATCCGATGAAGCGTAAGCAGATGCAAAAAGGCATCGAGCAGCTCTCGGAAGAAGGCACGATCCAGCTCTTCCTCGAGCCAGGCCGCGAGAAGGATCCGATCCTGGGCGTGGTCGGCGAGCTGCAGTTCGAGGTGCTCAAGTATCGGCTCGAGCACGAGTACGGCGCGAAGGTGGAGCTGGAACGCCTCGGCTACACGTACGCGCGCTGGGTCGACGGGCCGCAGACGCCGCAAGAGATCGCCAAGGCACGCATCGCGATGGGCGTGAGCGATCAGGACGGCCGGCCAGTTGCGTTGCTGCGCGACGACTGGGAGCTGCGCCGCGCGATCGCAGACAACCCCACCTGGAAGTTCAACGGCACCGCGCCGATTCGCCCCAATTAGCGAAGCGAACGCGGTGCCAGCGGGCGCGCCGATTTCTGCTCGGAGCGTCGTCAGGTGCGCCTGGTCAGTCGACGTTGGCGGGCACGATCTGCGCTTCGAACACGAACAGGTTCGGATTGCTGGGATCGATCGTGGCGCGGACCCAGTGCGTGTTGCGCGCGCCGAACGTCTCGAGGCGCGTGAAGTTCGCGACGACACCGCCCGCCGGTCCGTTGAGCGGCATGTCGATCTTGAAGTAGTGACTGTCGCCGTGGACCAGCGCGACCTTGTCTGAGCCGACGACGACCCTCGTCGCGGCAGACAACACTTGGCAGGCGCAAGCTGCGCGATCGGCACGCGGACGGCACATCGACGTGAAACCGTCGTGACGCCATGTGACTGGCTAGCGTCCCGAGGCCGGACGCGCGCGCTTCTTTGCAAAGACTTCATCGTGTCGCCATACGACACAGGCCGGATCTCGTCGTTTGCGCGTGCCGCGTGAAAGCGGCGTTTCCAGCGGATCGGGTGCTGCGTCTTCGCCGATCAAGAAAGTGATCAGCGGCATCGGCCGCGCTCACCGACACGCGCTGGCGCAGAACGCTGCTTCGCATTCGAGCAGGCCACGCACCCAGCCGGCCGGCACGCGCATGTCTGAGATCGCGAGCAGCAACCGAGTTGCCCACGGTCACCTCCGACGGCAGCGCCGTGATCGCGCTGACCGCATGGCATGTCACGATGCGCACTTCCACTGCGAGCTCTCCGGTCTTCGGCGCGGGTTCGCTGCGAGTGTCCTCCGACCGAGCGCTGGCTCATGCTCTTAATGCGGAGCGCGGCGGGCAGGCCTTCGTGACCACAGCCGGCTCAGATCCACTTCCGCCACAGGATGAACATCTTCACGCCTTGGGTCAGCACCATGTAACCAACGAGCGTGAGCCCGAGCAGCGGCCAGTACAGCGACGGCAGCCGGCTGAAGCCGAGGTACGGCCCCAACGGGGAGAACGGGATCGAGACGCCGACGATCACGATGAACACGCTCATCAGTGTCACGAACCACGAGGCTCGGCTCTGAAAGAACGGCAGCTTGTTGGTGCGAATAATGTGGATGATCACGGTCTGCGTCAGCAGGCTCTCGACGAACCAACCGGTCTGAAACAGGCTCGCGCTGTGTGCGGCGGCCTGGGGCGTCGCGACGTTCCAGCAGCCGAACACATAGAGCATCATGAAGAACGTCGAGTAGTCGAAGACGGAGGAGCAGGGGCCAATGAAGACGATGAAGCGGGTGAGCTCCTTGATGTCCCAGGCTCGTGGCGCCTGCAGGCGCTCGGCATCGACGTGGTCGGTCGGGATGGCGGTCTGGCCGATATCGTAGAGCA
>JADGRF010000219.1 GCA_017881055.1 Sandaracinaceae bacterium
CGGCGACATCCAACGAGGGTGACATGCCTGCCGTGACGCTGGACAGTGCCCAGATCCCCAGGCGATCAGGCCTGCAACAGCGGAAGATCATGGCCGTCTATCGACGATCGAGTTCTTGTACACCACGGGGACGAATTCTTGGACCTAGAGCAACTCGGCAAAGGTGTGCAACGTGCGGCGGCGACGACCGTGACCGGGCGCGTCCTGCCGAAGAAAGCCGTGCACGAGAAGACCTGGGCGAAGATCCTGACGACGCTGCGTTCTTGAAGCCTCTTGGCCTCGATCATGGAGGCTTGCTCAGCGTGTTGTCAGCGCCCGCTCGACGACGTCACCGAGCTCGGCCAGCGTGTACGGTTTCGACAGGAAGCCTTGGAAGGTTCCCGGATCGAGATCGAGCGCGGCGTCGTGATAGCCCGAGGTGAGAATCACCGGCACGCGCGAGCCATTCGCGCGAATGCGGCGCAGCACTTCGATCCCCGAGAGGTCCGGCATGGTCATGTCCAGCACGACCACGCTCGGCTCGTGGTGGGTCAGCTGGAACAACGCGCTCTTGCCGTTCTCCGCCTCCTCGACCTCGAAGCCGTGAACGCGCAGCGCCTCGCGCAGCTGCGCGCGCAACAGCGGTTCGTCGTCGACCACGAGCGCGGTACGTGCGCCCGTACGCAGGGGGCTCCGTGGCCCGGCGTGCGCGGTGCTCGGCGCGTCCATGGCAGGTAACAGCACCGAGAACGTGCTGCCGTGTCCCGGCCTGCTCTCCACCAGGATTGCGCCGCCGTGCGCCGCGACGATGCCGACGCAGGCGGCAAGGCCGAGGCCGTGTCCTTTGGCCTTGGTCGTGAAGAACGGCTCGAAGATTCGCGCTTGCGTGGTCTCGTCCATACCCACGCCCGTGTCGCCGACCTCGAGCAAGAGCCAGCGGCCCGGACCGACCGTCGTGCCCAACGCGTGCGCAAAACGCGCATCCGGCTTCTCCACGTGGCGGGTGCGCATGCGGATCGTGCCCGGCTCGCCCGAGAGCGCGTCCGAAGCGTTGGTGAGCAAGTTCATCACGACCTGCGTGAGCGTGGCGCGATTACCCAGCACGACCGACGCGCGTGTCAGCTCGAGCACGACGTTGGCCTTCTTCGAGAGCGTGGCATCGAGCAGGGTGCGCAGCTCCGAGACGAGGGCACCGAGGTCCACGGGCACGCGCGGACCAACCTCGGTGCGGCCGGCGTACGCCAACATCTGCGTGGTGAGACCGGCGGCGCGCTGCGCCGCGTCGACGATGCCCTGCGCGAGCTCCTTGTCGTGCGACTCGGTCAGCCTGCGCCGGAGCAAGTCCGCGTGGCCCAGCACTACGGTGAGCAGGTTGTTGAAGTCGTGCGCGATCCCGCCCGCGAGCACGCCCAGGCTGTCGAGTCGCTGACTTTGCTCCAGAACCTGTTCCAGCTTACGACGTTCAGCTTTCTGTTTGTGCGCTTCGCGCAGGTCGCGCATCGCGCTCATGCGCGTCGGGATGCCGTCCAGCGTGGTCTGCACCGCGACGACTTCCATCGGGATCGATTCGCCGTTCGCAGCGAGGGCGAGCGTCTCGAACACGCCCGGACGATTTTCGGCGAGAATCTTCGCTGCGTAGTGCACGGCGGGTTCGGCCACCAGCTCGATTGCGCGGCGCCCGACGAGGTCTCCGTGCGTGTACCCGAGCACCGCTTCGTATCGACCGCTGACGTCGACGATCACTCCGTCGCGCAGGAACACCGTGATGTCGAACGTGGCCTGGGCCAGGTTGCCCAAGCGCTGCTCGCTCTCGCGCAACAGCTGCTGGGTGCGCTCGCGTGCGGTCACGTCGCGCACCGCGACCACGCGCACGGGTTGGTCGCCCAACTTGCCTTGCTTCGCCTGCAGCTCGGCGCGAAAACGCGAGCCGTCGTTGCGGATGGCGGTGACGATGTACTCGCCCTCGAAACCGTCCGCTACGCGCTGCAGCATGCCCGGGACGTCTTCGGGCACGATGCAACGGCTCAGCAGCTGGTCACCGAGCAGCTCCTCGCGCGTGTAGCCGAGCATCTCGCACAAGCGTGCGTTGACGTCGAAGACGGCGCCGCCGACGTGGAAGACCAAGCCCTCGAACGAGGCCTCGGACAAGAGCTGCGCGCGCTCACGTATGCGCAGCGTCTCGGCGTGCGCCGAGGCGAGGCGCTCGATCACGGACATCGCGAGAGAATCGGGCATACGTGTGCGCCGGCTTGCGACTCGCGAGAGTACACGAGGCGGGCTGCTGCCGCACCGCTCTGCGGGACCGCGAATTCCAAGGCCTTGCCGGAACATTCTCAGCATTGGCCGGTTTGCAACGGAAGCGAGCTGTCCGCGCGTCCGCCGACGGAGACCAAACCATGACTACCCCTGCTCACACGTCGCTTCGAAACACGCGTTCTTCCGCACGAACGAGGCCATGGGTGCTGGCTCTGCTAGTCGTGCCCGCGGGCCTCCTCGGGTCGTGCAGTGGCAAGAGCCCGCCATCGCCGCTGGGTCAAGCCGGCGGGGGTGGTATTGCGGGTTCCCGCGTGGATGGCGGCGGCGCGTCGTCGACTGCCGGTGTGGGTGGCGCGTTGTCGACGGGTGCTGCCGGCGCCGCGGCGACTGCCGATGGAGGTGCTAGCGATGCCGGCGCCTTGGCTCCTCGGCCCAACATCATCTTCGTGCTGGCGGATGACCTCTCGATGAACCTCCTGCCGTATATGCCGCACGTGCGGCAGATGCAGCACGATGGCGCAACGTTCGCGAACTACTTCGTGACCGACTCATTGTGCTGCCCGTCGCGCACCTCGATGTTCACGGGCAAGTACCCGCACAACAGCGGCGTGTTCACCAACACCGGCACCGATGGCGGCTACGCAACATATCTGAGCAAGGGCAACGATCCGCAGACGTTCGCTGTGGCGCTGCAGAGCAGCGGCTATCGCACCGCGATGCTCGGCAAATTCCTCAACGGCTACGATCCCACGGCCAACGGCGCTGCCATGGGCTGGAGCGTGTGGGACGTGGCGGGCTCGGGATATCCCGAGTTCAACTACGACTTGAATCAGAACGGTAAGGTCGTGCATTACGGAAACACGGACGCGGACTACTTGACCGACGTCGTGTCCGGACTCGGGCAAGCCTTCATCAAAGAGCCGTCAGCCAAGCCGTTCCTGATGGAGATCGCCAGCTTCGCGCCGCACGCGCCGTACACTCCGGCGCCGCGTCACGCGATGCTGTTCCCGGGGCTCGCGTACCCAGCCACGCCTGCATTCAAAGCTCGGCCGATGCCGACGGATCCCGCGTGGCTGCAAGCGCTACCCGCGTTGACGCCGGCGCAGCTGACGGCCATCACCAAGCACTTTCGCATGCGTGCGCAGGCGGTGCAGGCGGTCGACGAGATGATCGGTGCGCTGCAGAAGCAGCTGACGGATACCGGCCACGACAAAGACACGTACATCTTCTTCGCGTCCGACAACGGCTATCACATGGGCGAGCACTCGCAGCCCCCGGGGAAGATGACTGCGTACAACACGGACATCCATGTTCCGCTGATCGTGACGGGTCCGGGTGTGCCGCCGGGGACCCAGATCGACCAGATCGCGCAGAACATCGATCTCTGCTCTACGTTCGCCGAGCTGGGCCAAGCGACCGTGCCGTCCACCGTCAATGGACACAGCTTGGTCCAGCTGCTCCACGGCGACAATGTTGGCGACTGGCGGAACGTGGCGCTGATCGAGCACCACGATCCCAAGTTCGATCCCAGCGATCCCGATGCTGACACGGGCGTCGTCAAGAATCCGCCGACCTACGACGCGCTGCGCACGGTCGACAGCGTGTACGTGGAATACGTCGGCGGCGAGACCGAGTACCACGATCGCAAGACGGACCCGTATGAGCTTGCGAACACCGCAGCAAGCTTGCCGGCTGCGCGGGTCAAGAAGCTGCACGATACGATTGCAGCGATCAAGATGTGTAAGACGGCGGCGGATTGCTGGGCGGCGCAGCACATGCCGTGATCGGAGCACCCTCTTGCGCGCACGCTGCGGCAAAAGGTCAGGTCACGATTCCTCAGGAGATTCGCGAGCGATTTGGCTTCCCCCCGGAGACGGAAGTTGAGTTCCGCGTCGAAGGAGGCGCAGTCCGCTTGCTGAAGAGCAAGGCGAAGCGAGGCACTGGGCGTGGGGAGTCTGTCGTCAGTCGGCTGCGCGATACGGCCGACGTGAAGATGACCACGGACGAAATTCTCTCGCTGACGAGGAAGTAGCCGATTGTGCTCACGCCAATGCTCGTCGACAGCAACGTCATTCTCGACGTCGCGACCGAAGATCCGCGATGGTGCGAGATGCGGCGCGCTATCGAACCTATTTCCCGACTCGAGCTGATCGCACCAGCCTGATCTCGAGTCCGCCCAACGACGCGGACGCGTTAAGAAATGCAGCAGCTCCAGGCGTAGAGCGGTCACTGACCTCCGCGCGGGAAGAACCGACGTCTGCGACTACGGCAGCGCGATCACATGCAGCGTTCCCTGCGCGCCCGCGCCCGTGAACAGCGCGCGCTTGCCGTCCGGGGTGATCGCCACGCTGCGCGCGGCGCCGGGTAGCTTCGTCAGCACTTTCTTCGTCTTGATGTCGAGGATGGCAACGTCGAAGTCGCCCGCGACGAATGCCAGCTTGCCGTTCGGGGTGATCGCGAGGTTGCCTACGTCGGTGTTGCTGGCGTAGTCGATCGTGCCGGTGACGGTGCCCGTGCTGAGCGCGATGAGCTTGACCGGGTCGGAAGAACCCGAGGTCGCGAGCGCGAGCGTGCCGTCGGGCGTGATCGCTACGCCGTAGGTGGAGCTGGTGTTGGCGATCGTGCTGAACGTGCCGCTGGCGAGCGTAAGCTGCAACATGCTGGTTGCGGTCACGCCGCCGGTCAAGAGAGCGGAGGCTCCGTCGGGTGTCACTGCGACACCGAACGCGTTGGGGTTGCCGGCCGGTTGAAACGCGCTGGTCAGCGTCGCGCCCGGTAACGCCACGAGGTCGACTACGGTCTTGGTGCAGCCGCTGCTCAAGTCGGGCACCACCGCGGACGCGCCATCCGGTGTCACGGCCACGCCGTACAGCGTCGTGCCCACGCACGGTGCGTTGAAGGCGCCGGACACGCTCTTCGCGCTCACATCCACGAGGATCACGTTGTTCAGCTGCGCCACGAGCGCAGTCGTGCCATCCGGTGTGATGGTCACGATGGCAGGTTGGCTGCTGACTTGGCCCGCAAACGACAGCGCTTGCGTGGCGAACGTCTTCAGGTTCACGAACGTGACGCCCCCTGGGTTTCCGGCGTTGGCAACGACCGCGGTCTTGCCATCGGGCGTGATCGCGACACCGTGCGGGCTGGACCCGACGTCGACACCGGACGACATCCAGAACGGTCCGTTGCTGGCGAGCGTCTTGCCTGCGCTGTTCTCTGCTTTCACGCGCCAGTAGTAGATCACCCCGGGCTTCAGCGCCGTCGTGAGCGTCAGTGAGGTGTCCGTGACACCGGTCTTCTTCACGAAGTTGGCCGCCACGAACGTGCTGTCCGCGCTGACCTCGACCGTGTAGCTGTCGGCTGCGGGTGCGTTGGTCCAGGAAAGCGTCGGCTTGACGGCCACGTCGGAGTCGCCGAGCTGGGGCGAGTCCAGCGTGAAGGCGCCGGGTGCCGCGCTAGCTCCAGCATCGGACGCGAGCGCAGCGTCTTGGTCGGCAGTCTGGCCGCTGTCGCGCGTGGCCGCATCGTGGGCACCACCGTCGAGTTGCGAGCCGCCGCCGTCAGCAGCGGGCGGATTGCCTGAGCTGCTCGTGCAAGCAGCTGCAAACGTGGCTACGACGAACAGGAGCAGACTTGGCAGACGATGGGCGAGCATCCGGCGAGTGTACCGCCACCCGAGCTTTTGCGCGTCAGTTGCGGAACATTCGTTGCGATCGAGCTGCTGTAGCCGCCGACCGTTACTTACCGCACTCGGTCTTACAGGCAGCCAACATCGTGCTCGGGTTTACGCACGCCAGGCTGAGCAGGCTCTGGAAACGCTGGCTAGTCTGGCACGACTTGGCAGCATAGTCGGTCGTGATGCAGGCGTTGCAGATGCTGTCGGGTGTGCAGACGCCGTAGATGGTGCTGAGTGGCGCCTGCGCCATCAATCCCATCTTGCACGCGCTCGAGATCGGGCCGCCCGGGCCGACCGGGAGCGCAGCTGCTGCATCGGCGTCGCCGCTCGTGGTGACCGCGCCCTGTGCGTCCAGCTTGGTTTCGCCTGACGAGCAGCTGACGTTGCCCATGTACGACCAGCGAATCGTGCCGCCCGGAGCTCCGCCTGCGGCACCCGGTGGAACCTTGCAGCCGCCGATTCGTCCGGCCGTAGGACACGCCGTCAGCCACATGCTGCCGTGCGAGGTGCACACGCCCTTGGCCGTCGCGTAATCGTTCGCCGACTGGTACTCGACGCAACCCGCGACCATGCCGCCGTAGATCAGCTCGCATCCCGCGCCGCCAGTACCGGTGCTGCCCCCGCCCGCGTCGTGCTGGCTGCCGCCATCAGCGGCTGAATTGCCGGCGCCGCCCGTGCTACCGCCAGCGCTGCCAGCTGCGCCGCCATCGGCCGCTTTCGAGCTGGTGCTGGAGCTTGGACAGCCGGCGATCGTGAGCGCCAGCGACAGGATCAAGAGGTGGATGCGCATGCGAAATATCTCCCCGGGCAATGCCCGCTCATAACACCACAGCTTCCGTCGCGCGATGACCGGCCGCGATTCGTTCGACGAGCACGTGGTACGCTCGGCCGGTATGGACGACGTCGAGCTGCGAATTCTGAAGGCGGCCATCACGCTCGCGGAGCAAGGCGGCTTCGAGAACGTGCGGCAGCGTGATCTCCCGGTCGCGGCAAAGGTTGCGCTCGGCACGTTGTACGCGCGGTTTCCAAGCAAGGACTTGGTGCTGGTCTCGGCGCTTCGGCTGGAGAGCGAGAGCTTCGATCGCCAGCTGAAGAAGGAGCCGATTGTGGGCCGCACGCCGGAAGCGCGGCTGGTCACGTTCTGCCGCCGCAGAAGATGGGTGAGCAGGGCCACAAAATTCATGGCGTGGTTCGGTCGTTATGTAAACTCGCCAGCGGCTCCGACAGGCCTTTCATCCTTCCTATGAGCCTTGCGCGTCGGCTTTCTTCTGCTTCTCGCTGGAGGCTGCAAAGAGCTTGGTTTTCAGCGCCGCCATCTGCTCCTGCAGGCGCACGATCTCCAGCTCGTACTGCTTGTGGCCCTCGTCGCCGCGCAGAGCCGCGACCTCTTTGGCCATCGCCGCAAGCCG
>JADGRF010000220.1 GCA_017881055.1 Sandaracinaceae bacterium
CTTCGAGCGTGCCACTGCGCATCGTGTGTACAGGTAGTGTGCATGCAGCTCGCACGCACGCGCCGCGGTCGCGCAGCTCCGCGCCGCCGCGGCTGGAGCTGGGCGCCGTGCGTGCTGAGCTTGCTGCTCGGCGCTTGCGCGCAGGCTGACGGCAAGAGCCAGTTCGAGCGGCTGGCCATGCCAGTGTTGCAGTCGCGCTGTGTCACGACCGCGTGTCACGGGCTCGGCGCGGGGGAGGCTCTGCCGAACAGCTCGGGCCTGTTCATCCGTGTGGGCGCCGACGGAGCGATCGCGAGCCAGAGTCAAGCGCGCAGCGCGGCGCTGCAACACGTGTATACGCGCGGACCGGCAGAGCTGTCGTCGCTGCTGCGCGTGCCGATGCCCAGTCGCTTCGGCGGCGGCCCGCACTTCGGCGGCGTGCTCCTGCAAGGGCCACAAGAGGCGGCCGCGCGCGATCTCATGCGCTGGATCGAGAGCGAAGCTGTGGGCAGCGGCGGTGAAGATCTCGATCTGAGCACGCTCGAGGCGCAGTTCGGGCGCGAGGTCCTGCCGCAGCTCGCGCAGCGCTGTGCCCGCGCGCAGTGTCACGGTCCGAGCGACGTCGCGACGACCGCATTCTCGGTGCATCCGACAGCCGCGACCGGCGAGCTCTCCGAGGTCGACGTGCGCGCGAGCTACCTCACTGTCCGCAAGTTCCTCGATCTATGGAGCGACGACCCTGCACGCTCACGCTTGCTGCGCAAGGCGCTCGGTGCAGCGGATGGCGGCATCACCCATCGCGGCGGCGCCGGCACCGCGTTCCCCGAAGCACCGGCGGGTGCACCGCTCGATGCGCCGCTGCCGCGCGCCATCCTGCGCTGGGCGCGCGCCGAGCGTGCGGCCCTCGGGATCGGCAGCGCGCGCAAGCCGACGTCGATCGTGTACGTGCGTGGCCCCGTCAGCGCACGCGAGCCTTTTCGCATCGCCCACGAGCCGACCGGCAGTGATCTATTTCTTACGGCGTGGCCCGTCGTGCCGGGCCGCGAAGCGAATCTAAGCGCAGCACTGCATCCCGCGGAAGCCGCCGAAGTGAGAGACCCTGCCGTGTCGCACGATGGGCGTGCCGTCACCTTCACGATGCGCAAGGCACACGACCCAGAGTTCTCGCTCTATGAGATCGAGCTTGCGACCCGCAAGGCACGACGCTTGCCCGTGCAGGCGGGAATCACGGGCTCGTTCGTGCAGCCTGTCTACGCACCCGATGGCCGGTGGGTTGCCGTCTGGGACGGTCACGGCCACGCGGGAGAAGACGCCGATGGCATCGCACCGGAGCTGGTCGCGCTCGATGCGCACGGACGCTTCGAGCAACTGACCTTCACGCCGGCGCCCGAGGTCGCACCGGCATTTCTTGCATCGGGCAAGACGCGCGGAGAGCTGATCTTCGCCTCGCGACGCACGGGCCAGTGGAGCGCGGAGTCCGTGCTGTTTCGTTTCCCACTCGACCACGATCCGCGCTTCCATGCGGAGACCGAGTACCACGCGCACTTCGGGTCCAGCGTGGCCGCGCTGGCGCCACTGCGCGCGCAAGATCTTCCCGACGGCCGACAGGTGGTGGTGGTGCTGCCGAACGCGCTGCTGCACGACGATCGCGGTGTGCTCGGCGTGCTCGATCGCTCGCTCGGTCCTGCGCTCGCGGACGTGAGCGTGGCGGCGGGCAACGTGGTGTTGCAGCAGACCTATGGACCGCCGGTCGGCTGGCAAGGCTCGCAACCAAGTTATGGCGGATACCGACCACCGCTGAGCTGGCTGGGCACCGAGCCGCGTTACCGCGACCTGTCGGTGTTGCCGGACGGCAGCTTGCTCTTGGCGATGGACGACGCAGCGCATCCCGGAGAAGACCTGATTGCGCATGCGCGCATCGTGGACACGGCCAGTGGCCCGCAGCTGCGCGAGCTGACGCCACTGTTGCAGGAGTCTGGCTTTGCGCTGCGCTCGGCCGTGGCTGTGTATGCGCGGCGAACGAAGACGATGAGCACCAAAGCGTCACCGACCCTGCCGTGGATCACGGCTTCATCAACCTGCGCGACGTGGCCGTGCTGGCCGTGCTCTTCGGCCGCGTCTCACCCTATGGACCGCGCTACTTGAGCGAAGACTTCGGCGCCGTGCGCTTGCTCGCAGAGCGCGGGACGCGCAGCAGCGACTTCGCGCGCTACCCGGACGGCGGCACTACGGTGGGCTTGTCTGCCGCGCTGCCGGTGCGAGCGAGCGCGGAGCTCCCCGTTGCCGACGATCGCTCGGCGTGGTTGCAGGTGCCCAGTCATACAGCGCTGCGGCTGCAGCTGCTCGACAAGCGCGGCATGATGCTGGGCACGCAGCTCGACCGCTACTACTACACCGACGGTCTCGAGACGGTGAGCGGCGGCACGAACCAGAAGAGCTACGGCCACAGCTGTGCGCCGTGTCATGGCGCCATCAGCGGCAATCCGAAAGACGCTCAGGTTCCCGCCCCGGACGCGATCAGTGCCGCCTCGCTGACCCTGGCGGCGTACAGCGATCGCAACCCGCGCGCGCCGCGTAAGCCCCAAATCGTGAGTGCCGTGCACGACGTCGACTTCGTTACCACCATCAAGCCACTGCTCGCCAAGCACTGCGCGACCTCCGGCTGCCATGCCGGAGCGACAGCTGCAGCAGCGCTACGCTTGGACGACGAGACCTTGCACGGGCGCTTCCCGGCCGCTTACGCGGATCTCGTCCAGCGCAGCGTGAGCTTGACCAGCTTGCGTGCACGGCAGAGCGAGCTCATCGAACGCTTGCTCGGCGAGAAGCTCGACGCGCCCGGACCGCTCAAAGGCCACTGCCCGCCAGGTGCTCCGAAGCTCGAGCTCGTGAACGCCTTCGTGCGCTTCATCGAGTCGGGTGCGTTCTACGACCTCAGCGCACGGGAGCCCGCGCATGCACCTTGAACGCGCGCGGCTGCTGGGGGGGCTGCAAGACGTGCAAAACGAGATCGACGTGCTGGAGCTTCCCACCTTCGCGCGCGCACAGCGCTACACCTCCGACAGCATCTGCTGCCACGACTTCCGCGACGTCGACCCAGACCACCCGCAAG
>JADGRF010000221.1 GCA_017881055.1 Sandaracinaceae bacterium
TCGTGGCGCAGCATTGCGCGCTCGCGGTGCGCCTCGCGGACTCGGTCCATTGACCGCCGGCGTGATGCAACTTCCGGTGCCAGAGAAAAGCCCGGAGGCCAGCTCGCCCGAGCAGCTCGCCGCCGCGATCCGTGCGGGCCACTGGCCGACGGACGCGACGTTCGATCGCTGCATGGCGCCGGAGCTGCGCTCGGTTTCGACCAGGTACTGGTCCCAGCTGGCCGTCGCTGCGCGCGCCGCGAGTTGGTTCGAGGCGCTCGGGATCGAGAGCGTCGTGGACATCGGCTCGGGCGCGGGCAAGTTCTGCGTGGCGGCGGCACTGGTCGCGCGCTGCCGGTTTCTCGGATTGGAGCAACGCTCACGCCTCGTCGCGGCAGCGCGCACGCTGGCCGCCACATTCGGTGTAACTGACCGCGTTCGGTTCGAGCATGCCACCTTCGGCCAAATCGCTACGCCTGCAGCGGATGCTTACTACTTGTACAACCCGTTCGGCGAGAACCTGCTCGGCTACGGCGACCATCTCGACGACGAAGTCGAGCTCAGCAGCGACCGCTACATGCAAGGCATCGGGGCGGTGACCGACCTGTTGCGGGCTGCGCCAGCGGGCACTCACGTCCTCACCTACAACGGCTTCGGCGGACGCATGCCCCGGGGCTATTCCGTGATTTTTTCGGATTTCGGCTTGCCCAGCGACCTTCGCCTGTGGCGCAAGGGTGCACTGCGGCGACCGCCCGATCCGCGCTAAGGCTGGACTCGCGGGCACGACGCACATCGGCTCGCTGTTCGGCGTACTCCAGCTGACACGCGCGTTCCGCATCCCTTCATAGCATCATGATTACACTCAGCATCGAGTCCAGCGAGCCACTCACCGGTTCAATCGACATCGAGAGCACGTCACGCTGCACGACTACGCTCGCGATCACGTAGCGTTCGACGTACGGCACACCAGCTGAAGCCAGAGATCACACACCAGGGCTGAGCGGTGCCGCTCTTCACGGAGCACCGGCCATCTCTTAATCGCACCGACACGATCTGGCAGCCACCGCAGGACGCGGCCATGCCGCACGGCGGTCTCAGCTCGGATCTGGCTTGGGCGTGGTCTTGCTGGGTGGCAGAGCCGCGGGCTCTTTGATGTAGTCGCCGGGCAGCTCGCCGGTCAGGCTCTTCAGGAACGCGAGCACGTTCTGCAGCTCTTCGTCGCTGAACTTTCCCTTCGCGGTCTGGTACTCGACCATGACCTTCACCGCATCTTCCAGCTGCGGCAGCGAGCCATCGTGGAAGTAGGGCGCGGTCTTCTCGATGTTGCGCAGCGACGGGACCTTGAAGAAGAACTTGTCGGCCTCGTTCTTTGTCTCCTGGAAGCGGCCTTCGTCCTTGGTGGGGTACGGCTTCATCAGGCCGAGCTTTTGGTACATCGTGCCGCCGACCGTTGGGCCCATGTGGCACGCGATGCAGCCGGCGTCCATGAACGCCGCCAGGCCCTTGGCTTCCGGCTCCGTGAGCGCGCTGGTGTCGCCGCGCAGGAATTTGTCGAAGCGACCCGGCGTGACCAGCTTGCGTTCGAACGCGCCGATGGCCTTGGCCACGTTGGCAAACGTGATCGGATCTTTGTCATCCGGGAACGCGGCCTTGAACAGCTGCGCATACCCTGGGATGGACTGGAGGAGCTTTACGATGTGCGCGTCGCTCGGCATGGCCATCTCGACGGGATTGCGCATCGGTCCCAGGGCCTGCGCCTCGACGTCGGGCGAGCGCCCATCCCAGAACTGCACGAAGTGCAACGCAGCGTTGTAGACGGTCGGGGAGTTGCGGTCGCCGAGCTGGCCCTTGTGACCGGCGGAGGTCTTGGCGCCCGGCGTACGCACGTCGATGCCGTAGGCGCTCAGCGAGTGGCAGCTGTTGCAAGAGATGTCGTGGTTCTTCGACAGGCGCGGCTCGTAGTACAGCTGACGGCCGAGCGCGGTGCGCGCATCGGTGGACGGATTGCTCGCGCTCTCCGCGCTGACGGGCAGCGGGGCGAAGATGGCTCTGGCGCGTTGCTGCACGGCGCTCGCGTCGAACGCGGGAGGCGTGGGCGCCGGTGCCGGCGCGGCCGGGGCCTCGGGCGCGGCCGGCGCTGGCTCGGGCGGTTGTTCCTTGTTGCAGCCGGCGAGCAGAGCAGCTGCCAGCAGCAACGTGCCAAGACTACGTTGCGTCAGATCTTGCATGGAGTCACCTCGGGCAATGTGTGCGCTATTAGCTTCGACGAAACTACGATGCGGTTGGGTCCATGACTCGACCCATGAACAAGAGCTCTCCGGTTGGTTCGTCGTAGACGAAGAAGAAGAACGGACGATCGAGCGTGAGTGTCGCAGCTTGGGGAGCCGACGCCTTTCCGATGATCACCGCCGTTGCAGCCGCCGCTTCGGTGCCGTTTTCGTCTACGGCGACGAACGCTTCGTGAACGACGTCTTGGATGAAGAGATCGCGTGCGCCGTCGATGCCGGAGAAATCCGCGTCCGAGGTGAACGCGTCTTTCATCCCGAGCGCCATGAGCGGCGCTACCAACGGCGGCTTCGACTTGAACGAGACCTTCGGCATCGACAGCGTCACGTAGTAGCTGGCCAGGTGTTGCCGCGCGTCGTCGAAGGTTGCGCCGAGCGCGCCGCTGACCGCCTCGAAGCGATCCTGCGCCGGCATCACCACGAGCATGCGCACCGACTTCGACACATAGGGCAGATCCACGGCTTGATAATCTGCGCTCTCGGCGTAGTGCGCTTCGAGACCCTGGTGCATCATCTTCGCTTGTTGATCGCCGCCCGCTGCATGGAACGCGGCACTGTCGGTCTTCTGCGGATCGAACTTGGAAAGCCAGCTCGCCTTGAAGTAGACGGCGTTGGTGAGCACCAGGCTCGTGGCATTGTCGATCGAGCCTTCGGGGATCAGCATCGCGATGCGGTCGTGCGTTTTGTCCGCGACCCAACCGTTGATGATCGTGCGAGCGCCGTTCGGGTCCCCCGCGAAATCGACCAGGAACAAGCCTGCGCCGTAGTTGATCGCCAGGATGTCGAGGTAGCTGGCCTCGAAATGCATTTGCTTGTCGCCCCAGGCCTGGTTGACCACGTCGAGCTCGAAGCCGTCGCCCGCAGTGTCTTTCTCCAGCTCGTCTTTGCGGCCGGTGAGCGCGAGGCTCGTGGCGTTGAAGGCCGCGTGCAGCTTGGCCTGCTCTGCGTTGAAGTGAAGAGCGCTCTTCATCTCCGCGGCCGTGTTTCCGCGTGCGCCTGCGTACGTCATCGCCAGCGCGGTCGAGATGCTGTACGGCGAGCAGAACAAGTTGCCTGGCTTCTTCGCGAGCTCGTCCCAGAGCGCAAAGGCGAACGCTCGATTGTCAGCGCCGAGCGACTTCACCTCGCTGTCGCTGGCGTCCGGGGTCGTGTCGTGCGCCGCATCGGACATCGCCAAGAGCGCGCCCTTGGGGACGACCAGCTTGCCGGGTTGCGGTGTGCTCGTGTCGTCGTTGCACGCGGACAGCATCGCGAGCACCAGGCATACCGCGCCTGCGCCCCATGCACTGCAGCAAGAGCTCATTGCCGGACGTGCAGTGTCCACAGGACCTCGGGAGGGTTTAGTTTGGTGCACTCGTGCGCCTACGTAAGCACCGGCGAAGTCCGCACAAGCCAGGCAGTTCCAGTACTTCTGGCGCACCCACCAGGGTGCCGAGCTCGACCTCCTGGTCATGCGCGGCGGCAAGCGGTACGGGTTCGAGATGAAGCTGTCCGACACCCCGACGCTCACGAAGTCGATGCACATCGCCCTCGAAGACCTCGGCCTGACGCGATTGTTCGTGATCTACCCGGGTGCACGGTCCTACTCACTGCACGAGCGAGTCGAAGCGTTGTCGATCTCGGAGCTGCACGTTCGCATCTCGAAACTGAAGTGAGCGTCGAGGCGCGTAGTGCGCAAGCGACACAAACCAGGGTCCGCGCGCGAGTTGACGGATGATAACTTCTGCGAAGCTGCCGTGTCAGCTACCGTAGGACCGGCGCTGTTCGACGTCAGCTTCGGCATCCGCCGCTGGTTCTGATAGCGCAGCACGCGTCTACTGCGGCCTCGCGCGTAGTTCAGATGTCGTTAGCCTACAACCGACCGCCGCAGCGCTTCTGCTTCAGCAGAATGCGTTGTTCTCGTCAGCTGCATTCTGTCGATCTTCGGGGCGAGCTGACGTTACGTCAGCTGCACAGACTAGCCGCTTCCGCCGATGTCTTCGTCGGCGCCCGGCGGCTCGGACTTCCGCATGCATTCGAGGCACAGGCCGACGCAGCGTCCGTGGCCTGTGCAGCGCACGTGATCATCGCCGCCGCATGCGCTGCAGCGACTTAGCAGGGAGTCCACGATTCCTGCGGCACGCAGGTCGTTCAGGGTGATGACGCCCTGCAACACGCCCTCGCCGAGCACCGGCAAGCAGCTGACACCGCGCGTCTGCATGAGCTCGGCGGCCTCCTGTGCGCCAGTGTCGGCGCGCACGCTCACGAGCTTCGTGCTCATGCAGTCGCTCACGGTGTGACGCAGTTCGCTCCCGTCCAGATCACAAATGCAGCACAGGCCGATCAAACCGCCACCTTCGATCACCAGCAAATGACTGACGCCTTCGTCGATGCATTTGCGAACGGCGTCCCGGGTCGACAAGCCTGGTCCGACAGTCACGAGTCGCTCGTGCGACATGAGCTCGCCGATGATTGTCATGATGCCCTCCGCTCTAGCCGTCCTCCATGGCGATGGCGACGACGTCGTCGCGCAAGAGATCCGCCGACAGGATGTCAGCCTCCTCATGCGCCATGTCTTCTCGTAGATCCTTCAGTAGCTGCGCGAGTCGTGGCGCCAGCTGCTGTGGATCGAACTCGTCCGTGCCCATCAGGAACGTCAGCTCTCGACGTTGCTCCTGATGGTGTCGAACCAGGGCGTCTGCGCGCTCGTTCCCCCAGGCGTCAGCTTCGCGCAACGCCGGAGCAAGCACGCCGTCTTCGAGAGCCAGGTGCTGAGACAGCTGTGCGAACAGGCGTTTGCACAATCGCGTGACATCAGCCGTAGAATGCGCCCCGCCGCGCGCACCGAGATCCGCAGAAACTGCGGCGAGCTCCGCCAAACTTGCGCCGAGGTCGGCGTGCTGACGCAAGATCAGGTCGCGAACATCGCTTGGTCGAGTGGGGCGCATGGGCGACCTCCAACTTGAACGTAGACGCCCCTGCGACGGATTCAAGACCAAACTTTTCTTCCGACGGCGATGGTGCGCAGCGCGCGCTCGGAGCGATTGTTGGTCATCTCGAGTCGACCATTTTCGAGAAAGCGCATGAGTCCGTCTTGCTGACGCGTTGCGTAGCCGAGCGCCGAGCGCAAGAGGCCGCGCTGGTCTCGAACTTTGTCGTGCTCGAGCTGCGCCCAAGCGAAGAACGCATCGAGGTGTGGACGCAGATGCGCGTTTCGCAGCGCAGCGATCTCTGCAGGCGCGCGGTGGCGCCATGTGGCGTCGAGCTCGAAGATGCGTCCGATGCGCGCGAGTCCTTCGCGAGCGACAACGCACTTGGCTACGGTGGCTTCCCAAAATCCACGACGCGCATGCGACCAACACGCAACTTCGCGACAAGGCTCGACCGCATCGTCATCGGTCGGCGTGTCGTCAGGCGGCCGATACAAGATGTCGAACACGCTCTTGGATCGGGGAATCCGGCGACGCGATCGCTAAACCGATGACGCATGCGCGCACGCGCAATCGCCAACCGCGTACGTCGCAGAGATTGGCCCGCACACGCCGAGCTTCTTCGCGAACGCTTCCAGGGCCATGTGCTCCCCTGCTCGGATCGCGCTCAAGTAAGAACCAACGTCAACGGCCCAACCATGGCTTCCAAGGCCGAGCGCGCATCCACAGTCTTCTTTTGGGCCTTCTTCATGGCTTTACGCGAGGCGCTTGCTCAGGAGCTCGGCGAATGCGCGGCAGACGTCGATCGTGGTGAAGATGCCGACCACTTTCCCCTGGTGCATGACCACCGCACAGCCGTACTTGTGGTCGGCCA
>JADGRF010000222.1 GCA_017881055.1 Sandaracinaceae bacterium
GGCGCATCGAGCAGCCCGTCGCATCATCTTCCGCCCGCGGTCATCCCGGAGAACGGTGACTTCGAGATGTGGCAGAAGCTGTGCGGGCTCGACAACCCGCTGCCGGTGCGCGTGGTGAGCATGCCGCCGGGCCTGAAGATCGATCAGATCACGAGCACGCAGCAGATCCGCATCACCACCTACACCGATCCGATCAGCGGCAACAGCTACGACGACATCGGCCTGTACAGTCGCTCGGGCTACCCCGCCAATTACCCGGTCGGGGATGACCAGGGGCAGATCCTGCCCAGCCTCGGCGCGAGCGTACGAGCGCCTTGGTGCTTCAAGAAGCCAACGGATCCGAACGACCTCGCAACGGCACAGGCGCTCGTTCAGCAGTTCGCGCGCGCCGGGCAGCCGGTTCCGTTCTGCCCGGACCAGTTGTTCGCGCAGCAAGCCGGAAAACCCGCGTACCAGCTGACACGTGACGACGTGACGCGCTGGACCATGCGCGGTGCAATCAACGCCGGGCTGTCGGGGTTCGTGTACCTCGACGCACTGCTGAAGCACGAAAAGTCGCCCGTCATCCCCTACACCAGCTGTGACCAACTCCCGAAGAAGCCGTGAGCGCCAGCCCGGGGCGCGCCTCGAGGCGCCCGCACGAAGTTCGCGGGTCCGTCACGCAATGCTCGCACTTCGGTCGCGAAACTAGCGCGAAACTTTCACGCGTCTGCGATCTCATTGCCACGCGCGCCGCGCAACCTGCTGGCGATGCTGACTCGGAGCGCACACATCGTCCGACTCACCGGCGCGCTGCTGCTGTGCGCGCTTGGTACCAGCAGCGGCGGTGACTCGTCGGCGGCGGCTGAGCCGGTGGCGTCGGACAGCGCTGCATCGACCCCGCGGGCGGCGTGCCAGAAGTCGTCGGTGGTGCTGCTGACGCTCGATGGCGTGCGCTGGCAAGAGGTCTTCGGCGGCGTGGATGCGGCCCAAGCCCAGGCTCACGGGCTCGCTGCGCACGAGCGGCTCAGCGCAGAACGGCTGATGCCCAACCTGCACCGGCTGATCGCGCTCGACGGCGCCGCGCTCGGTGCGGGTCCGGACCAGGCTGCGATCCACGCATCGGGTCCGAACTTCGTCTCGCTGCCGGGCTACATCGAGCTGCTGACGGGCCGCACTCACACGGGCTGTGGCGGCAACGACTGCGGTCGAGTCCGCACGGCAACGCTCTTCGACGAGCTTGCGGCTGATGGCTGCGGGACCGCTGCGCTCTTCAGCTCATGGCCCGGCATCGAGCTGGCTGCGAGCATGCTCGACGGTGGGGTCCAAAGCTCGGCGGGCCGACACGGCGGCGCTCATCGCGAGCAGCTCGAAGCGAACGCAGCCGTGGCGAAGGCCTTCGCTGCCGGCGCGCGCGCCAGTGCGGAGCCTGGCGATGGGGACTTCCGACCGGATGCGTACACCGGGGAGGCGGCGCTCGCCTTTCTGCAAGCGGCACATCCGCGCTTCTTGTTCATCGGCCTCGGTGACACCGACGAGTACGGCCACGCTGACGACTACCGCAGCTATCTGGATGCCATGCGGCGTGCCGATGCGTTGATCGGGCGGGTGGCGCAAGTCGTCTTCCAGGAGATGGCGCTCGGACACCCCACCACGCTCTTCATCAGCACCGACCACGGACGCGCAGACGGCTTCGCTCAGCACGGCGGAGAGTACGCCGAGTCATCACGCACCTGGCTCGTGGCTGCCGGCTCGGGCATCGTCGCGCGCGGGCCGGTGGCCGCGAGCCAAGTCCGCCATATCGCGGACGTGGCGCCCACGATCCGGCACTTGCTGGGCCTGCCGGCCGTGGCGACGCCGGACGCAGGTCACGTGCTCACGGAGCTGCTCGTGGCGCAAGCGCAAGCCCTGACCAGCGCATGGCGACCGACGCAGGAGCTGCTCGCAGGCAGTGAGCTCACCGCTGGGCGGCAGCGCTGAGCGCAGCGCCACCTGCGAGCGCCCCGACCTGCCAGCTCACAGACCGTGCACGCAAATGTCACTGCTTTGTAGCACCCGCCCGAACGCACCGAGAGTACACGTAGCTCATGTTTTCGCCGACGCACCCTGAGCCGGTAGGCGCGCGAACGTCGAAGGCCAGAGCCAGGGGAGCCTTCGCGAGCACGCCGCAGGAGCTGCATCGCCTGCAGACGCTCACCAACCACGACGATGCGCGCCTGTCAGCGCGCGCCCGGATCATCGTGGCCGGTCTGCAAGGCAAGAACACCGCGGAGATCGCTCGCGAACTGGATGTGTCGTTGCTCACAGTCTACAAGTGGCGGCGCCGCTACCGCGAGCACGGCGATGCAGGCTTGCATGACCTGCCGCGCATCGGACAGCCGCGCAAGCTCTCGGACGCTGCGCAGCGCGAGCTAGTCGAGATCACGCGTCACACGCTGCCGCCGGACGCGGCGGTGTGGAGCATCCGGCGCCTGGCCGCCACCATGAACGTGACCGCGCATCAGGTACGTCGCGCCTGGGATGAGGCGGGTATCGCCGCCTATGCGTTCCGGGGCCGAGGTGCGCTCGACGGCTTGCTCTGCGAGTTCCCTGCGGCGGAGCTGCTGGGCGTATGCATGTCGCCACCGTACAACGCGTTCGTGCTCGCACAGCCCAGCGCCATCTCGCCCGGTCTGCTGCGGCAGTCTCGCGCGGTTGCCGAATCGCTCAATGCACAGCGAGCCCGACCCGGCAGCGTATGGCGTGCGTTCGAAGTCAGCGGCGGGCGTCTGGACCAGCGCGTTCGACACTCGCCCAGCGTGCTTCAGCATTTTGTGGATGCGTTGCCGACCCATGCGGCCCCCGGAGCACGCGTGGTGCTGGCCGTGTCTACACCAGCATCGCTCGAGCAACCGGCGATCGCCTCACGCGTTCGCGAGTGGCCATCGGCGCGCACGCAAGCCATCGAGCCTGCTGCCACCTGGCTATGCGTGCTCGATGGCTGGCTGCGCGCACGCGAACGTGGCAGAGCGCAGCACACCGTCCGAGATTCGGTCTGGGAGGTTCGCCAGGCGTTGATGCAACACGCGGTGGCCAGCCCCGGTCAGGCCTTCGTTTGGCACCGTCGCTAGCGCGTCCGACAGCGCCGCCTGTGCTCCACACGCCGCGGGCTCACACCCCGGAGCGCGTGGCCGCCGGCAGGTGCCGCACGTCCCGGCCCTCGACCATGAAGATCACCATCTGAGCGAGGTTCTTCGCGTGATCGCCGATCTGCCGCAGGCGCGTCGCGACCGACTGGAGTTGGTGCACGCGCAAGAGCTCGTTGGTGTCTTCGATCATCACCTGAACCGAGCGACGGAACACACGGTCGAAACATGCGCCCACTTGCGCGTCTTGCTGGACCACGCGGCGCGCCGCTTGCGCATCGCGCAGCCTGAAGGCCGAGAGCGCGTCGCGCACCATGCCCTGCGCGTGCTCACCCAGCGACCATAGTTCCGTGTCGAGCTCGTGCACGGGTTCGGCGTCGAGGCGCAGCACTTGCTCGCAGATATGCACGGCCAGGTCTCCGATGCGCTCGAGGTCGGTGACCATCTTCACGCAGGACGCCACGGTGCGCAGCTCGGAAGCTACCGGTTGGCGCCTGGCCAAGATCCGCAGGCACATCTGGTCGGTGGAGAGCTCCAGGCGGTTCACGTCGTGATCGGCCGCGATCAGCACCATCGCGAGCTGCGAGTTGCGCTCGGCCAGCGCGCGCATGCTGCCAGAGATCATCGCTTGCACCTTCAAGCCCATGTGCAGCAGGCGATCGCAGAGGCTCTGCACCTCCAGCGCGCCCTGCGTCGGCGATGTCTTGATCTCACGCCTCATGAGCTGCATGGTCGTGCACCGGCTGCGCGGTCGCCAGCTCGACGCACAGACGTTGCACGAGCTCGAAGTCCACCGCTCCGCTGATCTCGACCACGGGGACGTGTTTGAGCGCTGCGAAGTAGGGTGCTGGATCGAGCGCGTGCACGGAGTCGTCGCCCGAGCGCACGGCGCCACCACGATAGAACGGCCCCGGGTGTTTGGCGATGATCGAGATCAGGTGAGGGCTGTCGCCGAGCGTGGTGCGGGTAACCTTGGTCGGCGAGGTACTCTCGCGACTCCAGGTGAGAACGACCAGCGCTCGCAGCCACGCCATCAACGCGATGCGGCCGGGCCCGTAGACGCGCTCGATGTCCACGTCGTGCTTGTCCTCCAGCTCCCAGAGCGCTTGCTCCGAGAGCTGCGACA